>JBCDMA010000072.1:0-14132 GCA_038744645.1 Pseudomonadota bacterium | reverse complement strand
GAGATTCGAGCTAACGAATCCGCTTTTTCACTACGTGGCAAACGTACTGCGACTCAAGGAAGGACAATCCCTTGTACTTTTCAATGGCGATGGATGTGACTACCCGAGTGAGCTTTGTGACCTTTCAAAAAAAAGCGCGGAGGTCATTGTCGATTCTCAACTTGCACTCAATGTTGAAAGTCCATTGCATATACATCTTATGCAAGCGGTATCCAAAGGTGATCGGATGGACTATGCATTGCAAAAATCAGTAGAACTTGGCGTTTCAAAAATCACACCGATTACGACTGAAAACTGCAATGTCAAATTAAGCGATGTGCGTTGGCAAAAAAAAGTAGAACAATGGCAAAAGATAGTTGTTTCTGCATGTGAGCAAAGCGGCCGAAACGTGGTACCAAAAGTTGCGCCCGTCGCGTCGTTTCATCAGTCACTTGGCATTAACAGTGATTTACAAAAAGTCATTTTAGCACCGCGCACGACCCATTATCTAAGCAAGCTTGCAAAACCAAAAAAAGGCTTTATGTTACTGGTAGGGCCCGAAGGCGGCTTTTCAGAAAAAGAGATCTATAACGCGGAACAACGCGGCTTTACAAGTTGTAATATTGGACCAAGAGTTTTACGCACCGAAACTGCGGCAGTTACGGGCCTCAGTGTGCTACAAACGCTCTTTGGTGATCTCTAGCCTCACTTTTTTTCAAACAAGGAACGCTAATGCCGTTGAAAATAGCTTTTGTAATGGATGATATAGGTTCCATTACGACGAAAAAAGACACCACATTTGCGATGATGCTGTGTGCACAAGCACGAGGACACGACATTTATTATCTACAAATGCATGACCTAAGCATCAATAATGGCGTGCCCTTTGCGCGCTATACCCAAATAGGCGTTGTAGATCGTGCAACTGAATACTATGACATCAAAGAACAAGGCGAGGGTCCGCTGGCTGAAATGGATGTCATAATGATGCGTAAAGATCCGCCATTTGACCAAGATTTTTTATACGCCACGCAGATATTAGAATTAGCAGAGAATGCTGGCAGCTTGGTAATAAATAAACCGCGCGCACTGCGAGACTTTAACGAGAAATTGTTTACAGCGCTTTACGCTGACTTGATACCAGATACCCTTGTTACCGCTGATAAGGACCAAATAAAAGCCTTTCATGCGCTACATGCAGATATCATCTGCAAGCCGCTTGACGGCATGGGGGGTACCTCAATTTTTCGCATCAAAAGTGACGGATTAAATCTGGGCGTGGTGACAGAGACACTGACAAACAATGGTAAACAACTTGGCATGTTTCAGCGCTATCTTCCTGAGATATCAGACGGTGATAAGCGCATCCTCATCGTCAACGGCGAGGTGATGCCCTATTGCCTCGCTCGATTACCCGCCAAAAATGAAACAAGGGGAAACATTGCTGCAGGAGGGACAGGTAGACCGCAGGAAGTCACGCCTGAAGAGCTCAGCGTCGCTCAGCAAGTAGCCGATGACATGCTTTCACACGGGCTTTATTTTGTCGGTCTTGATATGATTGGCACCAAGATCACTGAAATTAATATCACATCGCCCACTTGTGTTAGGGAGATTGAAGCCGCATATCCTATTGATATATGCGGTAAACTTTTCGAAGCAATTGAAATTAGAACAGGAAAATAAAAACTCATGAGTGGTATCGCCACCGTTGATACTTTACAAAATCACTTTTTAGTGGCAATGCCATCACTGGCTGATAGTTATTTTGAGCGAAGCGTTACTCTGATTATTGAACACAATGACGAAGGCGCGATGGGGCTGGTTATTAATCAACCTTCCCAAATGACATTCAGAGAACTGGTGATGCAAGCAGATGAAGAAGCAATCATCGTGGATGACAAAAGCGAAAAGCTCGTCAACATGGGAGGGCCGGTGCATCAGGACCGCGGCTTTGTGCTACATTCTTCACAACCCGGTTGGTCGTCAAGTGTTGAGTTGAGTTCTGAAATTATGCTCACGACGTCAAAAGACATCCTCTCGCATCTTGCCAGTGATACAGGTCCTCAGAAAACGCTAGTGGCGCTTGGATATGCTGGCTGGTCACCAGGTCAACTTGAGCAAGAAATTCAGGAAAATTCTTGGCTCACACTCCCCTTTGATATGGAAATTCTATTTGATGTGCCCATCCAGGAAAAGTGGCAAGCAGCCATGAGCAAACTCGGCGTAGCTGTCTGGCAAATCTCCGCACAGGGCGGTCATGCTTAGCACACTGTCTTAATTGTTATATGGCAAACGTTCTCGCGTTTGATTTTGGTACTAGCAGTATTGGTGTCGCTATTGGCCAAACAATCACGGGCACCGCTTCCCCCCTCGCAGCCTTACCTGCCAAGCAAGGGATCCCAGACTGGCAGACGGTTGAATCCCTGCTCGGTGAGTGGCAGCCAAACGCTATTGTTGTTGGGTTGCCGCTAAACATGGATGGAAGCGAACAAGACATCACTGTGCGATCGCGAAAATTTGCCAACCGCATGCGTAATTTAAGTAGAAAACCCGTGTATCAATTCGATGAAAGACTAAGTACTGTCGAAGCAAAAGCCAGATTGTTTGAGCTAGGAGGGGTTAAAAAGCTAAGTAAAGAAAAAGTCGACAGCGTTTCTGCTTGTTTGATTTTTGAAAGCTGGTTTGCAAACAATCCTGAAGTATAGAATACCCAATATTTAAGAATCAGCGTTATTATTTAGATCTATTCTCTTGGTGACTGGCAGTGCCAGCAAATACCAAAATCTGCTTCATTTATGGTGTTGCATTCGGAACACGTCCATTCTGACGCATCGGAGATTTGCTGTTGTTCGCGTTCAAATTTTTCCAATAATTGCGCCGCTTTTTTATCCCATTCACCGTCCACTAGCCAGACTTCTGGCAATGCTTCATTTAGTGGTATCTCGCCAGCAGCGCCCTGGATAAGCTCGTTTCGCACAATACAATCGATTCCCGCATCTGCAAGCAGTTGTTTCACTTGATAAACTTTAACGGTGTTATAATCTTGATAGAAGCGTTTCATTATCCTTTGCTCGCCTATTAACGAAATTTCACGCACTTAAATAAGACCTGTTTAGTACACGATTATTTTCAATTTTGATCTTTTGCGCTGTTTTTGTGCTTTTTAAGCGCCATATCAATGTCAGCAAATCACGCCGCAGAACAATGCGCGGCTGAACTTCTTTGTATGCGCCAACCTAACCTCTATCGTAAGATACGTTTTCAAGAGAACCAAGCGATGAACGATTGTTCTTGTTAGCGAGTTTCATCATAAGTCGCAAGTCATTTGGCGCATCCGAATGATGTAGTGCTTGATCACTGCTGATTTTGCCTTGCTGAAACAATTCGAACAACGCCATATCGAACGTTTGCATGCCCATTTCTTTACCCTTAGTCATGGCCTCTTTCAACGACCCGATTTCGTTTCGTTGAATAAGGTCAGCCACCAGCGGCGAGTTGAGTAAAATTTCAATGGCGGCGACGCGTCCTTTACCATCAATCGTGGGTACCAATTGCTGCGCAACAATCGCTCTAACGTTCTGACTGAGGTCAAAGCGAAGCTTGTTGTGTAAGTCTTGTGGCGCCAAATGCATGATCCTTTCGATAGCCTGATTCGCATTGTTTGCGTGCAGCGTGGCAACACACAAATGCCCAGTATCTGCAAAGGACATGGCGTATTCCATCGTCTCCATGGACCGAATTTCACCAATGAGAATAACATCGGGCGCTTGCCTCAATGACGATTTAAGTGCGTCGTCAAAGCTCATGGTATCAATACCTACTTCGCGCTGAGTAACGACGCAATTCGCATGTTCGTGAACAAATTCGATCGGATCTTCAATGCTCAAGATATGACCGAATGAATTCTGGTTGCGATGCCCGATCAGCGCTGCAAGCGAAGTCGATTTACCTGTGCCTGTTCCACCAACAAACAGCACCAAGCCTTTTTTCGCCATAATGACGTCTTTTAGTACTTGCGGTAATCCCAGGCTTTCTGCACGAGGAATGTCGGTAACAATGCGACGTATGACCATACCAGCGCTGTCACGCTGCCAGAATGCACTGCATCTGAAACGTCCAATGTGTTCTCTTAATATGGCGAAGTTACATTCTTTTGTCTGTTCAAACTCTTCGCGCTGTTTAGGCGACATCGCTTCAAAGACCAAATCTAACGCTTCCTGTTCAGACAACGGCATATTTGTCAGAGGCATTAACTTTCCGTTGATTTTTGCGCTAACGGGGAGATTCACTGTCACAAACAAATCCGATGCTTCGTTTGAAACCATATCCGCTAGATACTGATCAAGTGTCATCATTTGCGTGTCTTCCTATGCCTGTGTATTTTTAAAACGCTGCTTGTTGCGATTTTTCTGTGGATTTTGCAGCAGCGTCTTGCGGAGAAATCAAACCGCGACCAACCAATCGACTTAAACACTGGTCCATGGTCTGCATGCCATGTGCCTGTCCTGTTTGAATGACGGAGTACATTTGCGGCACTTTATCTTCGCGAATGAGATTTCTTATTGCAGGGATCCCAATCATTATTTCGTGTGCTGCGATGCGGCCACCGCCGATTTTTTTACACAATGTTTGAGAAATAACAGCACGCAGTGATTCTGATAGCATAGAACGCACCATCGCTTTCTCTTCTGCTGGGAATACATCAATGATCCTGTCGATTGTCTTTGGCGCCGAATTGGTATGCAGTGTACCGAACACTAAGTGACCGGTTTCCGCTGCAGAAATCGCCAATCGAATAGTCTCCAAATCACGCATTTCACCCACCAGAATCACATCAGGGTCTTCACGTAGTGCACTTCTAAGCGCATTGTTGAACGAATGGGTATCTCTGTGTACTTCACGCTGATTGACAACGCTCAATTTGTTATCGTGAACAAATTCAATTGGGTCTTCTATTGTTAGGATATGTTCTCGTTTGTTCCTGTTTATATGGTCGATAAGCGCAGCCAGCGTTGTACTCTTACCTGAACCTGTCGCTCCGGTTACCAGCACAATACCCGTGGGTTGATCGATGATTTTTTCGAAGATTGAAGGCGCATTTAGATCTTCTAATGTCAATATTTCACTGGGGATGGTACGCAACACCGCCGCTGCACCGCGATTTTGCACAAACGCATTGACACGAAATCGAGATAAGTCTTTAACTTCAAAAGAAAAGTCAACTTCGAGGTTTTCTTCGTATTCTTTTCGCTGCTTGTCATTCATGATATCGAAAATGAGTGAATGCACTTGTTCGTGGACCAATGCGTCAACATTTAGTCTGCGCATTTCTCCGTCTACGCGTATAATAGGAGGCAGCCCAGATGTCAGGTGTAAATCTGAAGCTTTGTTTTTAACACTAAATGCTAAGAGTTCGTTAATATCCACAATTCAATCTCCAATCACTATCTTCAATCAGGTGCTACGACATGGCAGACTTGAATACCATTGGTAAAAACCTTGATCGCATAAAAGCACAAATCACACTTGCAGCCGCCAAGGATCAACGTGCACCTCAAAATATTACGTTGCTCGCAGTAAGTAAAACCAAACCAGTATCTGATATCATCAGTGCGTATCAATCAGGACAACGTGATTTTGGCGAAAACTATGTACAAGAGGGCGTCGAAAAAATTCAAGCGTTACAAGACTATTCCGACATCCTTTGGCACTTTATCGGCCCACTGCAATCAAACAAAAGCAAAATAGTTGCAGAAAATTTTGATTGGATACATTCCATTGACCGTTTTAAGATTGCGAAGCGTTTAAACGACCAGCGACCTGCGTCTCTACCACCATTAAACGTCTGCATTCAGGTGAACATCGATAGTGATGACAACAAATCTGGCGTCATACCTGATCAAACAGGTGAGTTACTGGAACAAATGCAATCATTGAAGCAGCTAAAATTAAGAGGTTTGATGACGATACCTAAAGCGAATCAGCAGCAAAATGAACTCGAAGCAAGTTTTGCCAAAATGCATTCGCTATATGAATCTCTTAAACGGAAATTCACGACCTTTGATACCTTATCTATGGGCATGAGTGGAGACCTCGCGCTTGCAATTAAACAAGGCAGCACCATGGTAAGGATTGGTACGGCTATTTTTGGTCAGCGAACAAAAAAACAGAGCATTGATGATGTATAAAAAAATCAGCTTTATTGGCGCAGGTAATATGAGTAACGCAATCATAAGAGGATTGATTGCCCAAGGATATCCGGCTGATCATATTGTTGCCAGTAACCCCAGCCAACCCAAGTTGGACGCCCTTAAAAAAGACCTTAACATCAAAACGACAAATTCCAATGTTGAAGCAATAGATATGACGGACGTGGTTGTGTTATCGGTAAAACCGCAAGTATTGCATGATGTCTGCAAGGCCTTTATTCCCAAAGTTTCACTGAATAAGAAATGTGTAGTGTCACTTGCCGCTGGTATTGAAACTGAACGATTGCAGCACTTTCTCGGCGGACACGAACAGGTGATACGAGTGATGCCAAATACACCCTGTGCAATTGGCTATGGTATGTCCGGTATTTTTGCACCACGTAAAGTGCAAAAGGAATACGTTGATTTCGTTGAAAACATGATGCAAAAAGTGGGTGAGACCGCTGTCGTTAATCAAGAGGCCGATATCAATACCGTTATCGCGGCAGCAGGCAGTAGCCCTGCATATTTTTTTCTCATTGCCGAATCAATGATTACATCAGCCTGTAAAATGGGCATACCAGAAACGCAAGCAAGGCAACTGGTTCAGCAAGCGATGCTAGGAAGCGCGCAAATGCTAAAGCAAACACCGACAACTCGTCCAGAAGAGCTTCGACGGCAAGTCACCTCCAAAGGAGGGACTACATATGAAGCTATAAAGTGCCTGCAGGCACACAGCATCGAATCAACATTTGATCACGCAATGAACGCGGCGGTTGTTAGAGCAAAACAAATGGCACAAGAATTCTAAACAGGACAACAACATCTATGAATGCACTTATCTTTTTAATTACGACAATTGGCAGTTTGTATCTCACCGTCGTATTGTTGCGGCTGTGGTTACAACTAACGCGTGCGGATTTCTACAATCCAATCAGCCAATTTGTAGTTAAGGCGACGCAACCGATTGTGGGGCCTCTTAGACGTGCGATCCCTTCTTTGGGTAGCCTCGATACAGCAACCTTACTCTTTGCTTACATTATCGCAACGGCGATGGTAGCGTTTATGATTGTGTTGCGCGTAGGCGAGTTTCCTGTATTGATAGTGCTGCTTCAAGGTTTGTTCAAACTGATTTCGCAAATCTACTGGATCGTCTTTGTTGTGCTGATCATTCATGTGATCTTAAGCTGGGTTGGACAAGGCAACAACCCTGTTGAATATGTGATACATCAACTCACCGACCCAATCATTCGCCCCGTACGAAAAATCATACCGCCGATCGGTGGTCTTGATTTATCTATTTTAATCATCCTCATTGCGCTGCAGTTTTTCAGACTATTGATCAATGACTTCTTCGGCCCCGTAATCTAGAGAAGAAAGTATCACCTGGCGATATCCTCAACCAGCGCAGTTTTCTAACAGGATTAAAGAGCACTCTTCAATTGCTATTTCCGACAGCAACTGCAATATGCACAACAACGTGTTGTGTACTAAATGTCGCACGCATAAGCGAAGCTAAACACGGTGAAATACTTTAATACTTCGCACAGTTGCTATACTTCGTATACATGTGCGTCAGCGAAGTAAAGTTCACTTAAACGCACACCGATTGACATGCGTTCTACCAATGTTCGTAAGGAAGAGCGCCGTCGCTTCCCTTCAACGAGATATTTTTGGGAGAGTAAAAATGAAAAACGATAAACGAAGACCATATCAATTGATAAGCTCGATAGTCATTCTGTTCGTGGTCTTGGCTTTCGGTAACTCACCGGCCTTGGCGGAACAAAAGAAAACAATTGGAGACTGGGACGTGCATTATATTGTCATTCCGACAACATTTCTCACACCAGAAGTTGCCAGAGCAAATGATATTCAGAGGAGTAAATTCAACGCACTGGTCAATATATCCGTGTTAGATAAACGATCAAAAAAAGCGCAGGATGTGAGCGTGTCTGGCAATGCTCGCAATTTGCTTGGGACAAACAAGATACTGGACTTTAAAAAAGTCACGGAAGGACAAGCGATTTATTATCTTGCGACGGTCAATTTTGATGATAAAGAAACCCTGCGATTCTCTTTGGATATCAGTCAGCCCAACAATTCTCAACAGCTGACTTTTCAGCAAAGAATGTACACGGACTGATTACAACAAACATCGCGACGGAATACAGCGCGTACGAGTGTATACTGCTGACTCGCTCGCGCCGACGTTATATGGCAAAAGACAAGGCACAAGAAGAAAAGATTCGAGTGTCACTGAGCGTTTGTTAACGCTTCCTCTTCTTTTGCCTTTGCATTCGCTAACGCAGAACGGCCCAACGCGCGTTTTGCATATTCGTTTACCCGCGGATCTTCAACCTCTTGTTTTGCGCCTTTTGCCCATGACAGCGTTTGAGCGGCAACAATATCCACCAAACTGAATCCCGTTGGCAGCAAATACTCATTATCACCTAACAGCGTCGCGAATATGGACAGTGCGTTTTTAAATTCCCAGCATGCGGTAGGCACAATTTCAGGTACTCTCAAGTCTTCTGGTAGCGCAAACTTATGCTTAGCAATTGTCCAAAGAGGTTGCTCAAGTTCAGTTAAAATAAAGCTCATCATTTGTTCGTATTGCGCACGCTCAGCAGTGCCTGCAAGCGGAATTAAACGTTGGTATCTGTCACCTAAGTACGTAAGTATGGCGCCAGATTCACTCATATAATAATCGTCGATTTTTATTGCAGGTATCTTTCCTTCGGGATTTATACTGAGGTATTCAGATTGCTTGTGCTCGCCACGCTTGAGATTAACAAGTGTGATTTCGTAAGGCAGCTTTAACTCCTCGGCTGCCCAGGTGACTCTGATGCCTCTGGTGCCTGGAAATGTATAAATTATCATCTTGGAATGTCCTTTTCATATCGAATGAACACTGGTTTTGTTGGCGTACTCATTTCATCGCTATATTGATACCCGGCCAAGTTGAATGCTTGTAGTTGCGCCACATCACTAAGACGATTTTGGATGATATATCGCGCCATTAGTCCTCTTGCCTTTTTGGCAAAGAAGCTGATAGTTTTAAACTGGCCTTTCTTTTGATCTTTGAATTGCGGTTGGACGATCATCGCGTCTAATGCGTTTTCATTTATGGAAGAAAAATACTCGATTGACGCAAGGTTAACCAAGATGTTGTCACCCTGGTTTGCGATATCTTCATTGAGCAAAGTTGTGATTTGATCGCCCCAAAATTGATACAAATTGTGGTGACCGTTAATTGCAAGCTTTGTCCCCATCTCTAATCGATAAGCCTGCATTTTATCAAGAGGCCTAAGAAGTCCATACAACCCTGAAAGAATGCGCATATGCGTTTGCGCAAACGCGACATCGTCTTCAGTCAATGAATTTGCGTCAATACCGGCATATACATCACCATTAAAGGCAAACAGCGCGGCTTTAGCGTTCTCTTTAGTGAAATCAGACGAAAAGGATTGAAAACGTTCTGTATTGAGCAAGGCCAGCTTATCACTGATCTTCATCAGTGAAGATAGATCCGCTGGCGAAAGCAATCGACAACGCTCAACAAGCGCTTCAGTTTGTGCCAACATTCTTGGCATGCCAGTCTCTAACGCCCTATCCAGCTTGTTATAATTGAGGTTCTTTGCAGGTGATACGATCAACAACATAAATTCAATAAATCCAACACGATAATCAAATAAAACAATGGTAACATTACGCGAATACGTTGTTTCAGGTTTATTGTTGTTTTTGCGCCACACAAGAATGCAAGAACGGGCTTACACGACAAACACCCAATATGTGCAGGAAAACCATGTCTAACCAATTAAATGCTTTGAAGGCCATTACCACCGTTGTTGCAGATACTGGTGATATCGAAGCCATCAAACGGTATCGCCCAGTCGATGCAACGACGAATCCATCGCTTTTGCTTAAAGCTGCCGCATTACCTCAATATCAAGTACTCATCGACCAAGCGTTAAGCTTTGCGACATACCAATCAAAGAACACAGCGCAACAGATTATCGACGCTTCTGATATGTTAGCTGTGCTTATTGGGAAGGAAATATTAGATGTCATTCCGGGCCGGGTATCCACAGAAGTCGATGCGAGATTATCCTTTGACACTGAAGCAACTGTAAAAAAAGCGAATAGACTCATTGAGTTATATGACAGTGCCGGGATTGACAAATCGAGAATATTGATAAAAATAGCATCGACGTGGGAAGGTATTAAAGCTGCTGAATTATTGCAAAAACAAGGTATCAACTGCAATCTCACATTACTGTTTAGCTTTGCACAGGCCAGGGCATGTGCTGAGGCAGGCGTGTTTTTGATATCGCCATTCGTCGGCCGGATCTTGGACTGGTTTAAAGTGAAGAATCCGGATGCTTCTTATGAAGGTAAAAACGACCCCGGTGTCATTTCAGTGACGAATATTTACAACTACTACAAAGCGCATGGCTACAAGACCATTGTCATGGGTGCTAGTTTTCGCAATACAGGAGAAATAATTGCGTTAGCAGGCTGTGACTATTTGACGATAAGCCCGCAGCTATTAGACATTTTAGAAAACACAGACGGCATGCTGGATGCGCAACTCGTAGATTCAGGTGTCTCAAAAAAGGTGCCGGAAACGTTGAATGAAAACGAATTTCGATGGATGATGAATGAGGACGCTATGGCCACCGAAAAGCTAGCAGAGGGCATCCGCAATTTTGCCATTGATCAAGGCAAGCTAGAAAAACGCTTAGCTGAGAAACTATAGATACCCTAACGCACTCAGATGCTCAAATGAGGCTTTATCAAATAATCGCATTATCCATACAATATTTGACCACCATCAGTCTGACAATCACTGCGAGAGATCACAATGGAAAGACTTAAAAATACGCCTAGCTGGAAAGCCTTAGATTCCCTTTCAAGTCTTGTTAAGCGCAAACACATGCGGGATATGTTTGCCAGTGACCCCAATCGAGCAAATAAATATTCATTAGACGCCGCTGGTTTGTTTTTAGATTATTCAAAGAATCGAATCACACAAGACGTGCTTGATGCGTTGTTTTTGCTTGCCGAAGAAAGAGGCGTAAAAGCAAAAATAGCTGACATGTTTAGCGGCGCGCAGATCAATACAACTGAAAAGCGCGCAGTACTGCATACGGCTTTACGCAATTTTTCAGGAAAGCCTGTGCTTGTTGATGGCATAGACGTCATGCCTGAAGTACTTAGCACACTGGAAAAACTAAAAGCATTTACAGAGAAAGTACACAGCGGTACGCACCAAGGATTTACAGGTAAAACAATCGATACGATTGTCGGCATAGGCATCGGCGGGTCGTTCTTGGGGCCTAAAATTGTCACTGAAGCATTAAAACCATACCGAATCGAGGAGATCACCACCCATTTTGTTGCAAACGTAGATGGATGCCACATCTATGACGTACTGCAATCAATCGATGTTGAAACGACATTGTTTGTGATGTCGTCAAAATCTTTCGGTACACAAGAGACGTTGCAAAACACCCTCACAGCCAAGCACTGGTTTCTCGAACAAGGCACCAAGGAAGCGGATATTGCAAAACACTTTGTGGCGGTGTCTTCTAACGTAAAAGCCGCAGTTGAGTTTGGCATGCTTGAAGAAAATGTGTTTCCAATGGCGGATTGGGTAGGCGGGCGCTATTCGCTATGGTCGGCCATTGGATTGCCCATTTCATTAACGATTGGCTACGACAACTTTTACGCGTTGTTGCAGGGCGCATTTGCGATGGATGAACACTTTCAAACAGCTAAATTTGACCAGAATATGCCTGTTATCCTTGCCATGCTCGGTGTCTGGTACAGAAACTTTCTCGGCTGTCAAAGTCATGCGTTACTCCCGTATTATCATTACTTAAGGGGCTTGCCCGCTTACGTTCAACAGTTGGACATGGAAAGCAATGGAAAATCTATGACGCTAGATGGCCATGCATTGGATCACGGCGCAGGTCCAGTGATTTGGGGAAGTGAAGGAACAAATGGACAACACAGCTTCTATCAATTGATCCATCAATCAAACCTCCCTGTCCCCGTTGATTTTATTTTTCCAATCAAAGTGCCAAATCAGTTAGAGACTCACCACAATATGTTGGCGTCTAACTGTATTGGACAGGCGCAAGCGTTGATGCAAGGCAAACGTTTCGTCGATTGTCTTACCGACTTAAAAAACAGCGATCTCAGCGACCAAGAAAAACAATTACTGGCGCACCATAAGACGATGCCAGGCAATAATCCGAGCAATACACTTATGTGCGAGCAGCTAGATCCTAAGACCTTAGGTGCCTTGATTGCCTTATACGAGCACAAAGTTCTTGTCCAAGGCTGTATTTGGGGAATCAACTCATTTGACCAATGGGGCGTTGAATTAGGCAAAGTATTGGGTAATGAAGTGCTCGATATGATCGACGGAAAAACGAGCACTGAAAGCGCAGATGCTTCAACTCAACAACTCATCGCGAAATTCCTGTCATAGCAATAAAAGTGAGTCAGAGTTGGTTCTAAAAAAACCTGTTATTTAACAGCTTTTTAACTTTACTGTTTTAAAATGTTTCCGATTGTGATACTAATACATTAGTTGTACCCAATCGCTTAGTGAACATAGACTGATAGGAGCTTCCTTATGGGATCAGTAAATATTGACGCTTCCGCAAACAATAATAACAATGCATCAAAGTCGAATGGTAAAAAACGTAAGTGGCGCGAAATTGAAGCCATTCACGACAAGTATCGATTGCAAAAAGAGCTTTCTGACATGGATGTATCTTTAGAGCTCGAACTCGAACAACTTACCCGCTAACAACCTACATCACACAGATAACTGCGATTGCTTAACCTGGCAATTGCCAATTTATGGCAGGTCTGCCTGATTTAGTTAGGATCGCATTTGTTTGACTGAAGTGTTTACATCCTAGAAAACCTCGATGTGCAGACAAAGGGGACGGATGAGGTGCCTTCAAAATGAAGTGGTTATCTGCGTTAATCAATGCAGCCTTTTTTTGTGCTGGGCTTCCCCAAAGCAAAAATACAATGCCATTGCACTTCTCTGATACAGCGTGAATAACATAATCAGTAAAGGTCTCCCAACCCATCTTTCTGTGTGAGTTTGCTTCGGCTTGCCTTACCGTCAAAACAGTATTGAGTAATAATACACCCTGCTCTGCCCAATGCGTAAGCTCACCGTGTTTTGGAATTTGAAATCCCTCAATATCATTTTGAAGTTCTTGATAGATGTTTTTCAGCGAAGGTGGAACCCGATTCCCCTTTTTCACCGAAAAGCATAATCCATGCGCTTGATTCGGTCCGTGATACGGGTCTTGACCAAGAATAACCACCTTAAGTGATGCTAGTGACGTATAGCGAAACGCATTAAACACGTCTTCTTTTGGCGGATATACTACCTGACCGGTATCGCGTTCATGTTGAATGGATGACAATAGATTCTGAAAATAAGGCTGAGATTTTTGTTCGCCAATGAGTTGTGTCCATTGCATGTTGATGGGTATTTTTCCTTGAGCCAATTAGCGCTAGATATATAAACAGCGCTAGAAATACTGTCAGTCCTAACTATATTAGCAGCCCTCCCTATTATTGCTGGGTTTCAATTGAATTAAAATTACACGACAAAGTACGATGCGTTGATTCCCGTTGCTGGATTGAACTGCTAACGCACAATTAACCCAGTGTTTCTAACATGAATGCCTTTAATGCTTCGTAATCGTTTTCCACGCTGTGTGCCAACGATGGCTTATTTGAGGCGTCGGCGAGTGGTTTCGGTAGATTCAACGGTTGCCCTAATACCGTCTCCACCGTTTCTTTAAATTTTGCTGGATGTGCAGTGCCCAAGAAAACGCCCACTTCGCCTTCTTGCAACTGTTTTGTAAGTGCGCGATAAGCGATTGCTGCATGCGGCTCTGATATATAACCCAAGGATTGCAT
>JBCDMA010000071.1:0-14564 GCA_038744645.1 Pseudomonadota bacterium | reverse complement strand
GCGTTGAACAAATTTTATTAGGTTGCGCAGAGTACGCCAGGCAACGTGGTGATAATCGAACGGCAGAGTTTCTTGAAGACAGTTTGAGAACGTCACCAATTGCAATGAATTTAGATGAGAAGCGGCAGGCGTAGTGTTGCAGAAATAGAGAGTGGATAGGGTGTTTATCATGCATTTTATTAAGCGGAACCATGGATATGGAAAAAGATAAGTCTTCACAAATGCCTGTAGCGGTTGTCGGCATGCACGGCCGTTTTCCCGATGCCTACGATCCGGCTGAGTTTTGGTCAAATCTGATTGGCGGCCATGATGCGTTTCGCCAGATACCGGAAACGCGATGGTCCTGGCAAGATTATTTTGGGCCGGCAAAAGAAGATGGTATGCAATGCTCGGTGAATTGTGCCGCGTTTATGCCTGATATCGATAAGTTTGACCATCGTTCTTTCGGTATTATGCCGCGCGAAGCTGAGTCTATGGATCCTCAGCAGAGGCTCTTTATGCAAACTGCGTATCTTGCGTTGGAAGATGCCGGTGTTGCACCTTCCAGTTTAGTCGGCAGCAGAACAGGTGTGTTTGTTGGCGTGGGGAATGCGGAATATCACACCATGATGGTTCGTGAGAATGCACGGTTTGATCTGTTCAGGGGCACAGGTTTGGCGTTGACCAGTGTTGCCAACCGTGTTTCTTTTCATCTCGATATTCGCGGCCCCAGTGAAACACTGGATACCGCCTGCTCAGGTTCATTGGTCGCGATACACCGCGCAATCCAATCGATGTCGACAGGTGAGTGCGAACGCGCGATTGTCGGTGGTGTAAATCTATTGATTGGCCCTGATCTGTTCGTTGCCTTTGATAAAGCAGGCATGCTGAGTCACGATGCTCGCAGTAAAACCTTTGACGCTGAAGCGAATGGTTATGCGCGAGGAGAAGGAGTTGCTGCGCTGGTCTTGTGCCCACTGGAGAAAGCGGAAGCCAATGGTGATCATATCTATGCCGTCATACATGGCAGCGCAGAAAACCATGGGGGGCGCGCACACAGTTTTACGGCACCGAATGCAAAGTCGCAAGCCGATGTTGTGAAGCGCGCATGGGACAAATCTGGCCAAGACTTTTTTGAAGCGGCGTGTCTAGAAACGCACGGCACCGGCACACCTCTGGGTGACCCAATTGAAGTGAAAGGCCTGCAGGAAGCTGCTTCATATTTTTCAGAAAAAGCAACAACCGAACAGAATAAAACAATCGCATTGGGTGCATTGAAATCCCATATTGGTCATATGGAAGCTACCGCCGGCATCGGTGGCATTATCAAGATGATTCTGAGTTTTAAGCATAGAATGTTGCCAGCTAATCTTCATTTTAAAACCTTGAATCCACATATCGATTTAAATGATTCTCCATTCTATGTACCAACATCTAATACAGCATTAGATGAAGATAATGAACAGATAGCCGGGATAAGCTCATTTGGTTTTGGAGGTGTGAATGCGCATGTTGTTCTCGGTTCATATCAAAATGAAAAACAGAACGTTGACTCTCAGCAAGAACAGCAGCAAGAACAACAAGCAAATCAACAGCTAGACAAACCTTATTTGGTTGTATTGTCAGGGCGCGATAAAGAGTCCCTTTTGGCGCGTGTTACTCAAATGCATGATTTTCTTTTTTCAGAAGAGATATATGTAGAACAAGACGTATTTGCAATACTGGATGCTGTTTGCTCAGAAAGAGCAGTTTCTGAAGTAACAATCTCTCTTAATACACCTTTGCACACCCTAATAGAAACGCAGTATCAACTGTATAAATTAAAACGTGATATAGACAATTTGTTCTCCGTGAATCTGAAAGATGAAGACATCGCCGGATGCTATTCAGTTGCAGATTTGATTCATACCATTTCGAGGGTATACCAGTCTCAACTACGTTGTAAAAAGAATGGAGTTTCTTTTATTCAACCGCAAGTCTGTTTGCCTGTAGAGGAGCAGCAACGAGTTACACTCGCTCAAATCGCCTATAGCCTGCAGGATGGCCGTGACTATCTTAAACATCGCCTGGCATGTGTTGTTACGAGTAAAGCGCAGTTAACCGAAGTCTTAGGAAACTACCTAAATAATCAAGATGAGCAGCAGGAAAACTTTTGGGTCAATGCGTTAACCAATAAATCATCTAACAATAAATCAGCTAAGGTAGAGCAGCCGAATGCCGAACCTGACAAACGTTCCGATATTGCAGAATTAACTACGTGGGCAAACTGGTGGCTACATACCAAAACGGCCTCGTTGGATTGGGAAACGATCTACCAGAATGAGCAAAGGCCCAATAAAACACCGTTGCCTGCAAGCCCCTTCAGAAGAACACGGATTTGGTATAGCGCACAAGCCACTCAAGAAATACCGAACAAAAATAAGATAAGCGCAGCCCACAATGACAATGCTATTGCAGGCCCTCAAACGCACAGTAAAGAAGCGCCAGTCGTCTTAGATGGCAACTTGTTTAAAGCCTGGAAACAGATTCAAAACAATACGCTGACACCATTATCATCATCCGTATTAGCGACGGGTTTGATTTTAGATTACGCCATTTATAAATCATCAGGCACTACGACAAAATTACATAATATTGTTTTTGGAAAGCCTAAAGATATTGGTCGCGATGTTAGATTCTCAGAACATCCATCAATATCTTCAAATAAGAATAAAACATCGAGTATTTATTGCCTGTCCGGATTGAATCCAAAAGCAGTGATTGTCCGAGCTGAATTAGTTGATGATTCGAATATCCAGAAACCAAAAACAAACACCCTAGGGAAGATACAGACAAATTTAACCACAGAAGAATACATAAAACAGTTAAAGAAAAACGCCTATCTATCAGCGTCATTAGATAATTGGGTTCGAGGGGTGCAGGTTTATGATGCAGCTTTTTCATGCCAGATAGACATTGGCTTGTGGAATGAACGTTCGAGTCAGTTCTGGGTGCCATTACTGCATTGTATTTCTGCATCATTTGCTTACCTTTTTCCGCAAAAAAATACGCCAGCCGTATTTGTCTCGGAGATAAAAGATTGTGTCATCGACGCTCCCAATGCAGCGGAAATCAAGTCATATCTTATCCAATATGATGTGTCTACCATGTCATTTTCCATCGATTTTAAAGATAGAAACAACCAGTCGCGTATGACGTGGTCAGGTGTCAAATTGCGAAGGTTTTCAAGCAAGAGTGGAGATGATTCGAACGCAACAGCGGATTTTTCCCTTCCATCTGAGAGTGGAGTATCGAAATGAAGGCATGTCTATTTCCAGGACAAGGAAGCCAAAAGAAAGGAATGGGAGAACAATTATTCTCGCAGTTCCCTGACTACGTCAAACAGGCGGATCAGATACTGGGCTATTCGATTGTTGACCTTTGTCTCGACGACCCGGGTGGGCGTTTGGCGCAAACTCACTATACACAACCCGCGATATACGTTGTGTCTTGCTTGCAATACCTCGTTGATTTTGAATCATCAAATAAGCCGGATTTCCTATTAGGCCATAGCGTGGGTGAGTATGCCGCATTGTTTGCAGCAGAAAGCCTGGATTTTAGCGATGGTCTGAGATTGGTTAAAAAACGTGGTGAATTGATGTCCCAGGCTAAAGGTGGTGGCATGGCTGCTGTTGTCGGTGTTTCATTGCCGGAATTCATTGAACTCATTGAGTCTTCACCATTCATGGGAATAGAAATTGCCAATATCAATGCGCCCGATCAAATTGTGATTGGCGGCGGCAAAGCTTCTATGGGCGCCTTCAGTAAATACTTGAACCAAATAGATTTTACGGGGCGGTTTATACCTCTTAACGTAAGTGGTGCTTTTCACACGCGTTTGATGCGTTTTGCGCAATTGGGATTTTTGAAATTTCTCCAATCCATTGAATTTTCACAAACGACCATTCCTGTCATAAGTAACTTAACGGCAAGAGTAAACCTCAAAGAGGAAATACCGGAGAATCTGGTTCGCCATCTTGCGAGTCCTGTGCGTTGGGTGGAATGTATTGAACACGTAATCGGTTCAGGCGCAGAAGAATTTCATGAGGTCGGTACACGTGTTTTATCACCGATGGTGAGTAAAATTCGACGGAATTATTCTGACAATGGTCCTTCTCAAGCTTATGAGATCCCAAAAACACCGCTTATCGAAAGTGTCAGGTCTGTCAACAATACCAAAACACCGCGGCTACCACGTCTTATTGCATCGGGTAAGCATCACTTTGTTGCCAATGAAGACCTTGTCTCAGCATTGGGAAACCAAGGTGTCGTTAGCTTTTTAAACACAAGCACCTTAAAGGAAAACGACCTCAAAGACACGATCTCTAAATTAGATGAACAAGGTCTAGAAGGACAATATGGTGTCTATATCAACAATGATATCAACGATGTCCACCTCAATGGCATTTTGGATATCGCGCGCGATGCAAAAGTAAAGTATCTCGAATTACAAGACACGATAGTCTTTAATCAAGCATTAGTAGAACACAAATCAGTGATGGCAGGCGCTGACAAGGCAGCGGATGGCGCGCAGTCAGATGTTGTATTGTATTTGCGTGCAAATGACATTGACCTGATTCAAGACGCATTATTGATGAAAGATTCGAGAGGCGTCAGTTTCATTGATGCCATTATTTTGGAAAACGATAAGAGTGCTTCCCAAACGCCTTTATCTGTAAGTGAAATCATTCATCAGATTAAAGCATTCTGCCTTGAACATGCGATCAAATGCCAAAATGGACCAATTCAAATTGGGATTTCTGATCAGCTTCCTACAAATGACAAGGCGCAATCCGATTTCATGATATTGGACGCCCTATTGGCATGTAGTAAAGAAGCCCAATTACCTGAAGCCTACAAATCTGCTATTCGTCAGACGTTTATTCGCAAAGATATTGCATCAGATTTTCCATCAGGGGTTGCAATCAAGCGATGTCTAGACTGGCGAAATCCTCTGCTCAATCAATCGACGATGGCGCTAGTGCTGAATAAACGCTGGTTGGAGGAATCAGAAGTATTTGCAGAGATGTTTCATCAGGACCGTATAACCTACAACGAATTGGTTCAACTAGAGTCACCATCTGAAATCTTGCCAGAAACCTTTTTACACACCTGCCGAGGCATGGCAAAGCCACTGTTTCGTGCCGCGGTTTACAAGCACATTAAACACAATGTAAGCAAAGCGATCATCCCGCTCACATTAGGCGTTGATGGCGATTCATCTTTGCCTAAAGAATTCTCATCATGGGATGCAGCATCCATTGCAAAATCTGTCGAGCAACAATTGAATCTTTAAAACTATCGGAGAAGAAATTATGAATATGGAAATTGAACAGGTAAAAGAAACGATCATAAATTTTATTTGTGAAGAGTTAAGCATCGAAGAAGACGATCTGGAAACGGATATGAATCTAGGTGCATATGGTCTCGGTTCAGTGGCCGGCGCAACGTTAACCGGCATCCTTGAAGATACCTACAATCTGAAGTTATCTCCTTTATTGGTTTTTGATTATCCAACTATTGACGAACTGTCATCCGCAATAAAAGAGCTAGTTTAAGTAACTGTTTAATACGCTGAAGGGACAAACCAATGACTCTAAAAACGCAAGTGACATTTCAGGAAATTGAAAGTGCCGTCGGTTATTTACCCATTCATGATAGTTTGAGAATGCGGGCAAGTATTCATCCAGATAAGAAGTTATTTACATTTTTGGATGATGAAGGCATTGAATGCGAACAATTTACATATTTAGAACTGTGGCAAAGTGCTCGCGCTGTTGCTGATTTTCTAGAACAGGAAACTGAAAAAGGAGACAGGGTAGTTCTATTTTTTCCTCAAGGCCTGGATTTTATTGCAGCCTTTTTCGGTTGTTTAATATCAAACAGGGTTGCGGTTCCCTTGAATTTGCCTAATAAACGCAGAGTCGATAAGTGTGTTGGTATCATCAAAGATACCCAAGCAAAGATTGCCATCGCACCTGAGAAAACGAAGTTAAAAATTGCCGACAGTTTCTCGAATACTGACGCGGCGGATTTAGTATGGGTTGATTCAGAAGATATTCCGCCTAGCAGTGCGTTGCCATTATTTGGCCATTTTCGATCGGACACTGACACCAACTCAGTCGCATTTCTTCAATATACCTCTGGTTCAACGTCAGCACCCAAAGGGGTGATGGTAACTCACCGAAATATATCGCTGAACTTACAAATGATGCGTGATAGTTGGTGTTTGAATTCAGACGCCAATATGGTTTTCTGGCAGCCGCATCATCACGATATGGGTTTGATCATGGGGCAGTTGTTACCGGTACTATTGGGTAACCATACGGTCATCATGTCACCCAATACTGCAGTCAGGCAACCTGCTATCTGGTTACGTGCAATTTCCGATTACCAAGCAGTATTAAGTGGTGGTCCCAATTTTATCTATGACCTGGCGGTCACAAGATTTTCCGAACGTCGCATGCATGATATCGATTTATCAAGTTGGCAGATTGCACCGAACGGCGCAGATGTCGTGCGTTCTACGACACTGGAACGTTTCTATAACACATATAAAGACTATGGTTTCAAACTTGAAACCTTCATGCCTTGCTATGGGTTGGCAGAGGCCACTTTATTTGTAACTGGTGGCCCTACACGGCAATTGCCACGTTCAATTGAAGTGGATAAAGACACGCTTGAGAGCAAAAGAAAAGTTGTTGAGGTCAACCACTCTGAAAGTAGTCGAGTTTTGGTTGGCTGTGGTGAATCCAACTGGGAAACGGAATTGGCCATCGTAAACCCAGAATCACTCGAGGCATGCAATCAAGGTGAAGTCGGTGAGATTTGGATAAACAGTCTTGCTAATGCGAAAGGCTATTGGAATAAGCCCGAAATCACAGAGGCGACGTTTTATGCCAAGACTAAAAGCAGTGATAATAAACACTATCTGAGAACCGGTGACATCGGCTTTATTGGTGAAGATCATCAACTTTATATCTGCGGAAGACTTAAGGACTTAATCATTTGTGAAGGTCGTAATTTGCATCCTGAAGATATTGAATACACCATCCTTGAATCAAGTGAGCGCATAAAACCACAAAGCTGTGCAGTCTTTAGTTATGACAAAGACAATCAAAAACAGGCAATGGTGGCTGTCATCGAGACGGATCGGGAGTTAAAACGCTCATTAGCATCAGATGCAAAGGAACTGCGTTTACAGATCGGACGTTCTGTAATGGATCTCCATGGCGTCGGTTTGAATAAGATTGTTTTTATTCCGCCTGCAACGCTTAAAAAAACGACGAGTGGAAAAGTGCAGCGCAGTTTGATGAAGGAACTCTATCTCAACGGTCAATTAGACGTTTTGCAGGCCTAAAGATATGACGTATCCCAATAACTTATCTCGTCTCGAAGAAATCTCTTTACCGGAATTTGTTTGTTTGTCAGAAGGAAAAGTTGATGGCACTCGATTAGTTTGTTTTCACTTTGCCGGTGGTAGTGCGCAAAGCTTTATGCCGTGGAGAGAGATTTTTGCGGGCAAGCACGAATTATTTGCTGCCGAATTGCCGGGAAGAAGTAGACGTTACAGTGAGACTTTTATTGAATCAATAGAAGTCGCTGTGAATCGTTTTGCTGACGCCTTTCGACAATTGGAATGCAAACCAACGGTATTTTATGGGCATAGTTTGGGCGCGATATTGGCCTACGAAACGGCGCGTCGACTGGATAAAACGCCGTATCAAATTGAACATTTAATACTGTCATCGCGCTCTTCGCCCGTGAATTATCCATCATCAATCGGTTTGCCCAAATTGACTGACCGCGAGTTGCTTGAATATTTGAAAGAGCTTAATGGAACCGATGCTCAGGTGCTCAATAATAAAAAACTAATGGATGTCATATTGCCCGTCATTCGCTCAGACCTGGAAATCATTTATGACTATGAACATAAGCCAACCCAAAAGCTAACAGTCTCGCTGGATATTATTGGTGCCATTGATGACCAACATTGTCCGTTTGAGACCTTGTTAGATTGGCGAAATATCACATCTGCACCGGCGGATTTGTACATGATTGATGGCGATCACTTTGCGCCGATGAACAATGCAGCACATATTCTGAATTTGATTGAACAGAGAACCGCCCTACATCAAAACCCGCGAACGGCGTTGAGGTAAAAGCAAGCGTATGAATGTCTGGATTGTTCCCACACTTGGTATTAGCAGATCTGAAGTCGGTCGTTTGCAAGCATACTTGTGCCCAGAAGAAAAACTTCGCGCAAGCAAGTTCATTAAAAACCAAGATAAGACAACTTTTATCGTGGCGCATGCATTAAAACGAAAAATGCTATCGATATATACAGGGTGTAAAGATCCAAAAAAACTCAGGTTTTCCAGAAACAAAAATGGCAAACCATTTTTGGTGGGATATGAATTGAATTTTAATTTGAGTCATTCACATTCGGTCGTCGCCTGTGCAGTTGATGAAAAATCAGAATGTGGCGTGGATATTGAAAACTATCGAAACATCAAACAATTGGCATTGTTATCTAACAAGGTGCTAACGCAAAAAGAGCAAGAATCCCAATTACACGCAGAAGATGCCAATAAAGATTTTCTTGATAAATGGGTGATTAAAGAGGCTGTTTTGAAGAAAAGCGGAGAGGGGTTGGCTGGAGGCTTGAAAAATGTTTGCACCGTTTCTCTCTATGATAACGATCACAAAGCCATTGATAAGAATCGATCTGTTATGGCTGATAAGCACATTTACCAATACAAGTCATCAGACTACACATTAGCCATTTGTACACAATCGGACTGCGATATCAAACTCAAGGAATCGCAATCTTATTTGTTGTAAAGGTAACGGAAATTCGATGCAATCGAAAACGATAAGGAAGGTTGTAATATGCATAATGAATCATTAAATAAGACCAAAAATTTATCTTGTTTCTTTGGTATTAGCGATGGGGAACGCACTTCCCTTGCAGTTGAATACATATTTTATGAGTTGCTCACATATATTCACTTTTTACTTGCCTACTTCAATTTTGTACCTATGTGGACGTTCGTTATTGGAGTGATAGTTTACATACCCAGGTGGATGATTTGTTTGCATGAAATGCAACATCATTTTACGCCTAAAACGATCAATCCTATAACGCGATTAAATCTATTGTCACTCACGCTTCTTCAACTAGGTTTTGTTGAAATGCGTGATATTCACATGCGGCATCATGCGCATCCGGCAAAGCCGCAAGATCCAGAATATTATCATATTAAAGGCCACTGGCTCGCAGGGTGGATAAACGTCATGTTCTCACCCGAAATTTCAACCTATCACTGGTTAAAGAAAAAGAAGATGGATGATGAATTTAAGCGTGGTGTCAGCATTCGTTTCATTTTATTTGTCAGTTTAGCGTTTGCGTTTGGCTGGTCATTTTTGTGGTATCTGATCCCGGTGCGCCTGGCCTATGGTTCCTGCCTGTATTTTTTCTCTTATGGATTACATAGAAAAAACGGTGATTATGGAACCTTCGCAATCGAATATCCATTGTGGTTGAAAATCATTGCATCTTTGGTCTACGGAGAGAAGTTACTTCAAAGTGTTAGTGAGCATGATATCCATCACGACTATCCCACGATTCCCGGCCAATATCTCAGAGCGTCACGGCCCTGGTATACACCAAGGGCAAGTCGACAAAGGCAAATAAATCCAGTCACTTTGGAAACTCAGGAGGCGTAATCATGGATGCAACTACGAGAAAGAATAAGAGTTTACTTACGTTACTTTCGCGCAATGATGACTACCACAAATTGATGTTGCAGCTAAAGATCACGATATCTTTATCGCTGGTTTATGTCCATTTTGCGTTATATGTGATGGATATTGTGCCTTACTGGACCTTCTGTATAGGTGTGGTGATTTATATATCTAGATGGATGATCAATTTGCATGATTACCTGCATTTGGTACCACCCAAAAAAGCCGGCTGGTTTATTCGCTATCACTTATTGATCCTGACACCATTATCATTTGGCTATCGCGAAATCAGGGATATACATCATAGACACCATGCCTATACGGTGACAGAAAAGGACCCTGACCTCTACCACATCAAAGGAAACTTTCTAACGTCCTTTCTTATGGTTACCTTGTCTCCTGAGATTTCAACTTATCACTATATTCGGGATAGAGGCATCGACCGGGAATTACTGTTGGGGATGGGGGTGAGGTTTGTCTTGTTTATGTTATTAGTCAGTTATCTGGGTATGGCTTCACTCTATTATTTTATTCCAGTACGTCTGGTCTATGGTGCCTGTATGTTTTCAATCTCTTTTCCTTTACACAGAAAGGGAAAAGAATACGGCACATATACGCCGCAGTACCCTGCGTTTTTTCAGGCTACTATGATGGCGATCTTCGGAAAAGCAGTCGTCAATACCTTGAGTCACCATGATATCCATCATGAGTATCCGACCATTGCTGCGACTAATCTAGCTAAAGCACGTCGTTATTTTCAGCCGAGGTCTTCTACAAGTGCCAAACCAACGGTGGAAGAAGTCGCCATGCCACATACCACTACCTGAGGTTATTCTTATGAGTCTTGCAGCAACCACTCCAAAAAGTCATATTTCAGACCTATTAACAGATTTACGTGAATACAGTAATACGCGTATCAATTCAGCATTGATGGATAACCGCCGCTGTTTCTCACCACATATTGTCCTAGATCTTGGCAATATGGGCATATTGGGACAACAGGTGCCTGAGCAATTTGGAGGTCTGGGTTTATCGAACCAGGACTGTATGGCTGTATCACAACAAATCGGTGCCATTGACCTCAGTCTCGCCATCTTTGTTGGTCTACACAATTACCTTGGTATACGACCGATCATGAACTTCAGTCAAAATGCAATAAAAGCATATTGGCTGCCTCAGTTAGCAACCGGAAGAAAATTAACGGCATTCGCCTTGACTGAGCCCGGCGCGGGTTCAAATGCCGGTGCTATTGAAGGTACCGCCAGGCAGCTTAATAATGGAAGGGTTCGATTGAATGCACAAAAAATGTGGATTGGCAATGCCTCCTGGGCGTCAGTAATCAATGTTTTTGCGCGTTACTACGATGCTAATGGTAAGCCGTTTGGCATCAACGGATATATGGTAGAGCAAGGCATCCCTGGACTAGAAATGGGAACTGAGCTAATGACAATGGGCATGCGCGGGATGGTACAAAATCGTTTTTCTCTCAATAACGCAGAAGTGCCTATCAGCAATCAGCTCGGACAGCCAGGGAAGGGACTAGATGTTGCGCAAGATGCAATGATGTATACACGCTTAGCGTTGGGTGCCATCTTTCTAGGCGCCATGAAACGAACACAGCAGTTGCTTCTGCGTTTTGTCAAACGCCGCCATAAAATTGCGACGGGCTCATTGTTCGAACATCCGGTTTGTATGATCAGAATGAGTGAGATTTCTCATCAGATCAGTGTTCAAGAAGCGCTAGTCAATTACATCAGCCTCTCACTTGATAAGCATCAGGATTTGCCAGAAGAATTTTTAATTACCGCTAAAGTGATGGGGTCGGAATTTCTTTGGGATGCGGCTGACAGTGCAAGCCAATTTATGGGTGGAAGAGGATACAGTGAAACCAATGAGATCAGCAGAATCATTCGCGACGCCAGAGTAGGCAGAGTGTTTGAAGGACCTACAGAAACTATGATGAATTATATGGGGTCGCGACTTAATGCAAAAGACTCAACGTTACGCCATTATTTGTCAGAAAAAATGAATGCCCCAGAGCTGGCTGACCAATTGTTTGAAATTCGAGATAAAACAGCTTTTTACTTCAAAAACCATCAAGGCGTCTTTAAAGGCATAAAAAAACGCCATTTGATAAATTCAATATTAGGTGAATGTATCGCATGGGTCATTCTGCATGCAGTTGCGAACGGTGATGATCAATGCAACCTTGATGGTCGAGTCATTTATTGGATAAAAGATAAACTCAAAGAAAAAGTTAATGAATTGAGTGATGTATCGAAATTCGCACAGGCCACCATGGATACGGCAGAGATAAAATCACAAATCGAAATCTATGAATATGCTATTGGTGATATGGACCAATCTATGCCGGGAGAGGAGTGGTCTAAAGATGAGTATCTTACTAAAGGTGAATAGTTCTGTAGGGCATTATAAGAACCGAATATGTTTTTATGTATGCTCATCGTGCGCGTATTTATAGTATGCTTTTGTGACTTATCCATAGTTAAAACAAGTCTCAATCGATGACATCAATAACAACTAAGCCCGTTATTCTTGCCAACGCACCTGTAAACGATGATACCTTGAACTTGGTGGCGCGCATACCTACCGATCAACTTTTGCATATTGTTGAAGCGGGATTTATTACCAAACTCACTGATAGAGACATGATGCGCATCGCAGTGTTGTTGGCACAAAAAGGATATCAGGAGGGCGGCTGTGCGATTGGTGGCGTGGTGAGAGACAATGAAACGGCGTTGATTTTAGGTAAAGGTCATAACCGCCATATTCAGAATAACCTGCTTTACTGGCACGGTGAAACAGACGCTTACAATGATGCTTATGTGCTCAGCAATCCCGATTTCAGTAAAGCGACGGCGTTTACCACATTGACGCCTTGCTCCGTGTGCACAGCATTGACGTTTAGTCACAGTTTCAGCCGCATTGTTATCGGCAATCGGTTGGATGGTGCCAATGCCGAGAATGAAGCGCTTTTACAAAGCAAAGGGGTGAAAGTTGATATTCTCGAAGATGAGCTTGGCAAAGCGTTGTACGCCAAATACACAGCAGAGAAGCCCGAACAAGACATGCGCGATTGGCAGGGGCAAGCTGGCGTGGTTAGGGCTGGATTAGTCGGTCACGATTGCGCTGCTCATAAATAAAAAGCGCAGTCATTCAGAAGCAATACCTGTTCGATAGATACGCGAGCAACAGAATCCTCTTTTTGTATTCTGCTGGCGTTATCCGTGTTGTTTCAGCACTATCGAGTACCAAATAGCTTATCACCTGCATCGCCCAATCCAGGAAGGATGTAACCTTTTTCGTTCAGCTTGTCATCGACAGAGGCAACATAAATACTTACATCTGGATGGCGCTCAAGCACAGCGTCGATGCCCTCAGGCGCGGCTACCAAGAACAGTCCAAGAATGTGTTTGCATCCCTTTTGCTTAAGAAGATCAATAGTGGCATTTAAGGTACCGCCTGTTGCCAACATGGGGTCAATAATCAGCGCCGTGCGGATAGAGACGTCCTTTACCACTTTGTCAAAATATGCCACTGGCTCTAGCGTCTCTTCATTGCGATAGAGACCGACCACGCTAATTCGCGCATTTGGGATAAGTTGCAATACACCGTCCAACATACCAAGACCCGCACGCAAAATGGGCACAATGGTGATCTTTTTACCTTTGACACGGCTCACTTCAAGCGGTTTGTTCATCCAGTCTTTTACGGTGACACTTTCGACTGGCAAATCTCGGGTTGCCTCGTAGGTTAACAAAGTGCCTACTTCACTTGCGAGCTCTCTAAATTGTTTAGTGCTGATGTCTTCGCGCATCAATCCCAATTTGTGCTGGATAAGAGGATGGTTAATTTGATTTAGCATAATTCCTTACCGTTTATTTAAAACATCTGAATCTCTACTGTCACTTGTTCAGATGTTAATCCTTTGCCTACTTGCATTGTAAGTAAAGCAGCGCGCTGTTCAATCTCTTTTATGCATGTGGTGCTACGGTATCGATTATGTGCGAAGAAGATCTAGATATTCACAGGGGCTAAGGCCCAATCTGCTTTTTTCCGGAGGTGCTTGATTTTGATTTCGCCTAGTTGTAGGAAAGCGTTTGTGCAGGCCATGATATGTAGCGGTCAATTTCGGTTGCAGCGCCACCATGCTTAAATCGAGGAAAAATGCATCGGTTGGTTTACATTCAGAACGCGCCAATGCAGGGAATCGGTCTAATTCGTATGCCTAAATGTCATCGAGCAAGTTACTAAACTGTTGATTTGAAGACCTTGCGATATGCTGTTTTAAGGTTTTTTGGGTGTGTAGATGGGGCTGTTAATCGCGGTTACCTTATCAGACAATTCGGTGATTTTCGCACTGCCTTCTTTTGCCACCTGGTCAATCCGCAGGACGTGATGCATGGGGATAAACGTGCGTTCTACTTCACCAAACTCGCTTTTCAACTTTTCATGAGAAGGGTCTACAACCAGTTGCGTGTGCTTGTCCCACACAAAGTCACCAATTTCAATAAACCCAAAAATTGAGCTCGTTGTAAGGGTCTTCACATACAATTCATAGCGTTCTCCACTGCTAATAAACTGTATTTTATAAATTGGGTCTTTACCGCTCATGCTTAACCTCTTCGATAAGTATTACATCATGATACTAACAGATACAGAATATGGCGGTAACACCAGAACTTTCAAGTGAGTTTTTTGCGTTTACGAGGGAGCCAGAAATTAACCGAGAAACAGACACTGGACAGGGGCTAAGCAACGTCGTCTAACAAACGTTT
>JBCDMA010000070.1:0-14605 GCA_038744645.1 Pseudomonadota bacterium | reverse complement strand
GTATTTCTTTGCCTTACCACCACGTTGCGCTGAGGCTTCGCCCATTTCAGAAGTGACTAGTCCTTTCGCTTCCATACGCGATAATGTGGTGTACAGTGCGCCAAGGCTCACTTCTCTACCGCATTTCTCATCAAGCGTTGACGATATTTCGATACCATAAGATCGATTTTTTACGTGCAAGATCGCAAGCAATATGAGCTGTTCAAACTCGCCTATGAATTTGAGGTCTTTTGACATGCTGGTGATACCTATACAATTTATAATTACTACATTGTATAAGTAACATTTCTTTCAACACGTATGAAAAACAATACCTGCTTATGTTTTAAATGAGGGCTGTGATTTTTCTTTTTGTCATTTAGTTTTATCGGCCTCTCGACTACATCGGGTCAAGTGCCTTTGAGTCGTAGTTTGAATTCGGGGAATTCTTTACCAACAACCTCTAACACCCTGGACTTTACCTCATCTGGCGTCGTGTCACAGAATTCTGCTGTGATTTTCTGATGTTCACTTTTTTCATGACTGTCAGCGTATTGCTTTAAATCGGTCACTGATTGCAAGATCTTTTGAATTTTACTGTGCAGTGCAATGCCATCTTCCGAAAGCGTCAGGCGGTAAGTATCTCTAACGAATAACGAGACACCTATGTCTTCTTCCAAGCATTTTATCGCCGAGCAAATTGTGGGAGGGGTCTTAAATATCTTGGTACTCGCAGCGCGTATCGAACCATGTTTTACTACCGCATCAAATGCTTTAATTTGTTCGAGTGTCATATCGCAATCCTCAAAGTTTGTTGCTTAAAGGACCTCTCGCGATCAACCTATCAAATACAAAATTTACGCTCAATACATTTGTGCACTCTTTGCCAAACTTTACATTTGATGCAGAGATGTTAAACGACTGTAGGACGTCTTTTGAATTTTGACGCACATTACAGAAGCTCAAAACGCCGACCAATCTTCTGTTTATCAAGAATTTCTTACATCTTGATGCGTAATTTCAAACATCTTTATGTATCGAAAACCATTAGTCTTTTACCAAATTTCAATGTGGAAGACTTAGATGGCTATACACCACACAACTGGAAACAATGGACTGTTAAGGCGCAAACAGAAAAGTAGGGAAGCCAGCATATCCAGAAGAAAAGTTAGAATACTATGAAGCGGTATATCATAGCGCTGAGCATCGCGCATTTTGCGGTATTCCCTGCATTTGGTAACGTGCAAGAAGATAGTGCACTATCCCTTGAAGAAAAAGTCGCACGCTATACATCTTTCGTATGCGATAACGAACGATATAAAAAAAGTATTCTGGTCACGCCATTCTTCATTGATTTGAAGGGTAAAACCAGATTTGCAGAATTACAGAGCCTGGGCACAAGAATCGGAAGAAGGTTCCAACACCAGCTCTCTTCAGAAACGCCTTCAATTGTCACTGAATATGTTCATAAGCCTCTACTTTCGCAAAAGAAATTTGAGCGGAAAAGCCCAGATACCATAGATGCACTATCGCGTTATGTTGCTAGCAATTTTGGCAATCAACTTGCCCTGTTAGGAATAGTAAATAATGTAGAGCTTGATAATAGTGCAACAAATATGGGGAGCCAATACAAGGATAAGTACCACAGAAGCATAGCCTTTACCGTTTATGTACTGGATATCTACACCAAGCAATTCTTACTGGATAAACGCTACTACATTGAGTCTGACGAGGTTGATGTTCTGCACAAAGAAGTCAATTTTGATCGAGACGTTTTCTGGCACACAAGCTTTGGAAAGTCGGTATCTCAAGGCATATCTGATGCTATCACCGACATATACAACACTATTAGATGCACGCCATCTTATACTCAAATAATTGATTCTCGGAGTGAAGGCTACGTGATTAATATGGGATTATCACAAGGCGTTTCTGTTGGCGATATCTTCGTCCTTCATCACAAAAATGATTTCACGACGCTTAAGCAAGATGTCAAAAATTCCACTAAGCGATTATCAACAAGTGAGTTTCTGGTAAAAGCGGTCAATGAAAGTACGGCGGTTGCCGTGCCAACAAAAGAATTGTCCGCTTCAAACAATCACTTGTTTCAAATAGTAAGCCCCGCCCATTTTTGATTAAACAGCTTTAAGTCACATACATACGAGAATTTGTCACATGAAACTACGATACTCAGCTTTACTTACGCTCATTGTTTTTATCCAAGGTTGCGGCTCAGATAGTACCACAAGTAACAACGCCATAGACGAAACTGCCACATTTGAAGTTGCTGCAACCTTGATAAATGATTGTGGACAAAGGCAATCTTTTGATAGATTTACTGTTTATCTTCAAGATGATGATTGGAATACATTGTCGAGTTTTCAAGCGGATGAAAATGGGCGAGTCAGTATTGACACAGTTGATGAAACCATAACATTTACGCTTGTTGCTGAGATGCAGCAAGGGGACGGTCTTAGCGGTTTAGAAATTACGAGTTTTGCCGATGTGCCATCATCTTCAAACTTGTCCTATGAAGCGACGTTTGACACATTAAAGCAAAGCGAAACATGTGAATGTGTGTCCCAAGACATCAACTTACGGCATCGAAGTTTTGCAGAAAAAAGCAATTTTGATGCGTCCGCCACCTTCATTGATTGGGTTGACGAAAGCAATCAACTATCGGTTTTTCAGGGAACCACACTTTGTCGAGAAAATGGAGAAGAATGGCCTGTTCATTCGTTTACCGTTTTTGGTCGCAATCTGCAGGGACAGCTAATCGGCTCTTCTGAGATTACCAATGACTTTGGGGATGCATTGTTGTCATCATTAGACATCTCAGCTATTCAAGCAACAGCCCCATATGCTCCGCCAATGGCACAAACTGATCTTGTCGTCTCACAACTCTTTCAACAACGCGAGCATTTTAAGGTTAGGTTACCGTCAGATGCGACCACTGCGCCTATTTTTGACAGCCATCCATTTATTGATGAAGCCAGACATAAGTCTATAAGCCACCAAGACATCGCAACCATTGATTCTCTGTTTGGAAATAGCAGTTACCAAGTAAACAGGCAGATTATCAGCACAGATGTGTATTTAACGCTCGACAACACGCTACCGATAACGCATCCATCGCTTGACTATGAAACCTATTCTGAACTTGGCGAAGACGGAAACTATGATTACTCATTAGCAGACAGTGACATGCTAAACATCACCTTTGTCTACGACATAAAAGACGCATCTAACAATGCGATCCCTGTCACTTGGGAACTGTTTGGGCCAGTGACAGGAACGCTGCCAATGACCGTGGGAATTGCTGAGATAGATAACATTGTTAACCCCCAGTCAGACGTTAAAACTACGCAAATCACTTTGTATAACAGCGAACATACAGATAATTACAACAACTACATATTCCACTTCATGGGCAATGTAGATGAGGAATTGATCTCTGATCTCACCTGGTACCAGTTGAGTTTGAGTTTTTAGCGATTATCGGGAATCTGAGTAATTCAGCGTGAATGCTGGAAACTCATCATCAATCACTTGTTTAAGTCTGTGTTTAAGCTCTGGTGGCATATCTTCACAATTGCTTACAGTGAGTTGATGTTTTCTGGGATGCTTAGTATCGCTAACGTATTCCTTCACTTCATTCACATTCTCGAGAATGTGCTGAACTCGGCCATAAATTTCTAAACCCTCATTAGACAGCGTCAAACGATGACCTTGTCTGCAAAACAACGTCATACCAAGGCTGTCTTCAAGCGTTTTAAGAGCGATGCTTATAGAAGAAGGTGTTTTGTTTAACTTTTCACCGGCGGCTCGAACGGAACCATATTTAACAACTGAATTGAATGCATTTAATTGCTCAAGTGTCATGTAAACCCCTATTTGACAAAATAAGTGAAAAATGACCTCTCATGCAGAACGGTATCAAAACTCAAAATGAGAAACAATAGACTAAAGTAATCTTTAAAAACTTTTACATTTTGCACCTCAATAGCACTTTTCACTTACGCTTTTTTACAATTGGGAGAAAAATGTAAATCATCGTAAAGCATTGTATTTATGAACAAAATAATTTTTGTTTTGATTTATCTAACAGGAACTAAAAAAACACGAAACATCTTTTTCAGCAGCGCTCTTGTATGCTTGAAAAACTAGTCTCTTATAGGTTCTACCATGATTGAAACAAACAACGCGTTAACTCTTTCTGATGTGGCAAATCTCGAAAAAGACAGATTTAATGACATGACGGCATCAGGGAATGGCGATTTTTCAAACGTTATATTTGATCGCATCCTCAACCAGTTACAGGACGCATTTCTCAGTAATTCATCTGCAAAAAATGAAGGGCATAACAGCGTTGCATCATTGGATAGTAACGCAGATGGCAATGGTATCCTGCCCAACGCACACCACCAACAAAATGCTGTGACATCTGATACGAGTTTGAGTGATTCGCAAAGCAGATTATTGGATGCATTTCAACAATCATTGTTTGCTGATAAATCAACTGAAGTGAGCAATCACAATGGCAAAAATGAAAATGTCAAAAACGCACCGCCGCAAGACAATTCCACTGACCAAAAAATTGCACCGGCGAGTCAGGAGGGTTCTGTTGAATCTATGTTGTTTGGCAATGATGGACTTGAGTTAAACGATGTCTTTGATTCTTTTAATGTGTTAAATCATATTCCTATCGTATCTGATCTCTATCAGTCAGTGTCATCGCGAACTATTAGTGCGTCATCCACTTTCATTGGATCATACATGATGTTTGGCCCAGCCTCGTTAGTGTACAACTCCGTTAATATGCTTACAGAGAATGTGACTGGAAAGTCATTAGCTAAGAATATTGTGGATGCTTCTAGCAGTCTTTTTGTTGACCAGGAGTCAGCTGGTACAGAACTGAATAATGCAACTATTGGCAAAGATGAAACTGCGCCTACATCTGAAAAGTTCCCATTCACCGAAGATGCATTTTTGGAATTGTCTCATGATAGCTATCGATAATTTTCTCTTGTATGCAGTAGTGTTGGTAATGCTCATATGCGCAGGATGCACCACGAAGCCTTCGGTGCAAGAAGATATTATTAGCGCTCTGCCAACAAATCCCAATGTAGTCAGCACACCGCTTAATACAAAAATTCAGGAACGGGAGCCAGTATATCGAGATCCGGATTTTACCCCTGTTCGATCACAACAAATCACCACAATTAGTCCGCCAACGGGGTCGTTGTTTAACCCATCGTCATACCGTGGTCTTTTCTCACAGAAGCGCATCTATCAAATTGGCGATATGATCCTTGTAGAGCTGGATGAAGAAACTAAGGCATCAACCGATCAAAAACTGCGAAAAGACAAAGACAGCGACGTCGCACTTAACGATTTTGAGCTGCGAGTGGGTCCCATCAATGTTGACAACAGTGACGTTAATTTCTCTCATGAACAGGTAAGTAATTTCAACTCGAATGCCAGAGCAAGCCGGTCAAATACGTTGGAAGGCTCGGTCAATGTGTTTGTGCGAGACGTCTTGGAAAACGGGAACCTGATTGTCTCTGGAGAAAAGTGGATAAAGCTTAGCGAAGGGGAGGAATTCATTCGCGTTGAAGGTGAAATACGTATCGCGGATATCGAGCAAAAAACAAATTCAATCAGCTCAAGCAATATTGGCAATGCGAAGATTGAATACAGTGGTAACGGCGAATTCCAAGAAAATCAAGAACCGACACTGATTGGAAACATACTGTCGGTGTTTCAATGATATGAAAATACTTACCTTTCTATTATTCGCCTTGGCGATGTTCTCTCAGTCAGTTGCAGCGACTACTTGGGTTGATGGTATTGCATCAATGAAAATTGGACATGCGCCGCTGGATGAAGTGCGACGTATGACGATCAAGAATGCAGTGGCAGATGCGAGCTATCGAGGCGGTTACATGATTTCAGCTCAGGATGTCATGTTAAATGGTGTACTACTCGACAGTACAGTCACCTTGAGCACAAAGTCGGTCATCAAGAGTGTCGAAATACTAAATGAATCCATTGTAGATGATGTTTTAACTGTTCAAGTCAGCGTTAAGCTGGGAGACGATGAACCCTGCGCTCAAACCCAATACAAGAAAAACGTACTGGTAACGCCTTTTTTCATTGATGAGCCTGTGCAGATGGCTATCGGACAAATCTTTGATATTGGCTCTCATATAGGGCTTCGATATGACCAGCAAATCAAGCTACAGTCTTCTTCGATGAGTTCCAGATTCATTAACCAATATCTGAGCACAGGGCTAACTTCTTCACACCCACTTTCATCCGAATTACCGCAAATTGCGGGATACTTGCTTAAAGAGTTTCAAAGCCAATATGTGTTATTCGGTAAGGTTGATGATATGTCACTTTATGAAAAAACAAGCGTTAGCAGAGGTTTCCGAGTTGAAGAGAGTAAATTATACCGGAATTTCACCATCACTCTCTTTCTTCTGGATACTGTCGAAAAGTCAATCATTCACCAAGACCGTTACCACATGTCCGCACCCTGGAATTTTCCAATAAACAATATCGTAGACCTTGGTTCCAGCGCATTCTGGCGATCTCAATTTGGCTCTGCAATGCTTCACCTTATTGCCGAAAGTATTGAAAGCATAGAAACTGCGGTTCGATGCAAGCCAGCATACACGTTGATAACCAGTCGACAGGATGAAGGTTATTTGATTGGACTGGGTAAAAAACACGGCGTAAAGAAGGGAGATAAACTATCATTGTTTAAACTGCCACAACCTGTTCTTAAAAGCACGTTTCAGCACATCAAACGGATTGAAAACGAGCAGGTGTATTTCACCGCTAGTCAAATTTATCAAGATTACTCTTACATCGTCCCATCCGAAGCTGCATTGATGGATGTCCAGCTCAATGATTTGGTGAGTGCCCAACAAATAGCAGCTGAATGAAGGCATTAATTACCCTTCTTTGCCTGCATCAAGTAGTAGAGTAATCATTGCTGAATTGTGCTTGAAGATCATCACAGTGCAATAGATTCAATGATCTCGAGTTGGCTTTTCCATCCATATTCACGATTAGCAAGCATCGCTTCAGCGGTATAGTTTAGATTTCTAAGTTCCGTCTTTTCAATCAATTCTTCGATCGTCTCGGACCACATATGATTATTTGCGACAAAACCTATTTCTGATCTCTGAATCGCATGATAAAGAGCGTAAGTTGGCGATCCAATCGTGGGCACACCTACCACTGATGCTTCAAAATACTTCAGCTCAGACTTACAGTTTGTAAAAATATTGTCTTGTAAAGGCGATATATTTATTTCAACTTCGGCGATTAATTGTTGTAAGTTTAGGTAGTTTTGTAGCGGATATCTCTCAATCCTGTCGCCAAAATTTTTAAAGCAAGGCGCTAAATCAAGTAACCCTACAATCCTTAGTATGACATTCGTGTGTTTAGACATAATTGAAATCAAGGCATCTTCAACAAGTTTAAAATCCCGTTGATGATGAAAAGTGCCAGAAAAATAACCAATATGGATATTCGAATCGCGTTTAAAATTTGCGTCTTCCTTCCGTTTAGCGATGCAATTTGAATAGTTGTTTTGTTCTCTGTTTAGAAAATTCTTTACTATATAGACCGGAAAATCGAAAGTCTTCGATAGCAAACTGCCTATGTATCTATTCGTAGAGATACAACCATCACACAAGCTTGCTGCTTGCTGGATTCTTGAAATGTATGCAAACCATAAATCTAAACTTTTTTCGTTAGACTGCTGATTTGTCGAATCCATAACAATTTGAGTATGTGCAATATCAAACACCAAATCATCGATATCGTACAAAACCCGCGTACCCTTTGCTTTGGCAGACTGAATAACTTGAGCCAACGCAATGGTGTACTTTGCTCGACAAACAATAAGGGTATCTATTTCAGGCAATAATCTTTGCAAGTGGACCAAATCGTCTTTAAAAAACCAAGATGCAGAAATACTAGTACTTGCGTTGATCGCTTCTACCATATTAAAGACTCTATACCTAAATGTTGTGGTGTCGGCCTTATCGTAATAATAAGCGATCCTTGAAGTCTTTTTAGTTAGTAATGCAATCCTATTAGATATTGGTAGATTCCAAGGAACGCTAAATTCAGCAAAGCTAGAATCAAAAAGAAACAAAGCCGTCTTCCTCTAAACTATCAAAGATGTGATGAAACGACTCGTTCCAATCAGTTTTGATGTTTTGTTTCTTATAATTCTCCAACCGTACATCTCTGTTTTTAGCTAATTCCAATGCAGTCTTAAGGCCTTTTGTCATTCCAGTCACTGTAGGCTCAGCACTCACTATGTTTTTTGAATAGTGATGTAAATTGGCTTTACTTTTGAATGTATTTGTTAGCGCAATACCACCACAACTGACTACATCTAAAGGAAAATACCCCGGGTGCGGGGTGCACATGAGAGAAAATCCTATGTCAACAGTACGCATCAGAGCAGCGTATTCATTCCAAGGAATATTCTGAATAAGTCTCGGCGCGATGCTCAAGGGCAAGAAAAAATCTGGTATGTCCTTACCGACAAAGTAAAATTCAAAATCTTTTTCATTTAGTATCCCCGCTTCAATTGAACTTGCTAACACCTCCAAGCCTAAAAAAAATAGATTTCTTGGATTGCTAGGCCGTGCATAAAACACAAGTCTGATTTTTTCTTTAGTATTTGTTTTATTTCTATAAAAATGCGTAATGGGAAATGAAGGTTCAAAGTACATGTGGTGATGCGGAGGAGTACTTGGGTATTCGTTCCTGAGATGTTCAGATAAACCAAAAGAGTTAATAACTTTTTTAATGTTAGGATCGCCTAATACAGTATTGGCTTTACTCCAATCATCTCCCATTGGATAAAACATCTTTTCGTCATCCTGAACCAGATACACGATTCTTTTTGACGGAATCGATTTCGAAACTCTTGCTGTACTCCACCATGAGCTCGTAACATAAATGTCACCAGCACAATCATCGATACTCTGACCTGTAAAGGTATCAACTATTTCTATGTTTTTAGTCCAATCTGCCCCCAAAGTGTTTAAAACAGCATTCAAGCCTGTGAGAATTGGACGGTCATTTAACGTAATCAATCGAAACTTGAAATCAAATCTTTTTGCGAGTAAACAAGCGAAAATAAGACTTGTTCCTACACCTCCATATAGCGACTCTGGCGAAACGCTATCTGTTACTAGGTTTACTCTTTTATCGTTGCATCGTGATGAAAAAATATTCAACGGTTGGGTGTATGGGAACCGCATTAACATAACCTGATAGGCATGAATTGCGTTATCAAAATCAACCCCTACAGGTTGACTGAGCAGATCATCAGAAATAAACTGATATCCATTGGCCATTGCTGGTCGACCTTCTTTCTTTCCAAAGATAATCCAGTGATCAAGGGGATTAATGCCAGAGCGAGTGACATCAGGATTGTTGTACAAATACCTGTTTGTATTAAATTTAGGGCTAGGATTTCTCCCTTCTTTCCAACCAAAAGTTACATAGTGATCAATCGGCGAATCGTTTAACCGACTGACGTCAGGATATTGTCTTAGATACCATTTGCTATCAAAGTATCTAAGATAACCAAAACGAAGTTTAATTTTTAAAATGTGCTTCTTAGCAAGATTATATGATTTTTTTGCTACTGTTCTAAACATACTGGGATAGTACATCCTTGTTTTTCTAGTTAGAAGTTGCAGTTTATTTCATTATTGGCATAGTACAGGCTCCATAATCTCTCCAATAAAAATGGGTGATATGTATAAAAGGGAACACCAATCTTTACTAAAAGTTGTTCGGGCGTTTGCTTTCCTTCGTACTGGCATCTTGACCATAGTCTATTATAAAGTTTAAGTGTGGTTTTATTTTCAAACAGCTCAACCGTAGGTTTCAAATAATTGTCAATGTAATCTTTGAAGATTTTTGTTTTGCAAATAACAGCATTTTCATAAATCCCAGTATGGAGATTATCTATCGACTTCCCTAAGTTTTTTGCCATTATTTCAAATAGTGAGATCCATTCATCACCATGAAATCCTCTTGCAACATCAAGCACATTGTGTTTTTGCCGACACTTACCGGGTAATACATATAAATCAAATTGAGCAATCTCCGAGATTTGTAAATCCAAAGGTCCGTTTTTTTTCTCGAAGTTAGTGCTTATTACTCCAAAATAATCGTTGACGTCGCACTCTGTCCTCAAGTCTAAGATGACTTGGTTTTCAAATAAGTGATTAATATTTTTGTTTGTATAACAATTAAGAAGAGGGTGGATAGGCTTGCTACTTTCACCCTCATAACAAATCTGATAAAGCTTTAAATTTTGCGCGAATGAGGGCATTTTTTTTAAAATGAACGAGAGTCGAAACAACAATTAAGAAACTGTCATCAATACAAGAACTTTCCGAATTGTCGTTAGATTTGCATATATAACATTATTATAGCTACATTTTTAGTTTCTAGTTTTCTTGTAAAAGCCCCAAGTTCGATGTTTGAAACAAAAGCACTCGAAAATCCTTAAATGCCCGAAGCTATAGCGACGTGAAAAAATCATTTTACATCATGCAACGATTAGAGCACCAGATCGTGAATGAGTACTGGTTTGACTCAAATCTCTTTGGAGATTAAATATTTTGACTCGTTGTTAGAAGCAATAAATAACCATACTTTCATTTCTCCTTGTGTATCTCAATGATTACCTCATACTCTTGGGATGACCAAGCTTTGCAAACGACATCACAAATATGACAATACAGGATTTTGTAAGCGGATTTTTGGGTGCAAGCTCGATTGAAATCATTGCATCAATATCTGGTTTTATCTGTGTATTTCTCATCATTAAGCGCAACATCTGGTGTTGGTTCTTTGGGTTTATCCAAGTCACGTTATTCACCCATGTGTTTTTTGAAAGTAAGCTTTACTCCAATGCGGGCCTGCATGTCATCTATATGTTTTTGCAAATTTACGGTTGGTGGAACTGGCGGCATCATCGGGACAGCGAGAAAGATCTCATAGTTGAGCATTCAGGCGCGGCCTTCATGTCCTATGTCGCTGCGAGCGCAGTGCTGTCAACCTTGCTTTTGGGATACATTATGCAGACTTACACAAACGCTAATATGGCCTTTCTCGATGCGTTTATTGCATGCACAAGTCTTATTGCGCAGGTGTTGTTAACGCGCAGATATTGGTTTAACTGGGTATTGTGGATCTGTGTCAATGTCGTATCCATTTATGTGTATTTTCAACAAGGACTTTATCCGACAGTGCTGTTGTATAGTTGTTTCTTGATTATGTGTCTTTTTGGCGTGACAGAGTGGTTGAAAAAGTACCGAGCGCAACTTAGCCTGGTTTCAAGCGCTTAGTTTTATAAGTGCTAGTTTGGTAATCAAGACACGTTAACATCCCCTATGACACAAGCACAAACACAAGTAGATATAAAAAGAGTTGTTTTTATGGGGGCGCCATCCACCGGAAAGACCACCATTGCGAAAAAAATCGCTTCGCACTTTAATACCGCATTTGTCGAAGAGTACGGTCGCGAATATTGGATCAAGCATCAAGTGGACAGACTATTAACGCAGGAGCAGCTGTTACATATCGCACAAGAACAGATTCGATTAGAAGATCAAGCAGTAGCTAGTGCAAATAAATACCTGATTGTTGATACCAACGCGCTTACGACGTGGCATTTTGCAATTGACTACTATGGTAAAGCGCTGCCTGAGCTTGATGCTTTGGCTAACGAAAGCAAAGATCGATTTGACTATGTATTTTTGTGTATGGATGATATTCCGTTCGAAGATACATGGGAGCGCAGTGGCCAAGTCAAAAGAAAAGCGTTCCAGACCTTTATTACCGACCAGCTAATAAAGAGAGGGATAACCTATACCGAACTCGCAGGAAGCGTTGATGCGCGATTTAGCACTGTATTAAACACGCTAAAATGAGTAGGTCACACTCGCACCAAATGTCCTGGGTGGATTGGGATAAGCATTGAAGCTGCCTGCTTGAATCGGTGGTGGGAATGAAGACAGAAAATATTCATCATTAAATAGATTCCGTGCCCAGAGTTGTGCGGCAAACCCATTGTCAAAGTCCAACCCAGCGCTGGCGTTCCAGGTTTTTACTTCTCGTCTGATGGACTCAGGTACGTTCGACACTGTCGGGACATCGTTTTCATACTGATAGTCCGTGCGCACATAACCAAACCAACCGTTATTAAAATCAAAGTTGTAGGTTGCGCCAAGCGTGAAGCTGCGATCGTGGACACCAAATGGCTGTTCACCTGTCAGATCAACGGGACCATCGATCCCTGACGCGCCTTCAAAAGAGTCGAATACAGGATCTAATATCAAGCCAGCAAATGTAATATCCAAATTTGACGTTGGACGCCATTTCACATCAAATTCAGCGCCTTTTGTGGATTGTTGACCAGCATTCGCTAACACAAATCCGGTGCCGACAAATGTGGATGATTGAAATCCTTCTATGGTTTGATCAAAGAAGGTGATGTTAAACGCACCGGATGCAAATCTCGATTTAAGGCCAACCTCAAAAACCTCTGTTTCCTCTGGGCCGGCGAAGCGCGTGCCAAACGACTGATTGGCAAGCACCAAACCTGCATCGGTCAGGGCTGCTTCATCCTCGGGAAACGGTCTACTGTCTCGCGATAGGTTCCAAGACGATGCTTTAAATCCAGTCGCTGCGGTGGCAAAAATATTCACATTGTTATTCACTTCATACGCCAGCCGAACACTCCACGTCGTTTTACTGTCGTCGGTTTTCCCGTCTTCAACAGCGTTGGGAAATACCACTGCAGGCGGCAGGAACTGCGCAGCTTGACCAGCCGCAATCGCTTGGGGGGCGGCCAAAGGCACAAATTGCGCTAATGCAGGATTTACAGCAGCAAATTCAAATATTTGAGGCAGCGTTAAATTGCCAGCCGGCCCTGGCACGATAGTCGGATCGTTTTCCAAATCAATTGCTGAGAACGCTTCTGTGTTTTCTGAGGTAACAGTCACGTCCTTTGTATCCTTGATATAGCTGATGCCAAACGTGGCTGTCAGTCTGTCATTGAATGCGTAATCTAGCGATGTGAACAAAGAGTAGGCATCGTTGTCTTGCGTGAACTGAGTATCGATGAATTGCCCTGTTTGGAAAAATGTCCCTGGCGTTTGACCGAAAATCTGCTCATATCCACCAAGCAGGTCGGCCAGCCCAAGTGCATTAAAGTAGTCTCTGACGGATTCGCCGTATGTCAGTTCGATGCCGGATTCGAGTTCCTCGATGAATATAAACGCGCCAACCATCCATTGAAAATCGGCGGTTCCAGTGGAAGTGAGTCTTAACTCTTGTGTAAAGGTACTGACATCTGTCTCGCGCTCTTCGAAAAGGATGTCGAGTGAAGTGAAGTCAACATCACCCGTGAACCCAGACATATTGTCGCGATACGCAGTGATTGAAGTTAAGTCAAAATCATCATATTCAACATCTACTTCAACCGATATGCCGCCATCTTCCACTGTATTTCTCGGGTCGTTGTTTAATGCTGACTGATATGAAAATGGGTCGGCATCGTCTAACACAATGCCACCCAAGGCTCTGATCGCTGCCGTTGTCGGACCATTAATGACATCGGCGACCGTGCAGCACAGCTCATCAATTTCAAAATAATCGCCAATGATCCGCACTGTGGTTTGGTCTGTGGGTGTAAAGAGCAGCTGACCGCGAAGATTAAACCGATCATTCTCATTCAATTCACCTAAGCCGACAATGCTGGCAGTATAGCCATCGCGCTGGTTGATACCGCCAGAGATACTGAACGCGGCGTTTTCTGTTATACCGTTGGTGTAGTAACCGCGAACCAAGCGCAAATTATGGTTCCCTACACCCAATTCTATGCGACCTTCCGGAGCAAATGACGGTGCTGCTGTTCGCACGTTAATGACGCCTGCGGATGCGTTCTTTCCAAACAAAGTACTTTGTGGGCCACTGAGTATTTCTATCTGTTCCAATCGCGGCAAATCGCCAATTTGTGCCGCCGCTCTGGAACGATAAACGCCATCAATAAATACGCCCACTGAAGGTTCTATGCCAATGTTATTGGTACCATTGCCAAATCCTCGAATCGCAAAATTGGTATTTGCAGATGTCTCAAGCGGTGTTACTCGCAATGTCGGTACAACGGCTTGTAAATCTTGGATGTCGAGTATTTTTGTCTGTTCGATAGTCTCTGCGCTGGTAACCGTAATAGCGATGGGAGTCTCTTGTAATCCAGTTTCCCTCTTTGATGCAGTTACTAAGATAACTTCCGGCCTGTCTTCAACATTTGTGTCACTATCGCCCGAGTTTGAGTCTTGGGACATCGCCACCTGAGCAGTAAGGCTAAGAGAAAGGGTTGATATTATGACTATTGGCGTGCGTAGATATCTTTGCATCATCAGTTTCCCTAAAGATTTTCCATCACGAACACGTATTGTTATTCGATGTAAAACACTATTTATTATATGAATTACAATGCGTAAGGCTATTTGCTCAAAGCGTCATTTGCGTTAAATCGTTCTAGCCTCACGCACGTTAGCAT
>JBCDMA010000069.1:0-14623 GCA_038744645.1 Pseudomonadota bacterium | reverse complement strand
TTAATCAGTCACCGGAATACAAATGTCGACAACTGCAAAAACACGTTTGGTGTTACCGTGACGACTGAGTTTGAATGGTCTTTTCAACATATTTTTAGCAGATATAACACAAGTGGCCAAGAGAAAATGGTGTCATGCCAATCTCAACTACGCAGCTTTCAAGGGAAATATACTGAAAATGGCGCAGCACACGCATTGTCCATTGATTTGAATGATCACGACTATATCGTGACATTCAGTAATGAAGGCGCTGACCCGATGGAGGTTTCTATTTCAAACGACAAGTTTGATGCAGTTGAAGAAACGGCATTAGACATTTTCTTTTCACTAGATATTTCAGAAGCTGCCCTTAATATCTTGGATTTTGAAAGTCTAGATATAGTCGAGACAACATATCGCACGCTTGGCAAAGCAGAGTATACGGTTAATAACCAAATCATTGAATGCAACCTGATTGGTATTGAAAGCATTCATCTCTCTGCTCAACGATGTGTCACTCAGGACCAGACGGGCATTTGGGTCGTTCATGAGAAAGGACAAGACAGCGACGGCAAGTATGAAGTAAGACTTAAAGATGTTGTGTATAGGCGGTTAGAATAGAACTGCCATAGCATAAAGGGTTACTCACCATGACAATTCTATTCAATGAAGTTAGTCTCTTGCCTTTTTAGCAAGTTGCCCATGGCCATCGAATAACGCATCCACCTTATCAAACCACACACCAACAAGACTTGTTTTATCAAGGACATCGTATCGGCTGACGACATCCGCCCATTTGAGTACACCAAATAGAACGTAATCAGCATATCCAACGCTTTCACCACAAAGGAATGGTTGAGTTTTAAACATAGCATCAAAATGACTGAGCGCTTTGGCTAGATTGATTTTCCCGGTCGCTTCATCAATGGTGATGTTTTCAAGCGTCGTACCGAAAAAAGCTTCTCGTGTCTCTCTAAAGTAAGGTTGGCATTCAGGAGGGATGACTTCATATACTTGCGTCAAGACAATTGGAAAAAGTGCAGGGTAAACGTATGTGTGACAGGTTGATTCGACTAACCGAGCCAGTGCGAGACTTTCTTGATTAGGCAAAAGCGCAGGTGTTTCAGGGTAAGTATCGTCTAGGTATGTAACAATATTCCAACTATCAGACACCCATGTGTCATTGTCCCTAATAACCGGAACGGTTTCTGTACCACTTGATGCAGTAGACGATTTGTCACTGAAAAACCAAGGTACCGTTTCGAATGCCAAACCTTTGTGAAGCAGCGCCATCCGTGTTCGCCAACAATAAGGACTGAATTGAATACTTTTGTCGGCTCCAGTTAATTCGAAATGTTGTATGCTCATGGTGTTAAAAACGACTCCATTTTTTTAAGAATATAAATTATTAAGACAGGATTAACGTCGAATTGCTTTCAAAACTGAGCGGAGAAAACGCATACTAGTTTTTAGTGTTTTTTTAAACAAAGCTTTAATGAAAAATCAAGCAAATCGACATAGCTTGGTTTAGAGGGCAATGGCTAAGCAATTGTTCCAAAAAATCTCACGCATGATCGAATGAATAAAAGGGCGATTGAAACAGTTGAGAATAACGTACAGCGACATCGAGCATCTTTGCCGCTGCAATATCCTTTAGCTACTGGGCGTTTTGCGCGTTCTCAATACGTGCTTTTAGCGAAGGGTGCGTAGAGAGTATTGCTTCTAAGCTTCCGCCTCCTTCACCATACTCTTCAGCAAGTTTGATCATTGCGTCTGCATACACCTGAGGTTGCAAACCAGCGTTTTGCATTTGTCCTATGGCGTAATTATCCGCTTCCCATTCCAAATCTTGGGTGTATTGATTTTGAATGATGGTTGTCGTTGTTCCACCAAAGAGTTCAAATAACCCAGAAACGTCTCCGAAGAAATATGATAATGCCAATGAGGTAATAAGCGTCTCAGCTATTAATCGCATTGAATGGTTATGTTCCACATGACCTATTTCATGTAATAAAACCGCCGTCAGCAAATCGCGATCACGTTCAAATAACTCAACAAGCTCTTGGGTAAATACAATGGTACCGTCGGGCAAGGCAAAAGCGTTGGCACCGAAAACGTCTGACTGATAAAACAATATGTAGAAATCGTCATTTTCAATCTCGAGCTGTTCAATCAAATCGTACCAATACTCTGTCACTTCTATTTGATAATCGTCCGATAGCGTTGTTGGCGACAGAACGGTCCGTTCCAATGCTATTAATGTGTGATGTGACGCAATGTTTACTGCGCCTTGCGGGACCCATGCAGCAAATGTAATTGCGGTTGCGGGTAACACATATTTAAATAATCCAAACAGGACCAGTGGTACCGCGACCACACTAAGCAAAACGAGTTTTTTGCTTTTTTCATACTTGTGAATGCGACTTGACTGGTGTTGATCTAACCACGCATCTAAGCTTGGTTCGCTATCAACAACCAATAAACCAAGTTCATCTATAGCAATCTCTCGTGGCACTGTACCTAGCTTTGGGTTGATCTTGGCGTTGTCTAGTGTTGAGTGGTGTATTTCTCCAGAATCAACACATAACACGTTGAATTCTGGATAATTACCTATGCTCACCATAACGTCAGCGAAAGCTGAGCTACCTTGCGAATACAGTTTTCCTTTAAATTGCATTTGTTTTTGCCGATTGGTTTAACCGAATGAATTAGCCAAGTGCAACATCTATATCGAATGCACCTGCAACCTCTTCACCAATTGCATTTCCGGATTGCGTCTGATCAGCAAGTACGTCTTCAGCACCTTCTTCAATATTGAGTTGGGTAGCATCAACGAAAAACTGTGCTGTACGTACTTTTATCCACGGCATTAAAAATCCGAGGCTGACGACCAGCATGAGTAGGTTAGTCATTCTAAGAAGTATTAGACCGCCAATTTTGACGTCTGAAGAGAACGAAGCAACGCTTTCAAGTTCTGTGTTGTTGTACATATGATTGCGTATCATCGCTTGATAAATGCTGCCAGCAACCACAAAAACAAAAGCATACATAAAAATGCTACCTACAATAAACAGCGAGCCTACCTCAGCATTTTCGCCCATTGCACCAAAGCCAATACTCGCGAATGCAGATCCACCGACAATGCCTATCCCTAGTGCTGACAGAAAGGACAAGATTGCCGCTGCATAATACTGGCCCGTTTCTAGTTTAGGGATGAAGCTTTTATCTCCATATGTCGCATGACTCAGCATGAATTCGTCTATCTTTTTAAGGAGCCACGGATAAAGGAGACCAAAGCTCAGCATACCTAACAATGTATAGCCAACAAACACAATATAGGCTCTGCTGTAGTTTTTCGTAAAGTTAAATCGAATGTTTCGATATGCCGTCATGCGCATCCTAAAACTTGCGCTTAAGCAAACAAACATCGGCACGAGCGCAAAAATAATCAGCATCACAACTACTGCGGCCATTGGAGAAAACGAGGAAGCCAAATAATAGGCAACGAAAAGCAACACCCCGATAATGCGTCCTATGAGGATTTGTATTGGCTCCGCTAAATAACCAAATCGGTGGCCATCGATATCAGTATTGGAATAAAAATAACGATTGTTTCTTACGGTTGCCCACGCTGAATAAATTCCAAGCGTGACGATAGTTAATAAAAGATTAACTATCCAAATACTGAAATACTCTTTGCCGTTGCCATGAAACAGAACCTTGGCTTTTCTGCCATTTGTGATCGTGTCTTCATGACTTTTTCTATTCGTGAGTTCGGTAAGGATTGCTTGCGCTCTATCGGGAAATGCATTTTTGTCAACGTTTGATAGCGCGTCTTTGAGTTCTTCCACAGAATATGCAGAATAATTGAGGGTATCGTCCATGTCTTTCATCATTGCTCCTTGCTATTAGGACTCCAAGGCAAATCGCCTTCTCTACTAGTTGTTTTCCTCACAAAAGTCATTTTTGATCTCGTGATGTAATTTGCAAAGGCGTTTGCAATTTCCATCACATCGGAAATATTTATGCATTATGCTGTTGTATTTATAAAAAAACAATCTAAAAATTGCTGACTAAATGTACAGAAAATCGCTTTCTCGGCCCATTTGATAATTGAGCTAGAAAAGCGTAGCTATCAACAATCCTAGCGTCACTAGCATGCCCGCAATGTGGTTATTTAAAAATGCCTCGAAACAGGCTCTTTCATCGCGTTCCTTGGTGTTGTACCACTGTCTAATAAACAATCCTAGAGCAACTGCCACCCCAGCATAAGCAGGCCACGGAATATTGAGAGCTCCAAAAACAATCAACATGGCCCCAATGAAAATAAGTTGTAACAGTGCAATCGCCAGTAAATCATATCGTCCAAAAAAGATCGCTATGGATTTGATACCAACCTGCAAGTCATCTTTGCGATCAACCATCGCGTACTGCGTATCATATGCCACGGTCCAAGCTAAATTTGCGATATATAGCAACCAAACCCATGTGGGTAGATTTACTGTGATGGCCATGGCTGCCATTGGAATTGACCAGCTGAAAGCAGCGCCCAGTACAATTTGGGGAAAATGTGTATAGCGCTTCACGAACGGATAAACGCTCGCAAGGAGCAGTGCAACAAAAGAGAGCAATATTGTTTGCCAATTTAACGTTAACACTAACAAAAAGCTCAAACTGATAAGCAATATGAATAACTGCAACGCCTCTTGCTCAGACACTTCACCTGTCGCTAAAGGGCGGTCTTTTGTGCGTTTGACCTTGCCATCAAAATGCCTGTCGGCAAAATCGTTGATCACACAACCAGCGCTACGCATCAAAAAAACACCCAAAACAAAAACAAGCACTATAGGTATAGAAGGTAATCCATAGCCAGTTGATTGATAAGAAGCTAGCAGAAGCGCCCACAACGTTGGCCACAAAAGCAGATAGATCCCAATGGGTTTATTTACACGCATTAACCGCCAATAGGCGTTGGCATTTTGTATTTTCAGTTGCGACATGAGACTAGATAAGGATCGAAAACGAGTGCACATCTGCCTGGAATGTGCTTATTAACTATATTTAATCTGAGTAATTTTACGATTTTTTGCTGGCGCCAATCCATATACATATGAGAAGTAACGTGTAATTGTATATTCACTGCTGAAGTAATTATGGTATTTACCGATATAACAAATAATCCTTTTAAGTTTATCACAGCCCACATCATTCCATAAGCGTTTAGCGCTTTAACATTGGCACTGAGGGCAACCATTTTGACAGGCGAATTAATGATGAAGTTATCACGAGGTTATCTAGCATTTGTGCGTCAATCATGCTGTTTTTACATGCTCGTGCTATTGTTAGCGCTAGTTTTCAATCCTACAGTAAAAGCGGAAGAGGCAGAAGAAAGCCGACCCAACTATGCGTATCTCGCGCTTGAACCAGACATTGTGACAAATTATGTCAATAACAACGCAAGCCGGTTGGGATTTGTGCGGATGACTGTAGAGGTTATGTTGGAAGATGCCGATAACATTCCAACTATTGAACATCATATGCCGCTACTGCGCGCGATCGTCATTGAAATTGTCGGCGCTCAATCAGAGAGTAAGGTTCGTTCAATGAGTGGCCGAGAAGAAATCCGAAGAGAAATTCTCAGCCAATTTAAAGACGTCATGATCCGAGAGACTGGCACTGAAACAGTTCGCGATGTCATTTTTACAAAGTATTTAAGGCAAGGTGGTTAGCTTAACACCCTCGTCAGTTGACGCGCTCGTTCTTGCCCACAAATGCATGTAGTAAAAAAGCCAAAAGACACCCAGAGATCAAACCAAAAAGATGCGCTTGATTGGCCATATTGACCGGTAAAACGCTCAGAAAGCCCAGCGCAAGCCAGCCTAGCAAGAAGATGATATAGGGGTTGGGAATAGACACACCCCAACTCGGTCGCAATCGTCCGATCCACCATACGAAGCCGAATAACGCATAGACAACACCAGACATGCCACCAAAATTTGGGCCAGTGGCAATTAACTGCGTTATGTTCGCGCACAAGCTTGCAACAACAAATAAAACAACCAACCAAAACGTGCCAAAGATGCGTTCCAACTTGGTTCCCAATATCCACCACCACAGTAAGTTAAAAGCGATGTGTGCAATGCCAAAATGCAAAAAATTGGGGCCGAAAAGCCGCCACCACTGATGATTGGTAGCTAATTCAGTCAGCGGTTGAATAGTTAAAGCATCATAAAGCGCATCGAAATAACCAAGAAAAAACGCGACGTACACGCCGATACACGCCAACATGACAAAGCTTGTAAATGGAATTGCGGAAAGACTCGCAAGGTTGAACGACATATTCGGCAATTTTATGCTGTCGTAGGTTTGCCCTGTCTCCCATGCAGCCTGCTGAAACTTAGTCTGTTGTGGGTTTTCAATGAATTCTCGCGCCAATCCCTGAGCCCTATAGACATCGCTGGTGCTATCGACGATGACGATATATTGCATACCTCTAGAAAGCGATTGTGTTTGTACCACAGCGCCGATTTTTTCGTTTTTCAGGATATTGCAGAACGTCCGCGCAATACCTTGTTGTTGAAACCCCACTACCGTGCGATTTTCATAATCACTCAACGATTAAGTACCTTGTTCAAATGGATAGCTATGTCGCCATGCCTCAAAACCACCATCCATGCTATACACTTCTTCAAATCCTTGATGTATCAAGTATTGTGCTGCTTGTTGGCTACTGATGCCGTGATAACAACAGACAACTACGGGAACATCGAAGTCATTGTCTTGCATAAAATTAACCAATGAGCCATTGGTTAGGTGGTAAGCCCCAGGGACACGACCGGATTCGTATGCCTGATCATCTCTAATGTCTACGACTTTGATTTCGCCCTTGTCTAAGCGATCCTTTGTCTCTTGCACTGAAATATGTTGAAAATCTTGCATATATCGTCAATTTCCTGTGAGCAACGATTCAAATTATGCGTTGATTTGGCTGTAGATTCAGACATCACCAATTCAACAAAACTTTGCCAGACTGTCCAGACTCCATAACTTCAAATCCTTCCGAATAGTCTTGTACGTCAAATTGATGCGTTATGATCGGATTTAAATTCAATCCGCTTTGAAGAAGAGACACCATTTTATACCAAGTCTCAAACATTTCCCTGCCATAGATGCCTTTGATAGTGAGTCCTTTGAAAATAACATTATGCCAATTTATGGAAACGTCATTGGGCGGGATCCCCAGCATGGCGATTTTGCCGCCGTGATTCATGTTCTCCAACATACTGCTAAACGCCGCTGGAACGCCCGACATTTCAAGCCCCACGTCAAAGCCTTCGGTCATATTCAAATCCTGCATTACACCTTGCAGTGCATCTTTAGCCACATTAATAACGCGGGTGGCGCCCAGCTTTTTAGCAAGCGACAGTCTGTATTCATTGATGTCGGTGATGACAACATGACGGGCGCCGGCGTGCCGCGCGACAGCTACTGCCATAATACCAATCGGACCGGCACCAGTAATCAACACATCCTCACCAACCAAATCAAACGATAGCGCGGTATGCACAGCATTGCCAAAAGGGTCAAAAATCGCTGCCATGTCATCGCTTATATTGTCTGGGATCTTAAACGCATTAAACGCCGGTAGCGAGAGATATTCGGCAAAAGCGCCCGGCCGGTCTACGCCAACACCTTTTGTGTTTCTGCACAGGTGTCGTCTACCAGCACGGCAGTTGCGGCAGTACCCACACGTAATATGCCCCTCACCAGAAACCCGATCTCCTATCGAAAAACCGGCGACTTCACTCCCGATTTCAACAACCTCACCGACATATTCGTGACCGACTATCATAGGCACCGGAATGGTATTTTGCGACCATTCATCCCAGTGATATATATGCATATCGGTCCCACAAATAGCGGTTTTTCGTATTTTGATGAGTAAATCATTGTGTCCAACATCCGGTATTGGATTATCTACCAACCAAATCCCTGGCGCTTTTTTCTCTTTGGCCAAAGATTTCATTAAATTATCCCCATCTCCTTACCCACTTCAATAAAGGTTTCCACCGCAATGTCAATTTGCTCTATTGTGTGGGCAGCTGACATCTGCGTGCGAATGCGCGCTTTGCCCTGTGGCACAACTGGGTATGAAAAACCAATCACATATATCCCTTTTTCAAGCAACTTGTTAGCCATTTCGGAGGCCAACGCTGCATCGCCGAGCATTACAGGAATGATTGGATGATCTTTACCTGATAACGTAAAACCAGCTTCTTCCATGCGTGTTCGAAAGTGTTTTGCATTGCGCTTAAGTCTTGAACGCAAGTCACTGCCATTTGACATCATCTCAAACACGTTAATCGACGCAGCAACGATGGGTGGCGCGACGGAATTAGAAAATAGGTATGGACGCGAGCGCTGTCGCAACCACTGAATGACCTCTTTTCTACCTGACGTAAAGCCACCGGAAGCACCTCCTAGTGCTTTCCCCAATGTGCCAGTGATGATATCCACACGCCCCATGACATCACAGTACTCATGTGTACCTCTGCCGTTTTCACCAATAAAACCGGTCGCGTGGCAATCATCTACCATCACCATTGCGTCGTATTTCTCTGCCAAATCACAAATGGATTGAAGATTGGTAATTACACCATCCATTGAAAACACACCATCGGTTGCAATGAGCTTAAATCGCGCCCCACCTGCTTGCGCATTTTGTAACTGCTCTTCCAATGACTGCATATCATTGCTGGCGTACCGAAAACGCATGGCTTTAGACAGTCTAACGCCGTCTATAATGCTCGCGTGATTGAGCGAATCAGAGATGATTGCATCTTCAGCGCCCAAAATCGTCTCAAATAGTCCGCCATTGGCATCGAAACAGGAAGGGTACAAAATCGTATCTTCCATCCCAAGAAAATTGCTGATTTTAGCTTCTAGTGTTTTGTGAATATCTTGCGTGCCGCAGATAAACCGCACTGAAGCCACACCGAAGCCATGGCTATCCAAACCGCGTTTGGCCGATGCAATCAAGTCAGGGTGATTGGCTAATCCCAAATAGTTATTGGCACAAAAGTTGACGACCTTTTGCCCACCTGCAATGGTGATATCGGTGTATTGTTGAGACTGAATAACGCGTTCTGTTTTGTAGAGACCATTGAATTTGGTTTGCGCTATTTTATCTGCCAAGTATTCAGTGAAAGCTCGTGTCATTTTCTCTGTCGTATGTTTAAACCACCCTAAATTCTATCTCAGACGAGTGCGAACACAACTAAGGAATGCAAATTTTAACCTTTGCTAAGACCTTACGTTTTTTTCTACACTTAATTCGAGCCAATACGTCTGTGTGATGACTTTATTACGTATACCCAATGCGTATCGCGTTGTGTATCTCGCCGTACTCAACCAAACACAGACGCATTCTGAGGAATCCTAACCCATGTTGATGTTGTTAAATCTATCTGTTTTTGTCGCCTTGCTGTTCTTTTTAGCTCGCTTAAAAAAGCGCGATTGGAGCTTGTCTCAACAAGTCCTCACCGCGCTGGTCATAGGTGCACTTGCTGGCACGCTAATGCAATCGCTCTACGGCAATGATTCTGAGATTGTGCATTCGACATTAACATGGACGAACATGATTGGCAGCGGATACGTCAGTCTGTTAAAGATGATTGTCATGCCCCTTGTGCTTGTGTCGATGATTGCTGCAGTTGTGAAAATGGATGAAGTCAGTCAATTAAGTAAATACGGCGGATTGATCTTACTTGTATTAATTGGCACAACTGTTATCGCCTCTTCCGTTGCTATTGGCATTTCGCTGGCGTTTGATTTAACAGCGGACGGCCTTGCGCAAGGAGCGCGTGAGCTAGCCAGGGCAGAAACACTCTCTGAAAGACAAGGTGAAGTCGATGGCATCAGCTTACCCAGCATCATTGTGAGTTTTATCCCTCAAAATATTTTTGCCGATTTAGCAGGGACGCGTGACACATCCATTATCGCTGTCGTTATTTTTGGCATTCTCGTTGGCATTGCTGGATTGCGACTATTTGCAGATGAACCTGAGCAAGGTGCAAGATTCAAACAGTTCATAGAAACGGCATTGGCACTGGTCATGCGTTTGGTAAGAATGATCATTGCGCTAACGCCCTTTGGCGTATTCGCGTTAATGTTCAAAGTTGGCGCAAGCTCAAGCTTGACAGACATCTTAGATTTGGTGCGCTTTATAGCCGCTTCGTACTTGGCGATCATCATTATGTTTTGCGTACATGCACTCATTCTGTTTCTGAACGGCGTTAATGTAAGGCATTATTTTCAATCAGTGTGGCCAGTGCTCACATTCGCGTTCAGTTCTCGCAGCTCAGCCGCCACTATTCCGCTTAATGTGGAAACGCAAATCAACCGCTTAAATGTAAAGCCTGTCATTGCCAATTTATCCGCATCACTTGGCGCCACTATTGGCCAAAATGGTTGTGCTGGTATCTATCCTGCTATGCTAGCGGTGATGATTGCACCGAGCGTCGGTGTAGACCCAACTGCACCTACGTTTATTATTAGCTTGATTGGTATCATTGCGATTAGCTCATTTGGTGTGGCAGGTGTCGGCGGGGGCGCGACGTTGGCGGCGCTTATCGTACTGCCCGCAATGGGATTACCCGTGGCGTTAGCTGCGCTTTTGATCTCAATTGAGCCGCTCATTGATATGGCGCGAACCGCACTCAATGTGAATGGTGCGATGACAGCAGGAAAGATAACGCAACAGCGCGTTTATGGCGATACGAAAGCTGAACCGACGGGCGACTTAAATGTCAGCGAGCGTAATGTATAGTTGGCTTTCCTGTTTAAGACGCACCTAATCTATATCCGTATGATCAAATGACGCGACCTCTTCATAGTCTCTCTGCATCATTTCTTTTGTCGCTAGGGGGCCGTGTCCTGGGATGATTATGGTGTTTTCGTCGGCTCTTTTAAGAATTGCTTCCATCGCAGCAACATACCCGTCATAGGTACCGCCATTTTTAACATCGATAAAGGGCGTAACACCAACAAAGTATAAATCTCCGGCGTGAATCACATTCGATGTAGTGAAAAACACAGCGATGTCAGATTCTGTATGGGCATTGGGGAAGTGTATGATTTCTATACTTTCTTTTGATTCGTGCAACCATAGGTTTTCACTAAAGGTTAAATAGGGCAGCAATGCATCAGAGTAATCTGGCAATCTTGGGTTGGGAGCAGATGCATCACGCGTAGCGGCCAAAATCTCTCGCGTTTTTTCATGCGCAATGACAGTGGCTCCTTTTTCAGAGAAACTAGGGTTACCACCAGTATGGTCTGAGTGGTAGTGCGTATTGATAAGATATGCCAAGGGTTTGTTCGAGACAGATTTTATCGCTTCTTGCACTTTTTCCGCGGTTCTTTCGAATTGACTATCTATCAGGATAGTGTGGTTGTCACCGTCGAATACACCAATATTACCGCCCTCGCCACGCAGCATAAAAATATGCTCGTTGATGGGAATGATCTCGATCGCTTTGTCGTTAGAAGTGTCTGTATGCGCTTTGTTCACGTGTGCGATGGCGATATCACTCATTGACAAGGAAATGAGTAAAAGTACCGTTGTTGTAAGCTTCATTGACAACGTCCAGCTCCTTTGTTTGTTATTGCAGATTTTCAAATTGACTCAACTGAACGCGAAATGCTTTTATATTTTCACTAAGCAGGTCTTTTCGCCAGACAACACTGGTATAGGATAAGGCAATGTCTTCAGGCAGCTGATGCACATTTAAGTCTCGCTTATTTGAATATGAATCTAAAAGCACTTCTGGTATCAGCCCAACACCCATGCCAGCTGCTACGCAATTTAGCATGGCATGATAAGAATTTATTTCAATGACATTGGCATGCGCACCTGATGACTCAATCCAATCTTGTAGTTTGTTTCTGTACCTGCATTGCGTGCTGAAACCCAGCAAAACCGCGTTATCGCCCAAGTCTTGCACACATTTTATGTTCTGAAGCGTACAACTGGATACCAATACCAAGTGTTCTTTAAAAACCGGCTCAATCTGCAAGCGCACGTCGTTACCTGGATCAGAAACAATTGCCATGTCCAGTTCCCCCAATAAAACCTTGTCCAATAGATCACCGGTTGGATGCGTACTTACTTGCAACTCCACGTTTGGATACGATAAATGAAACTTAGCAAGGATTGGCGATAATCGAGATGCAGCCATTGCTTCGATTGAACCAATGCGAAGTAGTCCCTGTGGCTCACTTTCCTTCATTGCATGTAACGTTTCTTCACTCAGGCTCAGCAATTTTTCTGCGTAAGGTTTGAAGCGAGCGCCTGCTGGCGATAAAAACAAGCGCTTTTTTTCTCTTATAAAGAGGTGTTGGTTCAGCTCTGTCTCGAGTTTTTGAATGCGCGTCGTTACATTAGAGGGAACGCGATTAAGACGCTCTGCTGCTGTTACTATGCCACCTGTGTTTGCAACAGCCATAAAGTATTTAAGGTCAGACAATTCCATCGCAGTTTTAATTTCAACAAAAAAGAATAGTTAATTCATTATTATTCAATAGAAATGAAATTAAAAGAACGCTATCGTATTTTCCAACAAATAACATTAAGCAAGAACAACAATGACAAGCATTGCAAAAACCAGCATTAATTCAGGTTACCTATTCGCGTGCACCGCAGCACTTATCTGGGCGGGCTTTATCATCGTTTCGCGTCATGGTGGCGTTTCTGGGTTAACCGCGTACGACGTGATTGCCATTCGATATTTGACCTGCTCTGCGATCGTATTGCCCATACTGCTTATCTGGCGACCATTTAATCTCTTTCAGCGCCGTTTAGTTGTCAGCTCACTTGTCGGTGGCTTGGCTTATGCGGTATTTGCGTTTATTGGTTTTTCAGGTGCACCTGCCTCTCACGCCGCAGTATTGTTGCCTGGGTTGATGCCAGCCTTTATTTATTTGTTTTCGGTGCTCTTAAAACAAGACAGAATCAATCGTCAGAAGACATTGGGTATTTCTGTCATCACTATAGGCATCACTTTGTTGGTAATCGACCTTCTAATGAACGGGGCAAAAATAAGCATGTTTCACATTTCACTCTCGCTATCAGCGATTTGTTGGAGCATCTATTCGGTTTTAATTAGACGTTGGTCAATCAGCCCTTGGGAGGCCACAGTGAGCCTTGCCGTTTGGACGTTGATTTTTTACTTGCCTGTTTACATTGCATTTTTACCCTCCAATTTAACCGAAGTTGAATGGAGTATTATTGCGACCCAGTCGTTTTACCAAGGTTTTGTCGCGACCATTATTCAAATGCTTTGCTATGTAAAAGCAGTACAACTCATCGGCGCATCTTCGATGGGCTCAATCATGGGGTTTGTGCCATTGGTTGCGGGATTCGCTGCAATACCCATTTTTGATGAAAAGCTCACCGCCGGACTTGCGTTGGCGCTGGTACTTGTCTCTAGTGGCGTTTGGCTGAGCAACAAATCACCTAAAAAAAGATAACTGTTGCCTTTGACGCTATATTTTATTGTTTTCTTCGAGAATGTCCTTTGCAGCTCTGAACGCTTCCTGAGCTGCCGGAGCACCGCAATACAACAATGAATGTAGTAGCACTTCTTTAATTTCATCCACCGTGCATCCATTGTTGAGCGCACCTCTGATGTGCCCTTTTAATTCGGTGGGTGCTTTTAACGCAGTCAACATTGCAATAGTTACCAATGAACGCGTTGCAGGTGATAAGCCCTCTCTTTGCCAGGTTGAGCCCCACGCATGTTCATTGATCCAATCTTGCAACTCTTGTGTGAACGGTATTGTGTTGTCTATTGCTTTTTGCACAAATGACTCGCCCATCACTTCCTTGCGTTTGGCGATGCCTTTATCGTAATCTTCTTGCGCCATTTACTGAGTTCCCTTAATTAAAAGCGGAAAGAATATCATAGTATAAGTTGCCTGCTCGCTTTCTATACAGATGATTGATTTTTATTATTGAATATCAAAGATATAAGTATGTACGCCAAACTCACTCTGTCGTTGATAAGGATAGCCAGCATTGCTAAAAACATGATTCATTGCCTTGTTTTCACGCAATGTGTCCGCTTTCAACGCGGTAAATTGGCGACATTTAGCAACTTTAACCAATTGATGAAACATGAACTTGCCTAATCCATGTCCTTGCCAATCGTCCCTAACCTGAATTGCGATTTCGGGTGCGTCGTTATAAGCATTGGAAAAGTATTGCGCGATTGCCGCGATCTCTTGAATTGCGCCGTTGACGGGATACAAAGCAACAAACGCCATATCTTGCGTGTAATCAATATCAGATGTGCTTTTTAATACTTTTTGCGGCAATGAGCTAAGGTGACTGAAGTACCTTAGATACACACTGTCATTCGATTGTTGATGAAAAAAATCTCGCAAAGCATCCTCATCAATTGCTTGTATTGGGCGCACAAATAGCGACCTACCTTTTTTCGTTGTATGTGAACATTCCCAATCTATAGGATAAGGCGTCGTGAGCGAGTGGCCTTCTTGTGTAGGACTGACATAGTTGAGTTGTTTGGCCGCAGTCAGCAAGGCTTCTCTGCATTCAGGGTGTGCAATTTGAATAAGTGCAAGCGCT
>JBCDMA010000068.1:0-14647 GCA_038744645.1 Pseudomonadota bacterium | reverse complement strand
ATCAAGCCCATGTATGAAATGGGGAACTGCGATACCATTTCTGCTTGCTCGACGCTGGTGATCCCGCATATTTTCACGCGCCCATAAGCAAGTTGATCCACCGCTAGCATAAGGTCTTTCTCAGCCATCAGTGAGCTTCCTACAAGGTAGCCATCGACAAGTGGATTAAGACGCATCAAATCTTTGTGGGTATATATGCCCGATTCACTGATAATGATGCCATCAAAAGCAGCGTGGTCTCTAATCAAGGGTACAAGTTTCTCGGTTGTTGCCAAATCGGTGCTCAAGTCGCGCAGGTTTCTGTTGTTTATGCCAATGATTCGGGCATTTAAGCGAAGCGCGCGATACGTTTCATCCTCATTGCTGACTTCAGTCAACACGTCTAGCCCCAGCTCGTCAGCGACCTTGTGTAATTGGGTATACTCGTCATCGGTCAGTACAGACAACATCAGAAGAACAGCATCAGCATGGTAATATCTGGCGAGATAGACTTGGTATTCATTGATAAAGAAGTCTTTATTCAACACCGGCTGGACAACTTTGTCAGTGACCTTTTTTAGATAATCGTAATGGCCTTGGAAGTACTTCTCATCAGTCAGCACACTGAAGCAGCTCGCCTCTTTTTTGTAGGCCGCGATGATTTCATCTAAATCAAAAGGCTCTCTTATCAACCCTTTTGAGGGCGATGCTTTTTTACATTCAAAAATAAAACCCGCTGTGTCAGCTGATAGTGCCGCTTCAAAGGATTTTGTTGACGGTGTCAAAAGATGCTTGAACGAATCCAATGGCTGCGCCGATTCTCGCTGCGCTACTTCAACGCGTTTGTGTTCGACGATTTGAGCTAGCACATTACTCATGCATTTGCCTCATTGCTGATTGTTGCAGCACTATGGATTACGGACAGCGGCGTTGACTCGTGCATTGCTTGCATGGCTAGTTCGAAACACTTACTCATTGATATGTCAACGTCGTTTACCCACATCAATGCAGCTGCATTCACAGCGATGGCTTGCATATGTGCGATTTCACCCTTTCCGGAGAGGGCAGCTTCTGTAAAGGCTTTGTTTTGTGCAGGTTCACCACCCTTAAGTGCACTGATATCAAATGTGTTTGCGCCAAAATCCAAAGGCATTAACGTCAGCTTTTCTATGCCACTTGATGTTACCAATCGAGCGTCGGTCTTGTCGTGCAACGTAATCTCATCAAGTCCGCTGCCATGTACGACCAATGCATGCGTGTGCCCAAGTGATGCCAACACTTCGGCATATACGTCTAATAGGTCTTGGGAATACACACCGTAGACACCATGAGTAGGTCGCGCCGGGTTAGCCAATGGTCCCAGTATATTAAATATAGTGCGCGTTGCCAGTGTACCTCTAACCGGCATCACATGCGCTACGCCTGAATGGTAATTTGGCGCAGCAAGAAAACAAAAGTTGGTTTCATCAAGACATTTTCGCGCAGTGTCTGGTGCCATCATCAAATTTAAACCAAAGCCAGCGTAAAGGTCTGATGAACCAGATTTGCTAGAGACACTCTTGTTGCCGTGTTTGGCCACTTTTACACCGCATGCCGCAGCAACGAGCGCTGCGGAGCTTGAAATATTAATCGTATTTTGGCCATCACCCCCCGTGCCGACAATATCACTAAAGGCATAATCAGGCGTAGGAAAGTGTCGTGCATTGTCTATCATTGCACTGGCTGCACCGGCGATTTCTTCGATGGATTCACCTTTCATTTTTAATGCAATGAGCAGCGCAGTAATTGTGATCTGATCCAACTCGCCTTTCATCAACGCATTGAAAATGCTGTGACTGTCCGCTTGACTCAAGTCAGTATTGGCATACAGCGACTCTAGTATGGTGTTAAATGCCATTCTGTGACGCCTCCGCATTATTGTTTGTTAATAACTCAGCTGATAATAACTTGTCTGACAAAAACTCAAGTGCTTGTTTTATCAAGTGACTTCCATCCCTTGTGAGTACGGATTCTGGGTGAAATTGAAAGCCAAGCATTTTATCATCTTGATGTAAAATCGCCATCACAAGACCGTCGCTTTGAGCAATTACTTGCAAACTCTCAGGTACATTAGTGGCTACGAGGCTGTGGTATCGCGCAATCGTCATTGGATTGTCGAGACTTCCAAAGATTAGCGGATGGTCATGCTGCATTAAAGACGCTTTACCGTGCATCACATCAGGTGCTCTATTGACGTTCCCTGAATAATGCTCAACGATAGCTTGGTGACCGAGGCAAATGCCGAAGACAGGATATTTACCTTGTGCGTGAGCAATTGCATCGGGCATACACCCAGCATCACTGGGTGCACCAGGTCCTGGACTCAGCATGAGTATTGCACTACTGGAGGTCGATGCAGTATTTAATGCATCGATAATGGTGGTGACATCAACGGTATTGCGATAGATCGACAGCTCAATACCGAGAATACGCAATTCATCCACCAGGTTATAGGTAAAGGAATCCTGATTGTCGATCATGACTACGTGCAGGTTATTATTCACATTCAAATCCTCCATCTTCCGACGGTTGGGCTAATTGCACCGACTCCGACGCAGTGCTGATTGCGGTGATAACGGCTTGTGCTTTTGCTCGTGTTTCGTCAGCTTCAGACTGGGGAAGCGAGTCTCTTACAATACCTGCGCCAGCTTGAATATAAGCTATATCATCCTTAACAAACGCGCTGCGTATGACAATGCAGGTATCAAAGTCACCCTTGCCATTGAGATATCCCACAGCGCCACCGTAACTGCCGCGTTTTTTCTTTTCCACTTGTCGAATTAAGGAAGCTGCGCTTAACTTGGGTGCGCCGACTAATGTGCCCATATTCATACAGGCTTGATACGCATGCAGTGCATCTAGGTCGGGTTTTAACTGGCCAATGACGCGAGACACTAAATGCATCACATGGGAATACCTGTCCACTTTTAGTAAGTCTTTTACAAATCGTGTACCGGGTGTCGTTACTCTTGCGACGTCATTGCGGGCAAGGTCGACAAGCATGATGTGTTCAGCCTGCTCTTTTTTATCCAGCCTGAGGTCTAACTCCAAGCGACTATCCAAATCGTGATCGATACTGCCATCCTCAAGTTTTCCTCGTGGTCGGGTGCCCGCGATCGGATAGATTTCAACAATATTCGACGCTTGCGAGTATTTGAGTGCGGACTCAGGTGAGGCACCAAAAATTTCAAAATCCCTATCGACTATATAGAACATATAAGGTGATGGATTCGTTTGTTTGAGCCGTTGGTAGGCCAGTAATGCGTTGTCGCATTTCATGCTAAAGGTACGCGACGGCACTACTTGGAAAATATCGCCATCGAGGATGTTTTCCTTTAAATCATCAACAATAGAGCAAAACTCGCTGTCGGTTTTGTCAACTGCGGTATGTATTGAATGTGTGTTGGTGCTGTCGATGGCGAAATTGACGGTTTGTAACTGCTCTGCAATGTGTTCAATGCGCTGATGCACGCGAAAATACTCTTCTGACAGGTGGGGGCCAGAAAACACACTGCCTAAAATTTGCGTAGATTTCAGTTGATGATCGATAAGTACCAGTGATTCAGCAAGGTAAAAAACATAATCGGGACAACAGTTATCTTTCACTGGCACAGGCGGTAACGATTCATAGCATGCAACTAAATCATACCCAAAAACACCCGCGAGAAAGACGCTGTGTGGGTGGTCTCGCAAACTCGTGACGTTCTCTCTAATTGTCCTGAGCACGTCAAGTACACCAAGCATTTTCAAACGCGTGTCTTCATCTATGTTTTTCGGTGGTTTTTCAAATTCAAACACATACAGAGAATCTGATTTGCTTTTTAGTTGCTCTGGTAATGCTTGCTCCAATAGGTTGAGTGCCGCTTGCCCGTTTTTTGATAATGCTTGGACCTGGACTGTTTGGTCATTGCATTCAATTCGCACAGCAGCGTCGAGTAAGATAAGACTTTGCAAACTGTCTTTGCTGTCTATTTCAGCAGATTCCAGCAATACTGAATTGTTTGTTTTAAGACAATGATAGGCGCCCAACGGGTCGTCAACGTAATTGACGTCTTTGATCACCGATTCAACTGTGCCTGGTGTGTTATCCAATGCTGTTAAGCTCATTTAATAAGATATCCTTGCTGAAATTGCTGATTGAGCACTTTTAGCGCATCGTGCAAAAACGGGTTACGCAAAAACGGGTTACGCAAAAACGGATCATGCAATAAAAAAGGCCCATACAATGGGCCTTTAAGAATTACGTGCGCACGCATCCGAGACCCTAGGTCTGGATCCACCACCAAGCTGCGTTTTGTACAACTATTTTTCTATCTATGGTGCGCATAATTATCTCTTCTTTAGATTCAATCTTCTAAAACGAGTATAAGGAGAATATAATTCATCTACAAAGTCAACCCTTAGTTCCCGTTTATCTTTGATTTTCCGTCGGCCTACGACTTAAATCTTGACCGAAGAGACGGAGAACATTCAATCTACTTATGCATTGGAGTGCTTGTTGCGAGCCGATTTACACAGCCATACAACGTTTTCAGATGGCGCTTTAACGCCTGAGCAGCTCATGTTAAGGGCTGCACAGATGCAATTAGAGCTGTTTGCCATCACTGACCACGATTGCATAGATGCATTGACGCCTGCAAGACAGGCTATTAATCGCTATAACCTGACGCTCAATCTTATTTCAGGTGTTGAGATCACAACAAAGTGGCACAGCTTTGAGATCCATATATTAGGATTGCATTTTGATGAAAATGATCAGGATATGCTATCCGCATTAGCTGAACAGCAGAGGAAAAGGCGTCTTCGAGCGGAAAAAATAGCTAAAAAATTGGCGTATTTAGGCATCAATGACCTTTGGCAGAAGGTATCCAATGTATCGACAACCAGTATCTCACGCGTCCATTTCGCGAAGGTGCTCGTGGCCGAAAATAAATGCAAAAACCTTCAAGCAGCATTTACCAAGTATTTGGGCAAAAATAAGCGCGCGTTTGTTTCCGTTGACTGGCTATCTATTGAACAAGCAATAGCACTTATCAACAATGCAGGTGGCGTCGCCTGTCTGGCACACCCTTTTCACTACGACATGAAAACTAAGTGGTTAAGGCGGCTCTTTAATGACTTTTCAAATGCGGGTGGCGTCGCGGCTGAGTTAACTCATCCTAGGGTATCGCCAACGAAAATGCAGGTAATTCAAGAAATCGCGATAGAACACCGGTTGTATGCTAGCATTGGGTCTGATTTTCATGCGCCAAATCGCTGGACCGAATTGGGCCGTAAACTTGCTATACCTAAGCAATTTAAGCCCGTATGGGATGCGTTCTGATACTATTACAATGGGGTAATCCACAATAATGCGACTTTTTAGCAGTTATTGTTGGTATACTTGAGCACGAAGACGTTCAATACGTATGCATTTCATTGAATTTTCATTATAAAAATTGATCACGTACAACGATAACAAAAAATGAGTCAGTTTTTTTACGTACATCCAGATAATCCTCAACTGCGATTAATTAAGCTTGCATGTGAGCTTATTCATAGAGGTGAGGTTATTGTGTATCCGACAGATTCTGGATATACGATTGGATGTCAAATGGAAAATAAAAGGGCACTTGATCAAATTTGCCGCATTCGCAGTTTAGATAAGACACACAACTTCACGCTAATGTGTCGTGACATGTCTGAATTATCGATATATGCCAGGGTAGATAACACTGCATTTCGACAAATAAAAAACAATACTCCAGGGCCCTATACCTTTATTCTCAAAGCAACGAAAGAGGTACCCAAACGGCTGCAAAACCCCAAAAGGAAAACCATTGGGATCCGCGTACCAGAGAATAACATTGCACTGGCACTGCTGGAGGAGTTGGGACAGCCCATCATGTCCACCACGCTAATATTGCCAGGCGAGGAAATGGCTGAGTCAGACCCGGATGAGATCCGCGACAAACTCGAAAAGGTCGTTGGATTGATTATTCATGGCGGCTACTTAGGGCAGCAACCGACAACGGTCGTGGATATGTCCGAAGGTGATGCCACTATTCTGCGTTACGGCGCAGGCGATTCTCTGCCTTTCGAAGGTTAACGTTGCATGTCAGAAACAAAAGCGACGACGCAAACTGAACCAACACCATTAACCCAACAACAACCGCTTGCATTGGCCTTTGTCAATGGTGAAGCCCTGATTGAAAAACCTGAAGACCTCTATATTCCACCTGATGCGTTAGAAGTGATTTTGGAGACATTTGAGGGGCCTCTTGATTTGTTGCTTTATCTCATTCGAAAACAAAAGTTTGATATTGCAGAACTACCCGTATTGCAAGTCACCAAGCAATATATGAAATACGTCGAAACGATGGCCGAAGTAAAACTGGAATTGGCTGGTGAATACCTTGTCATGGCGGCCATGCTCGCTGAGATCAAGTCGCGAATCCTACTACCTAAACTCAAAGAGGTTGATGATGATGAAAATGATCCTCGGGCTGAGCTTATTCGACGTCTGCAAGAGTATGAAAAAATAAAGCTTGCTGCTGAACGACTAGACGAAGCGCCGCGATTGGAGCGTGATTTTCAAATTGCGCATGCCTGTCCAAGTGACAATGTTCAACCCATTAAGCACATGCCTCAAGTAACGTTAAAGGAATTGGCTTTTGCCTTTGCCGATGCCATCAAACGTGCACAAGCCTTCAAAGATCACAAAATTTCCAAAGAAGTGCTTTCTACGCGCGCTCGGATGAGTATGTTAATGCAGATATTGAACCCAAAAACGTTTACATCATTAACAGAATTAGTAGATTTATCAGAAGGACCTGCGGGCGTCGTTGTGACATTTATTGCGATTTTAGAGTTGGTGAAAGAGAACTTGGTCGTGTTAGAGCAGGCACAACCTTACGCGAATTTGCACGTGAAATTAGGTGGCTATGAACAAAATTAGCGATGAGCAATTAAAGCAATTGGTTGAAGCAGCGATTTTTGTGGCTGACCATCCGTTGTCAATAAAAAAATTGCACGCAACTGTACTCACCGATTTTGATGTTTCCAACGCTCAACTCACAAGCGTATTAAATGAAATAGAGCTTGATTATGCACCCCGCGGCATTCAGCTTGTGCAGGTGGCCAGTGGATACCGTTTTCAATCCAACAGTGGGTTAGGCCCTTTATTGTCGCGGTTATGGCAAGAAACTGTGCCCAAATACTCGCGCGCGATGCTTGAAACTCTGTCACTGATTGCATATCGGCAACCCATCACACGCGGTGAAATTGAAGAAATACGCGGCGTTGCTGTTTCCAGTCAAATCGTTAAAAACCTGTCTGAACGCGATTGGATCAAAATTGTGGGCCATAAGGAAGTGCCGGGACGGCCTGCACTCTATGCGACAACGGATGCTTTTCTGAATTATTTCGCACTTTCCAGTCTCTCGGAATTGCCATCTGCAGAGGAATTTGAAGGGGAACATGAAGATTCATTGCAAGCGTCATTGAAAATCATTGACGATCCTGAGCAAGAAAATCAGGCGGATCAAAACGCATCAAATGAAAACGGCGCAATTGAAGACGCCGGTGAAGACATTACTGAAAATGAAGCTTCACAACAAGACAACGACAACCTTCAACCTCCTACACAGAGCGTGCATTGATGGCATCAGAAAAACTACAAAAAGTACTCGCAAATCACGGGATCGGCTCGCGACGAGAAATGGAAAAATGGATCCAAGACAAACGCGTGTCGGTCAATGGTAAAATTGCAACACTCGGAGAAAGGGTTGAGATAAAGGATGTCATTAGAGTTGATGGGCATACGATTTCTCGACAAAATGAAAAACAGCCTTGCAGAGTGTTGATGCTGAATAAATCGGAAGGCGTAATTTGTTCTGCAAATGATCCGGAAGGGCGCCCCACTGTTTTTGAACGATTGCCCAAGCTAAGCAATGGCCGCTGGATTGCCGTTGGGCGATTGGATATCAATACAAGTGGACTGCTTTTATTTACTAACGATGGCGAACTCGCTAATCGATTGATGCATCCCAGCTATGCGGTGGAAAGGGAATATTCTGTGCGCGTTTTCGGCGACGTTACACCGGCGATGCTGCGCAACCTGACAGCAGGTGTCGAATTAGAAGATGGCATTGCTAAATTTAACGCGGTGCATGTTAAAAACACAGAAGACGATGCTAAAAACCGCTGGTTCAACGTCACACTCAATGAGGGTCGAAATAGAGAAGTGAGGCGACTTTGGGAATCTCAAGATGTTAAGGTTAATCGGCTTATTCGCATTCGCTATGGTAATATTGAGATGTTTAAACGGTTGCCTCAAGGCGCGTGGTTAGAACTTGACCTGGAACATGTGAACCAATTGCGCAGCATGGCATCACTGCCACCAGAAACAAAAGCGACTGTGCATTCGATGGATGAATTAGACCACACAAAACTCAGCCGTATGCGACGTTCACTTCGTAAATCAAAACAACACAAAATGATATCTAACCGTCATCGGACAAATGCTAAGGTTAAGCGTTAGTTGATATGCGTTATGCGCTATGTGTAGAGTATCAAGGCAATGGTTTTAAAGGCTGGCAAAAGCAACGCCATGCAAAAAGTGTTCAGGCGTGTGTAGAGGACGCGTTATCCAAAATACTTGACCATGAAGTAGAAGTCGTCTGCGCGGGGCGCACAGATGCAGGTGTGCATGCTACTTATCAGACCATTCACGTCGATACCCATGCAAATCGACCACTAAAAGCATTCACGTTGGGCGTCAATGCAAATTTACCCCACCAAATCGCAGTAAAATGGGCACTGCCTGTCGATGATGGTTTTCATGCCAGATTCAGCGCGCTAACGCGCCGTTATCGCTACGTTATTTACAATCACCAGCAGCGCCCCGGAATTTTTTACAATGGGGTTACGCATATTCATCGACAGCTCGATGCTAATTTAATGCATGAAGCAGCGCAATCGCTCATTGGTGAGCATGATTTTACCAGTTTCAGAGCGTCTCTTTGTCAATCAAAAACGGCGAATCGGCGGGTTGATGCAATCGCTGTGCAGCGCAGGGGAAACTATGTTGTCCTCGACATTGAAGCGAATGCATTTTTGCATCATATGGTGCGCAATATCGTCGGCTGTCTCATTGAAATAGGGACATCCGCTCAACCGATTTCCTGGTTGGCTGATTTGTTATCGATAAAAGATAGAACGCAGGCGGCAGCAACTGCAAAACCCAATGGCCTATATTTGATTTCGGTTACGTACCCGGAAAAATATCAATTAACGCCGCCTGATTACGGACCATTGTTTTACGATTTATGAGATATTCAGGCCCAGCCCAGCGGGTCGAAGCCCAATCTTCCAGACTCTTCGTTCTGATTACCTCATTTAGAATGACTAAATCACAGTACTCACGCCTCGATTGTGTAAGATTGGACAGTCGATCCATGCCGGTCACCGGTTGCAATATATGAAAGATAAACAGACCCTGACATCCGTACTGCACTTTTTATACAGAAAATCAATTATTTCTGTATAATCTACGCGGTATTAGGGAAGTCATAAAAAAAGACAAAGACAGGTAATTACACAATGAGCTGGATCGATAAGATACTGCCAAAGATACAATCATCGACGAAGAGCAACGTTCCAGAAGGACTCTGGGCGAAATGCACGAATTGCAACGCCCAGCAATATAAATCACAGTTAGAAAAGCAACTCCAAGTATGCAAAGAATGCGGACATCACATGCGTATAACTGCGCGGGCCAGGCTAGATGCATTCCTTGACGAACAAGACAAAGTTGAAATTGGTACCGAGCTTGAACCTCAAGATATCCTCAAGTTTAAAGACTCAAAACGCTACAAAGACAGGATTGTCTCTGCCCAAAAGGCAACAGGTGAAAAAGACGCGCTTGTCGTGATGCGCGGAACAATTAATGGGTTACCTGTTGTCGCTGCGTCATTTGAGTTTAGTTTTCTGGGTGGATCAATGGCATCTGTGGTTGGTGCGAAATTTGTCGCTGCGGCAGAAGAAGCCATCAATCAAAACTGCGCGTTGGTATGTTTTTCAACAAGCGGTGGCGCGAGAATGCAAGAAGCATTGATTTCATTGATGCAGATGGCAAAAACCAGCGCAGCGTTAGCAAAAATGAGCGAAAAAGGGTTGGCCTACGTTTCTGTGTTAACCGACCCTACCATGGGTGGCGTCTCAGCCAGCTTGGCCATGTTGGGCGATATTAATATCGCTGAGCCGAGGGCATTAATTGGGTTTGCTGGACCACGCGTGATAGAACAAACTGTGCGCGAAAAACTGCCAGAAGGGTTTCAACGCAGTGAGTTTTTGCTTGAGAAAGGCGCACTGGATATGATCGTTGATCGCAGAGAAATGAAAGATACGATCTATCGATTGCTAGCGAAGCTGCATTATGTGCCGCCTCAGGCCGAAGCATTGCCAGAAGAGGTCGAAGAGCCAACTGAGTAGTGCAACGAAGTTTAGCGCAATGGCTTTCATACATTGAAAGCCAACACGTCAATGAAATAGACATGGGTCTATCGCGCGTCAAGTCTGTTTGGCGTGCGATGAACCAAGATGTAAGTCAAAGCACCATAATCACAGTGGCTGGTACAAACGGCAAAGGAACGACAACCGCGTGCACTGAAGCGCTTCTGCTATCTGCAGGTTGTTTTGTCGGTACCTTCTCTTCGCCACACCTGCACCAATTTAACGAAAGAATTAAGATCCAATCACAAATGGTGCGCGATGAAGAGCTGTGCGAAGCATTTGATTATATTGACAAAGCCAGACAAACAACCCCAATAACATACTTTGAATTTGCGACTCTGGCTGCGCTGTTTGTTTTTGCCAAGCATTCAGTTGATTTTATATTACTGGAAGTCGGGCTTGGTGGACGGCTGGACGCGACCAATATTGTGGATGCAGACATTGCCGTCATCACCAGCATTGGCTTTGATCATCAAAATTATTTGGGTGACACCCTGAATAAAATTGCATTTGAGAAAGCAGGCATTGTCAAGCCGCTAAGTGATATTGTATTTGGTATAATGCCCGACGCCGTTGGCCTAGAGAATATTTACTCCACGCATCGCCACATTACTGTTGTACCGCAAGTGTCGACGATTGATTTTGAGAACCAGTGTATTTCGCTGCAAAATGAAATTGATGGCAGTGTGGCTATCAGTTTGTCATATGAAATAAATAATCCTCAGGTTCCGCTGCAAAATGTGCTGGTTGCTCTTGCTTGCGTATTGCATCTGACTGCACGAACGAATAAGAATTTACTAAAAAATGTGAACAAGACAGGCACTGAAAAAGTCATATCACAACTAGTAAGACTGCGCGCACTCATTGATGACAAGGATGGGGTTGAGCGAGCCGTAAATGATGTTAAATTACCGGGTCGATATCAGTGCGTATCTGAAAAACCCTACGTCATATGTGATGTTGCTCACAATGCTCAAGCGGCTGAATATCTTTGTTCACAGCTGTCAAAAGAAAACGTTGATAAGGTTTATTTCGTCGTCGGGATGCTTACAGATAAAAACATCGAAGCAAGTATAGCGGAATTGCTCAGCTTGAAGGGCGTTTGGGTTTGCTGTGATTTGCCCGGTCCGCGTGGGGAGAAAGCCCAGCGTTTCACCAATTATCTACGCCAACAGGGGTTTGAACCTGAAGGATTTTGTTCCGTGGAGAAAGGCATCGAATATGCTTTGGAATGCGCCAAAGACGCTGATATGATTTGCATATTTGGTTCCTTTGTAACCATTGCACTAGCATCAGATGTGCTTCATACATTACAGAGTAAGAAATGAGCGATACGTTAAAAAACCGATTGGTTGGGACGATTATTCTTGTTGCAGTCGTGGTAATTTTTTTGCCACAGTGGTTGGATGGTGAAAAGCAATCATCTGAACAAAGCTTTTTAAAAGTGCCGGGTAAACCCGAACCACTCATAATTCCTGCGGTCGAGCCCGTTGATATCGATAAACTCAAAGCGGCAGCCAATCCAGCCGACAGCATTGAAAACGTGCTGCCCGAAGTTAAACAGTTCGAACAGAACTTAACGCTGCAGAATAATGATGAGATCCAAACCGACGATGCTTTATCATCTGATGCATCCGATGACCTTTTGCAAACAGACGTGACGCAGCAAAATGAACCAGTCATTCCTCCCGATCTGATAGATACACCATCTGAAAATCCAGTTATGGACACACCCGTTGTTATACCATCGAATGAAACAAAACCGGCACAGGGTAGTTGGGTGATCCAGTTGGGTGTTTTCGGGAAGCAAGCAAACGTGCAAAGAGTAATGAGGCAAGCCTCAAATGCGGGTTTCCGCGTGTTTGAACAAGCTGTAAATGCAGAAACCGGAAAGCTCACACGAGTGCTCGTTGGGCCTGAGCTAGACAAGAAAATACTCGAAAGCGCACTATCTGAGTTGCAAAAGGTAACGGGCTTACAGGGTGAGATAACTGAATTTCAAGTTAGCGCTGAATAACCATTTTTGATAACATCCACCGAAGAAAAAGAATAGCAAGCAGTGGAAAAGGAAGATTTCGAACATGAACTGGTTTGATTTTGCAATATTGTCTGTTATTGCATTTTCAGCATTAATAAGCATTGTTCGTGGTTTTGTCAAAGAAGCAATATCTCTAGCGATTTGGATCAGTGCCTTTTTTGTAGCAAAGCACTTCTATCCATTGTTAGCCATTCACTTTTCGAGCATTCGCGATGAGATAGTGAGAAATGGTATTGCGATTGCGCTTCTGTTTATTGGCACGCTTATCGCAGGTGCGCTTTTGAATTACTTGGTATCGCAGTTAGTAAAAACAACGGGCTTGGGCGGCACCGATAAAGCAGTCGGCGCTGTTTTTGGCGCATTGAGAGGCATTCTTATCGTCAGCGCTGTGTTGTTTTTTCTCGATACATTTACATCAGCTTCCTCTGCGGACTGGTGGGTATCCTCGCTTCTTGTTCCAGAATTTGGCGGTGTTATCGAGTGGTTCTTTGAGTTTGTGGAGCAGAACTCGAGCTTTCTTCCGTCAACTTAAGTAGAGGTATATTTATGTGCGGGATCGTTGGAATTGTAGGCAAAGAACCTGTTAATCAGTCACTTTATGACGCATTAATTGTTCTACAACATAGAGGTCAAGATGCGGCTGGGATCATGACCATCCAAGACAACATGTTCAATTTGCGCAAAGCCAATGGCCTGGTCAGAGATGTATTCCATACTAGGCACATGAAGCGACTGACAGGAAATATTGGCATTGGTCATTGTCGTTATCCGACAGCGGGCAGTTCTAGTTCCGCAGAAGCTCAACCGTTTTATGTTAATTCACCTTATGGGATAGCGTTTGCGCACAACGGTAACTTAACTAATTCACACATATTGGAGCAAGACGTTTTTAGGATTGCGCGACGGCATATTAATACAACGTCCGATTCTGAAATACTATTAAATATTTTTGCTCATGAACTTCAAACGACGGCAGCATTAAAAATTACACCAGATGAGATATTTGGAGCAATCAGTAAGTTACATAATAAAGTCAACGGTGCGTACGCAGTTGTCGCGGCGATCATTGGTCATGGCTTAGTCGCGTTTCGCGATCCAAATGGGATTCGACCACTGGTACTTGGAAAACGACACACTGAAAGCGGTGACGAGTTTATGGTTGCTTCAGAAAGCGTTGCTCTTGATACTGTTGGTTTTAAGTTTGTGCGCGACGTGGCGCCTGGCGAAGCTGTGTATATAACTGAAAATGGTCGATTGTTTACGAAACAGTGCGCACAAATGCCTGAATCCCATCCTTGTATCTTTGAGTTCGTATATTTTGCTCGACCTGATTCGTCGATTGATGGTATTTCCGTATATGCATCCCGCGTTAACATGGGGCGCAAATTGGGCGAGAAAATAAAGCGGGAATGGCGTGACAAGGACATTGATGTGGTCATTCCCATTCCTGAAACATCAATGGATGTGGCACTACAGATAGCGACAACGCTCGCACTCCCGTACCGCCAAGGTTTTGTGAAAAATCGTTATATTGGACGCACATTTATTATGCCTGGTCAAAAAATGCGTCGGAAGTCAGTGAGGCAAAAGTTAAATGCTATAGCCTCTGAATTTAAAGGTAAAAATGTCTTACTAGTCGACGATTCTATTGTTAGAGGCACGACCTGTGAGCAAATCATTGAAATGGCGCGCGAGTCTGGTGCCAAGAAAGTTTACTTTGCGTCTGCCGCGCCTGAAATACGATTCCCAAATGTGTATGGCATTGATATGCCTTCGGCAGTAGAACTCATTGCTTACGGCAGAGAGATTGAACAAATTAAAGATTGCATTAAGGCGGATGGCTTAATATTTCAAGATCTGAATGATCTTGTTTCTGCTGTCTCAGAGGAAAACGAGAAGATAACGTCGTTTGAGACCTCTGTGTTCGATGGGAACTATATTACCGGTGATGTTGATCAAGGCTATCTTGAAATGATCGATAAAGCACGAGGCGAAGCATCCAAAAAGATCCCCCGTAAGCAAGCTGAACTGACAAATTTGGAAATGTACAACTTAGATAGCGAATAATTCTATGGAATAGGTTTGCTGTTAAAAGTT
>JBCDMA010000067.1:0-14649 GCA_038744645.1 Pseudomonadota bacterium | reverse complement strand
GCACGTTAGTCGAAGCATTGAATGCGATATCAGAGACATACAGTATCAATATCATGGCATCAAGTGCACTTATTGGTGATCAAGTGGTCGATGAAATAAATGGTGATTTCGATGTGGAGTCGGCATTAAAACGATTATTAGAAGACACTGGCCTCACGTTTAGGAGAGCTAAAAGCGGCGCGTATGTCATCGTTACTGCGACGGAAAACAAAGATTCAGATGCTTCGCCGGTTGCGCCTTTAGATGTAAGCGATGTCGAAATAATTCAAATTTATGGTCGCAGTAAAAACCTTTTTGTAGACGTACCAAATGTCACAAGGGCTGGCATCCCCATCAAAGACTTATCTAGATCGATACAAGTTTTTGATTCTGAATTTATAGAAAAATTTCAACCTACTGATATATCCGAAATTATCACTATGTCATCCAACGTGGTGATAGACGCAAATGGCTTTGGCAGAGAGGTACTGTTTAAATCAAGAGGATTTAGTGCCCCCGTTCTACAAAATGGCGTAAAGGTCGCTTTGGGAATCGCATCGTTTGAACCGTTTAACATGGAAAGAATAGAGGTATTAAAAGGCCCAGACTCCATCAATTTTGGTGAAGCTGAACCAGGTGGTCTGATCAATTTGGTCAAGAAAAAACCACTTTACGAAGCACATGCTCAAGTGGCTATAGATGCAAATAGTAACCCAGGCTACACACTCAAGACGGATTTTGGAGGCGCGATCAATGATGAAGCCAGCCTAAGATATAGAGTAGTAGGTGTGTTTGGCGATAACGAAAGATTCAGGGACTATTCGAGTTCTGAAGAGAAAATCTTCATCGCACCTACACTTGCATATGATATTAATGAGAATCACACCGTGACAGTCTGGGCAGAATATCTGGAGGAAGATGAACCTTGGGACATAGGTGTTGCGATCAGTTCAAGCGGAGATATTGCTGTTCCAATAGATACTATTTTAGGTCACCCGGACAACAGTGTTTACATTGATCAAATTTCGTATGGCTTAGATTTCGACAGTCAGTTTAGTGTTTGGAACACCAGCTTAAGGTACTCCCGTATTGAAAATGACTTTGGTTGGGGCCAAGCCTATTTCCCATTTGAATATGTTGAAGAGGATGGACTCGCATTTGGTTTTCTTCCAGTCACTGCAAATTCGTTTCTTAGACTGCCTCAGGATTATAATAATTTTCTCGAAATTGACTTAATAACCTTTACGGCCAACGGTGAATTTGAATTAAGGGGTGTAAAAAACAGAGTCAGTCTAGGTCTTGACTATAAAAAAAGAACAAGAAGTCAGAGAATCGTTTCAGCGTTTCCGCCAGCAATCCTTGACCTGAATAATCTGGTTTACGAAGCGTCGCTTCCCGATGTTGAAGGTGTGTTCACTGAATATTCTGATGAAAAGCAAAAAGGTGTATTTATCCAGAATCATATCGATGTGAATCAGAATACGATTCTGAGTTTAGGGCTTAGATATACAGATTTTGAGCCTTCGGTATTACCTGGAAACGCAATTGAGGATACAAGTGAAACGACGCCGCAGATTGGCCTTTTGTACAAGGTGAATGAGAATTTTAACGTATACGCAAACTATGCGGAATCCTTTACTCCAAATACTGCTTTTGATACCAATGGCAATATACTTGACCCAGAAACAGGAGAAGGGGCTGAATTTGGTGCAAAGTACATTTTTAATGACAGTTTTACGGTTAACCTTGCATATTTCCAAATTGATAAAGTAAACGTTGCGCAAACGGATCCAAATGACCCAATTGCATCGATTGCAAGTGGTAAGCAAACAAGCAATGGTTTCGAGGTAGATGCAATCGGCAACATTAACGAGGACTGGGATATTGCCGCGTCATATGGTTATGTTGATACACAAGACAGTGATAACAATGACTTTGCGGGCACCCCAAAACACACAGTAAACGTGTTCACAACGTATCGTCTTACGCATTTTGGCTTACCAGAATTTAGCATAGGTGGTGGGCTTCGATACATCGGGGACCAATTTGCGAATGCTGCAAATAGCTTTCGGCTGGATTCGACAATCGTTTTGAATGCAAATGTGTCTTATACCAATGGCCCTTGGACAGGGATCTTGAGCGTTAAAAACCTGACGGATGAAGAATATGTTGAAAACGTAAATGGATTTTTAAATGCCTCCTCTGAAGCAGGAGAGCCAAGAGTGGTTTACTTGAGTGTCATATATGATTTCTAGTTTTGGTATGGCGTTTAGGTCTTTAACGTAAACATCTATTAAGTGCCAACATCTTCACGACGGCTATAGTGCAACATACACATATCTGGCAGGTTCTAATATGGCCAAATGAGTTATACACACACGACGTAACGTAATTTTCAGCATTTCAAATAAGCGACACGTCACAGATGGTGCGTCTCCATCATGAATAAAACCATACTAGCCGCGCACCTATGGCGTGATTGGCCAGATTCACTTCTAATCTAAAGGACGATCATTGGATCCCGTGGACAAGCCACGGGATGACAATATTTGAAGGGTTTAGTGGCAGGGCGGGACAGATAAACCAACAATTGAGGTGCTAGAAATAGCTATCAAAACTCAATTTGTCCAATCAGTCCAAGCTGGCGGGGGTCGCCAGGACGCAAAGTCCCGTCGCCATCGCGACGACTCCAATAATCTCTGTCAAACAAATTGGTGGCATAAGCAAACACGTTCCAATTGTCGCCTTCATACCCCACTCGAACATTGACTAGAAAACGACTATTGTTTTCAAGCGCTGGCGTGTTTTCAATATCTCGGAATGATTGGTCTGTAAAACTGGTGTCACTCGCGACAAACCAGCCGTTTTCAAAAAAATACTCAGCCCCAATACTTGATGTAAGCTTTGGTGCAAATGGGAATGCATTACCGGTAAAATCGTTTCCGCCAGTAACAAAATCGGTAAATTCCGCTTCGACGTAAGCAATTGACGCATATAATTCGAGTCCATCGACAGGCGTCGAAGTCAAATCAATTTCACCACCAATCAAACGAGATTCACCAGCATTGACGGTTATCACATCAAGTGTGTTATTCGTTGCCCCTTGCTGAGAGACCTGTTGATCGGTCCAATCGGTATAAAATGCATTGGCATTGAAAATAAGTCGTTGCTCGAACCATTCGGAGCGATAAGCAATTTCGTAATTCCAGGTATATTCAGGGTCGAATTCATAAACTTCACCATTAAAATTAATGGCGGCACCACCAGCTCGATATCCGCGTTGTAGAGTGAATCCAATGCTTGAGTCTGGACTGATTTCATAGTTAATGGCCAATTTTGGTAAAAGGGCGCTGAATGATGCATTGAGCAAAGTAGGAGGCACTGTTCCTCCCAAACTGTCAGACACAGAGGGGTCATCACTCGTTAGTGATGTTCCATTGATGTCTTCCTGTTCTTCGTTGTCATATCGCACCCCTCCAATCAGCGATATTTTTGGAGATAATTTATATTCCAATTCACCAAATACTGCATAATTTTCAGTGGAGCTATCACTTATGAATGCTAAATTGATAATAGAACCAGCGGGCGCATCCGGCACAAAGAAAAATGCAGGAAAGGCGCCACCTAAAGAGCCACCTGAAGATAAGTCTGTGTAATAAACACCGGCAACAGCGGTAATATGCTCTGCTTCATAAAACAGTTTTATCTCCTGTTCAAAATTACGTCCGGCACTATCATCCACACCTCCTGCAACAACAAACTCCGTATCATTGTCAAAGTAGCTGGTCTCACTTTGCAGGCGCAGGTTTTCCGTCACATCATAAAAGAGTCTAAGATTGACTGAGTCAGTTTCCATGGTGAGACGCTCCTGAATTGGAAAGTTATTCACTCGCTGCTCTGGAAACAAGGAGGCATCTACGGCTCCGGTTCCATCGATGGTTTTGAATCTGGAGACTTTTAAAATAGCTGAGAAATCTTCGGTTGGTTCAAACAACAGTGATGCTCGAATGGTCGTTCGTTCTTCGGAGTCGTATTCGTCTCCAGCAACCATGTCATTGGTCACAAATCCATCAGATTGCTCTCTGTCAACAGACACTCTGGCAGCCAGCGTGTCGTCAATCAGCACCGTGTTTGCTGCAAGTGCACCCTGAAATGTGTTCGATTCGCCAAATTGACCACGTAGACGAAATTCATTGTCAAATACGGGATCTGCCGATCGGACAATGACGGCTCCAGCCAATGAATTTCTGCCGGTTTGAGTGGATTGGGGACCACGCAATACCTCTACCTGCTGTAAATCCCAGGTAGAATAATCTAAAAGGTTCATACGCGTGACGCCAGTGATTGTTGAACCATCTATATTCACCGAAATTGTCGGCCCGCCGCCACCCGCTGGTCCGTTAGAATCGACACCTCTGATAGATAGTGATAAATCACCATTAGCCACAGAAACGCCAGCGCTGCGCTCAAATATATCCTCAAAATTATCGTCACTTCGTTTTTCCAGAGTCTCACCTGTCACAATAGCAACACTGGTCTGGCTATCCTGTACACTGCGTTCTATGAGTTCACCCTGAATTCTAATTGGCGCGAGATTGATTGTTGACATTTGCAAAGCGACGATTCGATAGGCATTTTCACCATCGCCTATTACCTGTAACTCGGCATTACCCAGAAGTTGAGATATTCCTTCCAGAACAGTGAATTCCCCTTTTAAACCATCAGTGGAGAATCCATTAACAATTTGAGGATCGAAAGACAGTAAAATACCGCTTTCTCTGCCAAAAATGTTTAGCGCGGTCTGCAAATCTGACGCTGGAATATTAAATGACATTGTTTGCGTGTCGGTTTTTGCGTCACAGGTAGCGGCGGACACCAGGAGAAATAAGAAAAAAATGGTGACAAATTTTTGTCTGAGTAATTGTATCAGGGAAGAAAGTCGGCCAATCGAACTGCTGTTCATGTTGAGAATTCCAAGGTAAGTGTGTACGTATGTTTATTTACACTGTCACTCGAAAAACGAAACTAGCTCACATATTGTGAACTTTTTCCTTTAAATAGATGGCAAGTCCGGCAATTTGTATTCTGTTTGAATGAAATACACAAGCGCATTCAACGACGATGTCATCATTGACGGCACAGCTCACAATGCTTAATTGTCTTCTGGCAAGATTCGAACCCAGTATCTGCTTATGCGCTGGACGCGCACAGGTAAGTGCCGTTCAAGAGTCGCAAGGATTTTATCGGTGTCATCAAGAGGAAAGGTCCCTGATATGCTAAGCGTAGAGATTTCCTTATCCCAGCTTAGATGCCCGCGTCTATGCCTTTTTATTGTGGTTAATAATTTCTCAAGTGAGGTATTGGCAGCAACAAAAACGCCATCGACCCAAGCGTTATCTGAAGGCTGATTTTGTCTAACGTTACTCAAAACCACGCCGTTGGATGTTGCCATAAGGCTTGCAGAATTTCCGCTGGAGATGTTACCCAAAAAGGATCCCTGCTTGTAATTGAATGATGAAAAAAGAGCGGTATTGGAAGACGTTGCTGCAACGTTCCCTTCAAATACGCTGACATCGGTTTTTGCTCTGTGAGTGTGAACCGAGAAGACCGTTCCTAATGGGCTTAGGGTGCCGTGTTCTGTTTTTACCGAAATCATCTTTTTATGACTCTGAATCACGTTCTTAAAGCTTGTGGTCAGCATTATCTCGCCTTTAAGAAGGTGCAGGTTTATCGAAGAGTTTGTCTCTTCAATGTTAAGCGAGCTATCGGTATTGATATTTAAAAGCGTGCCATTTGAGAGCAATATGGTGTCTCGTTCACCAATCCCGGTTCGAATATCGGCAAGTGCATCAGTCATGCTACCATTGCGGTAGGCATAGCCAATACCAGCGCTACCAAATAGCAAAATAGCAAGACTTTTTAATGCCTGGCGGCGTTTGATTCCAGGTGGTGTCAAAAGCGCTTTTTGAGCCGCAGTCGTAGACAACAAGCCAATTTTCTTATTGGTCGACGTGATGTGATCCCAGGCGGCCTGATGCTGATCGTTCTCCATTAGCCAATGATGTAAGGCACCGGTATCGATGTTGTCATTTTGCGCGTCCAGATAAAACTCTACCGCTCTTTCCGCAATGGTTTGGGGGAATGGCGAGATTGGCTTATTCAATCACGGCATCCTGAGAAGTAAATTTGCATTGCCGCTTTTTTCAGATTTCTTTTTACGGTACTGACAGAAATATTCAGCGACGCGGCAATTTCATGTTGTTTCAGTCCTTCTAACTGCGCCAATAAGAATGTCTTTTTTACCAACCGGGGCAGGGCGCATAGGAGTGAGTCAATCTCCAGAAGTGTTTCTACAATAAGATGATGTTCTTCTGACGACATGATGACAGCGTCTTCCTGTGTGGTTAGTGCGTCAAGATAAGCACGTTCTACTTGCTCTCTTCTCCACTGGTTGCAAATTGCTCTGCGAGCCATGACCTTTAAAAAAGCTCGAGGTTCACGAATTTCGGAAGCGAGATCTTTGGCTAATATTTTCAGAAAGGTATCTTGAGCAATGTCGGCGGCTTTTTCTGAACAATCCATGCGTGACCGTATCCAAAAGCGAAGCCACTGATGATGTTCTCGATACAATTTTTCAGTACATCCGGATTGCGATAGCGCTTCCATAACAACATGATTAGTATTTTATTTATTGTTGAGGCTAATGTAATTGCGAATGAAAATCAATTCCGCTTTAGGTGGTACAGTAAAATCAATCGCACATTAATAATAATTGTGGCCCTCGTGTTTTTCCAGCGGGATATGCCAAGCCAGCTTGTGAACGTGTTGAAACTATTTTCACAGGCTAAAAGCGTAACGTGTTCAAAACGTATGTCGAAACACGCAGTGCAACGAATACCACGCTCTGGCTTCTTCTACTTCGCGGTATACAATAATTTTACCGTCAACGGTTGAGTTTGCATCAATCAGCAGTTTCGGCGGCCGCCCATTCCAGCCCTTGTTTAATCGTTTTAACCATGCGCTTAACCGTTAACAAATCTACGGGGCGTTTAACTTGTCACTTACATATTAAACGCGACTTCTACATCCTTGCCCGATGACAAACATACTTCGCCCGATGGCGAAACATCAAATTAAGAATGATTCTCATTTGAACTTTATTATGGTGGCAGAGATTTATTGTTTCAAAAGGAATTTTGTATGGATTGGTTGCAAAAAATAAAATACTTAGGTTATTCAGCATTTGCTTTTAGCCCTATGGTAATTGCTATGGCGGCAGATGCACAGGAGGATTCACTAAGCCAGACGTCAATAGGCGAGAAAGATAGTGAGGTTGAACACATATTAGTGCAGGGCACAAAGCGGGTCACCACGTTACAAGATTCAGGTGTATCGGTCACTGTGTTAAGCGAAACAGATTTAAAAAATGCACGCATTGACGATATTCGCCAATTAGATGATCTTGTGCCCAACGTGCAGTTTAATGAATCTGGTCAAGTTGGCGCTGTTTACGTATCAATACGGGGTGTTGAATCAAACCCATTTATAGTTAATAGAGCAGCAGTTTATATCGACGGTATTCCATTTAGAGAATTGAACAATTCTGTCATGTCCAACTTATCTTCCGTTGAGGTGCTGCGCGGACCACAATCGACTCTCTATGGCGCTAACAGTGAATCTGGCGTCATCATCATAAATACGCGCTCTCCCGGAGACGATTTTGAAGGAGCGATTAAGACAACATTTGGTGATTATGATAACGGCAATTCCATTTCGTTTGATTCCCATTTAACCGGCCCACTTACAGATAGCTTATCGGGTTCACTGAGCGTGAAATACACGGATGAAGACTATAATGTGAAGAATATTGGCGCTACACCACAAGGCCCTGGTCAAATTGATGAAAAATATATTCAGACGAAACTTGAATGGACACCCACAGATGCGTTACGCGTAAATTTACTGGCATATTATATTGACACAGATGTGCCTGGTGTGTACGAATTTGATGGTTATCCTGTCGATTTAGAGAGATATAACGCGGTCTATAGTGATGGTATTTTATTCGATCCTACGAACCCTTTTAGCCCTGCACCTTTTAATGGTGAATTAAGAGCGGATGAATTCACCTTTATCAATGACGCGCCCAAACGTTTGCAAATTGAAGAAAAAGTCATTGGTTTATCAGCCGCTTATGAGCTTACATCGGGTGTTTTACATGCGGCCGCAAGCTATAGAAGTGAAGAGGCTGACGATAGAGGGTTTGATATCGATAATACCAACGCCGCATTTTTGGCTGGTGCCACTACTAGTGAAAAAGACGTCTGGTCGGCAGAGGTAAGATACGAGTCTGATGATCAGTCATCGTTGTTTTATACCCTTGGTTTTTCTTTATATGGTGAAGACGAAGCAGAATCTTTAGGTTCTTTATTAGGTCCAGGTACCCTCGAAAGTTTTCAATATGCGCCGAAACAGGAAGTGTTGTCGGACGATTACGGTGTTTTTGGCACGCTTAACTATAGACCTGCTATCGAAGAAGAGAAGCTATTATTCACCTTTGGGCTAAGATACGACCGGGCAAAACGTCAAGTCAATCAAGACGAAGGCTCATTGGACCTAGGGTTTAATGTTTTTGTTTTTGAAGAATTGAGTTTAGAGGATGAATTTACTGCGCTGCTACCGAGATTCGGCGTGAAATATGAAGCCAATGACGATGTAACTATATTCGGCAATATCAGCAAAGGCTATATACCTGGCGGGTTTAATATAACTGCCGCACAAGATGGATTTCAGGATGACGTCATCAAATATGAAAAAGAAGAATTGTGGACATATGAGATAGGTGCAAATTTGCGTTCAGCAGATAGAAGCATGCGAGGCTCTGTCGCACTTTTTTATTCTAAAGCAGATAATTGGCAAGAAATAGCAGCGTTAGAAGATGAACAAGGGAATGTGCTATCAACTTCCTTCATTCGCTCTGTAGCCGCAATTGAAAGCTATGGCTTTGAGGTAGAAGGCCAATGGCAAGCCACAGATAATTTATTGTTTGTTGGCAACCTGGGTGTGGTCAATGCTGAATATACAGAATTTGCTGACGAAGCAGCTCAAGTAGTGGGAAACCCTGTAAAACTAGTGCCTGATTATGATGCCGGTATTGCCGCGCGTTATGAATGGGATTCTGGATGGTTTGCTAGAGCAGCGGTCAATTTCATTGGGGATACCGCCTTGGACGAAGGTAATCGACAAGGATTTGATGTGAATGCAATTGACGAGCAAAAAGCCATTGAAATAGTCAATCTACAATTAGGTTATTTGGCAGAAGATTATAGTGTACGTTTATATGCAGATAACGTTTTTGATGAGAGACGCATTAGCGGAGCGGCTTTTCCTAACGCGTTTTTTCCAGTTGATGGCATACTATATGCCGCAGTTGATGCTCCTCGTATTATAGGACTTGAGTTCGAATACAATTTTTATTAGACAATAGTATTGCCAATGTTCTGACCGTTTGACAATAGTTCGCAAATGATAGAAGTTCTCATTATGCGTTTGCAGCATTCAATAGTTTAGATGAATGCTGTTTTTCATTCAGGACTGAACATTGAGCAGCAGTAAATCAGCATCCATGCGGGAGTTTGTTGACGAAAGCAGTCAACTGCTTAATTATCAGGAAATCCCCTTTGCCAATGGCCTATTCTGGTTTTCGGAACAATACTTTCACCGCAAAACGGTCACAACCCCTGTTATCCCTAAAGGCCTACATATGGGTTGTGGCATTGTCTCTGGTTCTTCGATACTGTCTACAGGCCATAGCTTTAGCTTTGAACGAGCGGGTATGACAATGTTCAATTCTGTACATGACTCTATTGAGTGCACTACCAGTGTTAACAATGGCAAATCGACTGTGTGTGGATTTTATCTGTCCGAAGAGGCATTTGAAACTAGCGAAGATTCCCGAGAATTAAACGCATTGTTACCCGCTGATAAAGACCACTTTAGCGCACAAGAAACCTCGATAACAGATTTTTCTCGCTTACTAACGCCGTTATCCAATAATCTTTATGGACACGCAAAACGTTTAATGCTCGAGTCGCGCGCGCTAGAGTTTTTTGCAGTATTAAGCGGTCTCGCAACAAATCAAACCAGTAACCCTTATCACGAACAAAGCGACAAACGTTTATACCAGTTAACTGGCGAATATATCGACGCTAATTATGAAGCACACATAACCTTATCGGAGATAGCAGCTTCCGTAGGATGTAGCGTGCGCAGAATGACAGACGTTTTTCGGCGATACTCCGGCAATAGTATCATTGAATATCTTACCGAATTACGTATGTTAAAAGCACGCGCATTGCTAGAACAGGGAGCGCAAGTAAAGCAAGTGGCCTATGAAGTAGGCTACAAACCAGCCTCATTTTCCACCGCTTTTTCTCGACGTTTTGGTATCTCGCCATCAGCATATGCAATAAGCTTTCATTAGGGCACAGTAACTTTAAAAAAAAGCAAAAGTGGTTGATAAACCGAGTCGGCTAGCTTTCATCACTGCGGTCTTCCACTTTGTCCATCAGCGAACTGTCAACAAAGTCATATTCTACTTCGCGGTATACAATAATTTTACCGTCAACGGTTGAGTTTGCATCAATCAGCAGTTTCGGCGGCCGACCATTCCAACCCTTGTTCCATCGTTTATTACTATTTGGTGCGCCTATTACGATATCCCCTTTTACGGATGTACCGTCTGTCAGGTAAATGCTGCCGTTAATCGTTTTAACCATGCGCTCAACCGTAACTTCGGACAATGAAATCGTGCCATTTACAGTAGATACGTCCTCTCCGATGTTGCTGCCGGCATCAATCTTAATAGTGCCATTTACGGCTTCTACGCTTTTTCTAACACTTACATCATCGCTGATTTCAATTTTCCCATTCACTGTTGATACTTCACCGGCATTCACGCCATTGCCTATGAGGACCTTGCCGTTAACGCTGGAAATTTCGTCAGCCGTTACGTTGTCTCCAACAGTGACTCTGCCATTGACACTGCTTATCTCATCAGTCACAACACCAGATTCGACGCTAACTCTTTTGTTTACCGTTGTGTAATCGTCTGCGAACGCTGGGACATGCAGGCAAAAAAGACCTGCGAATAAGCCAGCTGTAAGCAGTCTTGTGGTGGAGGAGAGGCATTTGCTTATTTTGTTGTTCATTTCAATATCCTTTAGTACAGGGCCGACTTGCCTGAATTCAGGTGTTCTGTTGAGCGTTAGTCGAAGCAAATATTTAAAAGGTTTAAATGGGGGAATTAAATATTCATGTGGTGACGAGGTCTCGCTTTGTATCGCGAATAGCAATACCCTGAAAAATCAACAAAACTAAAGCGTTGATTAACGCACTATGAATGAGATTTTAAGTAATTTGAAAGACGGTTGAGGAGCCGTTTCACTTGAAGTCGTCAAGCCTTGGTGTCGATGGACGGTTTGTCGGGGTCGTTCCTTCTGTCTCGCCCTGAACGCGTATCAAAAAGGGGCTTAGTATTGCGCTTTCTGCGATCTTTGCCTTTACGTTTTTCTTCGACAATCATTTCCCTTTCAACATCTTGCTTGGTGACGTCAGTATCCGTATCAGATTTGTCGAGTGAGACAGACTCTTTCTTTTTGGGTTTTACTACTGGATTTACGCGTACAATGTGAGAAGGAATTCGCATCATATTAACCTATTTCTTCAGCAACCGTCGGTAGTATAACATAGTCTTTTTTCAATCGCGGATGCGAATTTGCTCTAAACGTTGCATCAAAAGTTAATGCGATTTAGTTGCAAATATGTTCTTATGCTGCAATTACATGTGCTTGGTGAAGTTTAGTTTTCGGCATAACCTGTGCGCTTTTTAGTTGTCTAAAGTACAACTCAGTGATAAATTTTGCAGTGATTCTATTTTTGGGTTCACATGAGTAAGAAAGCGCTAGTTTTAGTGACAATAATGATGGTCTGCGTTAAGTCGTTTGGGCTTGACCTGGGTCATGACGAGCATCATGACATCCCAAGTATCATCCACGATTTCTATCATTCAATTGGACAACCACATCAGCATGACGAACACGATGAATCAATCGTTCAAATTAGCTTTTCAGACGAGGCTTATGAACATATCGAGTCAGGTTACGAAGCTGGGAGTTCGCTTTATGTATTCTCTCGCCACAGATGGGAGTCTATGCAAATCATTAATAATTTGATTGATAGCATTTCTCCGAATTGGGATCCTCCCTACATCAAATTAACATCGCCGCCGCCAAAACCGTTGCACGTTTAAATTTTAATCGCGTCTAAGGGCGTTTTCTAAGTTTAAATTCTTAATGGTTTTAATATGTCTTTTCCGAATAATGGAAGAACAATAGTTCTTGCTGCTTATGTGTTTGCAGTTACGTTTCACGGTTTCTCTACTTATGCCGCACCTGGTTCTCACGGGTCCGACGGTGAGCATCTGACGACTGATTCAACAATAACTGTGCAGTCGAATCCGAGGTTTGAGGCTTTTACGGAAGCCTTTGAAGTAGTCGGTGAGCTATCTGAAGATGAATTGGTTATTTATCTTCATGACTACGCGACAAATGAACCTGTCGGGGATGCTTCCATTGAAGTTGAAGTTGACGAGCTGTCAGCGATGGCAGATTTTAATGGCTCTTCAAACTACTACAGCTTATCTACTAAAGATGTTCTCTCCAGAATCAGTCAACCCGGCGAACATCACATCATTCTGACGATATTCTCCGAAGATGCCGCTGATTTGTTGGCGTTGACGATAATGATACAAGAACAAAATGTTTTGGAAGAAGAGCACGATGATCATCATCATCACTTTCCATGGTGGTCAATCTTAGGAGGCTTAATAACCCTATCAATAGGCGTGTTCTTTGGTCGTTTGAGTGTAAGGAGCGTTGCATGAAAACGCGTATTTTATTCTTTATCTTGTTTATCGTTGTATCAAACACGCGTCTCAATGCTGGGCCCGGCGCTCATGGCCCCGATGGTCAGCATATTGATGAGGTTGCAGGGAATAGCAACAATAGTTTTGGCAGGCAGGTAGATGGCTCTGTGAAAATGCCAATGCCCGTGCAAGCTGCACTTGGCATCCGAACTAAGCTAGTAGCTATTGAAACCGTTACTAGAACGGTGGAGTTGCCTGGCACAATTCGTCCTCATCCCAATGGGCATGCCTTGGTGCAGGCTGGAAATAATGGACATTTTTATGCGCCACCAAGTGGCATTAGGTTAAGCGGTACAAGCGTAAACAAAGGACAGGTTCTGGGTGAAATGCGTTATTCTGATACAGCGTTCGAACAAGCGAGTCAGAATAGCGAATTGCGCGCAGTGAGAAACAATATCGCGCAGACCCAGCGTGATGTAACTCGCCTACAAGAATTAGGCGAGCTTGCATCCAAGCAAGAACTCGAGCGTTTAGAAACCCGCTTAAAAACGCTGCGTGAGCAAGAGCAATCACTCAGCGTTGGCATCGAAAAGCCTGTTAAGCTTATCGCGCCCATGAGTGGCATCGTAGTGAATAACAAAATGGTCAATGGTATGTGGGTTCAGGCGGGACAGGTATTGTTTGAAATTGTGGCCTCGGATCAGCGTCACATCGACGTTTATACCAGTGATTATTCGCTACCCAAAAGAGTAAATAATGGTGTCATAGACCAAGTATCCCTTAAATATCATGGTTACTCACCAGTATTAGAATCTGGATTGCTAGCGTTGCATTTTGAAACCTCAGATGATGCACTCTCACAAGCTGTCTTGCCCATTAACCAAGCTGTTACAGTAATGGCAAATCTTAACGAGGAAATGTCCGGCATTGTCATAGCGGCGAATGCCATCGTCAAGAATAGCCAAAATTTGCCTATTGTATGGATAAAAGCGGGTGCTGAACGCTTTGTTCCCCAGATAGTGCAATATCAACAGTTAGATTCTAACTATGTCGTGATTACGAATGGACTTGGTACCGACAACCGTGTGGTAGTGCAAAGTACATCACTGCTCAATCAAGTTAGATAGGGGCAGCGTTTGCATGTTTAATACACTCGTTCGTGTAAGCCTTGAACAACGGCTGCTTGTGCTCGTCGTCGGTGGTTTATTGATGGTATATGGTTTATGGCAAGGACGTAGTTTACCTGTTGATGTTTTACCCGACTTAAATAAGCCTGTCGTCACCATTTTGACTGAAGCGGGTGGACTTGCACCTGAGGAAGTTGAGCAGCTCGTAACTTTTCCACTTGAAAACATGCTAAATGGTGTGTCTGGCGTAACGCGCCTGCGGTCAGTGTCTGGTATTGGCTTATCCATTATTTATGTCGAATTTGATTGGGATACTGACATCTATAGAAATCGACAATTGGTATCCGAAAGACTAGACCAAGCCACAACGCTCCTCCCAACTGGCGCAATACCTGTGATGGGGCCCGTATCATCCATAATGGGTGAAATAATGCTCGTCGCTTTACCCTTGAGTAATGATGCTACTGCCGATCCAATGGTCGCACGTGAATATGCCGACTTTGTCTTAAGACCTCAATTGCTGTCTATTTCAGGAGTCTCTCAGGTAATCCCAATTGGTGGTGATGTCAGACAGATTCGCGTCGTACCGAATACGATACAAATGCAAAATCTAGGTAT
>JBCDMA010000066.1:0-14729 GCA_038744645.1 Pseudomonadota bacterium | reverse complement strand
TGAAAAAACCATAGAAGAGAGAAGCAATGAGTTACCCTCAACGCCAAAACAAAACGTTGAGCCAATAGATAAACAGGCTAAGTCAGAAGAAGCATTTTTAACTGAATCCCTCACTACCACAATACAAGAAATCGCCTCAATGTATGAGGCTCAATCACGGTATCCTCACTATTCAACGCCTGTAGTGGATAAAGAACTGGCTAAATCGCAGGCACCTTTTCAAGAAGCAAGAGTAACCTCTCCTACCTTTGACCAATTTGGCGAGTTGTTGCCTCTCACACTGTCGGCATCCACTGATAAGTTAGATTACGCCATCGGTGAGCCAGTTATTATTCAAGTGGTTTTGGATGGCGCTGAAAACCTCAGCAGCATTTTTTCATCGGCGGAGATAAAACCGGTCGATAGCAATCAAAATGCTCATAAACGCTTGAAATTATTGCCTTTTGACAATCGTCAAGATGAACTTAGAGCGAGTTTTAATAGCAATTTATTAAAGATAGAAAAAGGCGCTCAAGAATTTTTGGCGGTTATCACAGTTGAAGTTGATGGGCACCAACACCTAACGACTGTGCCATTTACTGTAAATGAGGTCAGCGCTGAATTGCTTGCGATTAAAGATTCAAAGCAAGCCAATGATTTTTTGGAAATCTCATTGGATTTTGAGGTGCATGATGAAGGCTATTATTTTGTGCATGGATATTTAGATGATGCAAATTCGTTAGAGCCGCTTTTAGTGCTACAAACCGAAGGAAAGATGCGCAGCGGACGCGATCAGTTGATTTTGCGCGCGCATCATCAAGCGTTAAAAGACGCTGGTTCACAAGGCCCATATTTACTGCGAGTAGTGAACGCTTTCCGAGGTGCAGCACCAGGTGAGTCAAATGACGTGATCGTAAAACTCAGTGAGGAAAGCTACTCCATTCCTGACTTTGCATTTGATGGCTACGACAACACGCCTTATGAAGACCCAAATACTAAACGAAGAATCGATGCTCTCAAATCATTGGTATCAAACTAAAAATACGCAAAAGGAATAGGATTATGAAAGTCATATTTATTTTACTACTAACGATGATTGTCGCACCAATAGCATCAGCGGAGCTTGGCGGCAAAAAGGTCATTTTTGTTCATGGCTTACAAATTGATGATATCAATCCATTCGTGGCAAACGATATTCGTGAGGGGGCTATTGAACAAGCAGGACCTGTTTTAGGGAATATTGTAGACGAATACTTATTGTATGATTCAGCAAAACGTTTACAGGAAAATGCGACGGCATTACACGATCAAATAAAAGCATTCGAACAAAGAGGATTGTGCAGTGAAGGTTGCTATTTTGTCACCGGCTCGACGGGTGATTTAGTAACGCGTTATGTCATATCTCGGCTGAATCAATGGGGTGTCGACCAGGATAAATTCAGCATTCTTCTTTCTTTTGATATTGTTGGTGCAGGCGGGGGTACTGAGTTAGCCGATGTGGCGGTGTCGATCGTTCAGGGTAATAAATTATCTCGCCTCTTGATGAATGCGATTTCTAAGGCATTCTTGGGAATAAAAATTAATCCTTCGACAACTCTGGGCATAGTAAACGACCTACGACCCGGTATCGCAAGACGCATAGCGAGAGGGCAATATGATGTGCCTCGTCTTCGCATCGCGGCCGGTGGAGAAACATTTCTTGTCTCACGATTTTTTATTTCGGGACGAGATGATGGCATGGTCCCCTTACACAGCGCCTGTGGTTCTGCTCGAGCGGAGGCAATCAATTCTTGCGCACAGAAAATCAATATTGATGGCCGCATTGCGAAATCCGACGCACCACGAACACTGCAATACAACCATTTCCCAATCATCATGGCCAGTGATATGTCTCACACTCAAATAGACTATTCTGGCAAGCTTGTTGCTGTAAATAACAACACCGTATTTACGGATACGGCGTCTGGCACGATACGATATTCAGTGAAAGAAAAGAGAAGAACTACAGGATTTTGGCGATTCAAAAAGCATTATCGCACGATAGACAAGCCTAAAGGACAACTCGCCATTGCGTTTTTTATTGAGGAGTTTGATCAGTAGAGTACCGCTGGAATCATTTATTGATTCAATCCCAGCTCCTTCTGCTTTTTCTTTGACAATCCAAGCGAAACAATGTGGTGTGATTCATGTATGTAGTATTTTAGCTCCTCATCTTCTGACTCGGATGCATTGTATTGTTGTATCCATTTCATCCCTCGGGAGGCAAGATAGGGCGCTGGTCTGTAGCCAGGTTTCATTTCGAGAAAATAGTAGTTTTGCTCGGACGTCTTGAATGTAAAGGCAGGCTTATCTGGTTCTTTTTGACTCCCAATGGCAAAGACTTTTCCTCCCACCTTCCAAACGTGCGCACCACCCCATTGAACAACATACGAGGTTGCAGGGAAACTGCCGCAAAAATCGTTGAATTCGTCAATCGTCATTGCTGATTCCAAATAGATTTAGCATGCGCTTTGCTCATTCCAACACTCTAATGGTTTCAACTAAAATCAAAAGTCACTGGAAAATGATCGGACGCATCTACCAGACTCTGTTTTATTGTTATTGCTTCGTCGAGTTGCCAGGGGTTCCAAATCTTATGTGGTTGATCACCAGTGCCATTAAATTCAGCAGAGACAATAATGTGGTCAATTAGGACATTGACGAGATCATCAGTATAGGAATCCCAAAATCTTGCGGTGGATGGCTCCCAGCCATAATTGCCGAAAACGGGGCGTCCAATATGATATTTCAACAGGGTGTCTCTGCTATATACATCACCAATGATAAGTTCAACTGCGCTTTTGCCAAATCGGCTTTCATAATAGTCAAACCCGGGACCATCGTTAATATCCCCCATCACTATGACCTTGCGACCATCGGCCAACCACTCATCTACTCTTTGTCTAATAGATTGGCATTCAGCAAAGAGCTTCTTGCGATTTCGCTCGGATGTTCTGTCAAAGTTAATGCGATCCATTGCAGTAAAGATACCTTTAGATTTCGCATGCGCAACTAACACCCAAAACTCTTCTCCACTATCGAGTACGCTAATTTTCGCCTCTAATGGCGGTCGATAGTGCCTGTATACTTCACTGATTTCATCGCCATCGCTATCTTGTTCGAATTTTTCATCAAATCTAGGTTTGCTGACTGAACCTCTGTGTCCTCCGGGATCATGAGACGCTTCAACTACAGATGGATCGTATAGCAGTGCGATTTCTTGTCTGCCGCGCGAGGGAAAACCAATCATGGCTTTTCGTTGTCTCAGTTGATACTGTTCTGCAAAGTTTTCTAGCGCAGCGACAGTATCGCGTTGGCCTGTCGTAGTGGTGGTATTTGGTGCTTCTGTAATACCGACAATGTCTGGGTCGATACTGTTGATGACTGCGGCAACGGCGTCGAATTTTGTCTTGGATTCATCAGCGGTTTTGAGGCTATTGTCAGCGTTAAAATGATCATCAAACCACTCAATGTTGTATGCCATAACTCTCATTTCAGTGCCCTCGCTGTCTATTAATCCTTCTGGCTAAGCATTCTAGTCCATCGCAATAAACGACCCATTATTTTGCCGCGTTACTTCACGCATTAACCTTGAAAACTTCTGCATTTCTCCGGTGATTTGCAGGCGATTTTGTACAAACCCAATAGCGTGGATACGCGCTATTTTTTCACCTGTCTGAGGATCGGTATTGAGTTTATTAATTGTCGCTAATGTATCATCATATGAACCACCGCTATAGTCGTCACCAAAGACATAAAGCGACAGGGAATCGGTGCGTTTCGCGTACGTTCTAAGAGCAGCTTCAATGCCCTCTACAGGAGAAGAATTTGACGAACCTTGCCATGTGCGCATCGCGCTAAGTACTGCTCGTCTGACTGTGGGAGAGTCATTGCGCCAACGCCCGACTGATGTCGACAACAAAAACTCTCCGTTGTCGGACAATATTTGAAATCCTCTGACTTCAGGGTGGATCTCTAGGACTTCTTCGAGCTTTGACATGACTTTTTGCCACATGCTTTTCATGCTTCCTGAAGTATCAACTATAAAGATAACATAGTCGCTATCGACGGGAATGCCACCCACTTCTTCATCGCGTTCGTCGGCATCCCCGGTAGTAATTGCAGCGCGTTCGCGCGTTGTTTTAACCACCTCAAGACCGCTTGATTTGTCCGTCAGCTGTTGCAATTGTGATTTTGCTCTTGCGATTTCAGCCTCAAGCGCTTCTTGCTGTTTAGCATTACTGGCTGAGCTGGCCTCCGCTTGACGCTGTTTATCTTGCTCTTCATCAATGGCCGATTGCAAACTTGAGACGCTTGCTTCGGCGCGGGTTAGAGCCTGCAATACTGTTGAAATCTGGCTTGTATCACTGAAATCACCGTCATCTCCGTTGTCAGCAAGCAATATCAGCATAACCACCGCGCCGAAAGCACACGAGATGACATCCAAGAATGAAAGACTAAAGACTTCCACAGGTGCGCGTTGTGTTTTCATGGCCAACTCCCTGCTGGCGCTAAAAAGGTGCCACGTGTTTGATTGGCCCAACCCCAGAATGCACTTGGCGCCTCTGGATCGCCTTCAAGCGGCAACAAGATAACATTGCTCTTAACCCCATTAATTGGATTTGCACGCATGCTATGAGCAAAGACGCTTACGCGGCATTGACCAGTAATGGTCGATTGCTGACCCTCAATTGGATTACAACGTCTCGACGTGCGAAAACCAGCATTGGCATCAAGCAGTGTGGGTAGTCCGTCTGTCACGACATAAAGGTCTGTCATGTTGGGTAAGGCCCGGTTTATTTCACGCAAACCATTCAACAGATTTGTTCCATTGGCAGGCACTACCACTTGCAATTCCTCCATTACCGCTTGCAAGTCACCACTCGAAGACGCGCGGTTAATTGGACTATTACCGTGCACTGTTGCCTTGTTACTAAAACTAACGACGCTGAATTCAGCATTCTGGGGTAATCGAGCAATCATCCAATTTGCTATGCGCAATGTTCGCAACCATTTGTCGCCAGCTTGCTTCTCTGAGTCAGACCCCAGTTTTCGACTGATCACACCTATGAGTGCTTCATCCGTCATCGATGCACTGCTGTCTATCAAGATCCCAATGCGCCGGCCTTCTACCTTCAATCCGAGCAAGTAGTCTTCTTCTTGTGTGCCCGGTGTCTGAATCGGATCGTCTGCTGTTTCTGGCGCAATGGCTGCTATCGCGTTTTCCAAATCCGCAATAACGGTGATTTGATCTTTAAGCGCACTGGTTGTGCTCTGTTGTTGAATTTTTAGTTCGTTGATACGTTGCTTTATTTCATCGAGGGTTGCAGTTTTTGCAGACGTATTTTGCTGCTCAACACTCAAGCTCTGTTCTAACTCGCTTTTTTGGTCTTGTAATGCAGCTAGCTCTTGTTTAAGGCGTTCAAGTTCGTCCACCGGAATATCGGTATTGTCCTGAAATTTAACCAGGATCAGTATCAGAATCACAGCACCTAAGCCGCATGCCATTACATCCAAGAATGAGAGATTGAATCCTTGCTCACGCCGCTTTGGTAACATAAGTTTCTACTGATGCAGACGAGTAAGCAGGTTGGTTTCGCAGTTCATACGCGTCGCCAACACCATTTGGTCTTGGCGGTTATTGAGGACATAAAGCACGTACATCAATATTATCGAAATGATCAAAGACACCAGTGTCGAATTAAATGCGACACCCAATTTATCCACCATGCCGCTAATATCGCCCGCAACTGCTTCTTCTGCCTTGGCAAGTGCTGAACCAATCCCTCTAACGGTACCAATGAATCCGATGCTGGGGATTGCCCAAATAAAGTAGCGAATCATGCCGTTCCCGGACTCAAGTTGCGCAGCCAATGCTTCGACACTTTCTGAAATCGCGTCTGCTGCATGCTGTACATTGCCCGTATTTTTATACCGGCGCAGACAATTGATCCACGTCTGCATTGAGCTATTTTGAGAGTAAGCACTTCCTTCTAGCTCCGATAATGATTTTTCGACATTGAAAGTCGCATTATCAACACTGGCCAAATAATCAAGTGCGAACAACGGCTCTTCTTTAAACACAATGCGTTGGTATTTGTACCCAATCAGAAAGGTACAAAAAAGACCAATCGTGACGCAAGCTTGCTGTTCAAAATCCTTAAAAATCACCCACAAATTGGTAGTGGCACCGCTCCCTTGTGCAAGGATAACGGATTCCGCTGACGGTCGCAGAATGCCTTGGTAAAACACATGCACGATGGCAACGAGCGCAATGAATACACCTAATGACAGCATCGCGGGTGGATTCATGTTTGCATTTTTTATGGTTTCTTTCATTCTTTTGATTCTTTGCTCAGTTGTCTCAGAACGTTGTTGATCATTATCGTTGATAACGACTAAATGTCGCTAGGCAACGTAGCGGGTGCATCCAGACTGATTTGAGTGGTCGCTGTTACCGCGCCAGCAAGGCATAGTAAAAGCAGAGTAACTAACCACCATTTTCGGTTTCGCCTAAACATAAGTCCTCCAATGCTATTCGATGTAACGCGCTATCCTAAAGCCAATGTAATCTTTTGCTTCACCGGCTGGCTCTCGGTATGCGGTGCGCAGGTCGCGTAACTTGCCGACGGTAAAATTGCCGCCTTTAGTCACATTTAACTCACCAGATGTAGGTCCTGCATAATCAACATATTCAAACGACAAGTCTGGAATACTGTTGGTGTAACGATCGTGTACCCATTCCGAAACATTGCCGGCCAAATCGTGTAACCCTAACCGATCAGCGCGAAAGCTGCCTACAGGGGCTACGCCTGCCTGTCCATCTTCATAGTCGCTTAGCGTAATGGGTTGCTGACCTTTTCTTGATTCGTCCGCGAAGTTACCAACATCTTTGGGTATTCTGTCGCCGTTGCCCCAAACAAAGGTTGTGCCCACTTGGCGGTTTGCCTTTTTCGCAAGCCACTCCCACTCGGCTTCCATCAACAATCGGTAACCGGTAGATGCTTTATCAACGCCAACGACTTGATTTCCTCGAAAGGTGTAAAACGGCGGTAGTCCATCTTGTTGACTTAACCAATTGGTAAATCGGGCTGCGTCTGTCCATGTGAGGTTAGTTTGGGGAAGTTTGCTGTTACTTGATTTACCCGTAGCAGCGGCAAACTGTGCTTCAGTGATCTCATGCACAGAAACCGTAAATGAACGAGAAAAATCAACTTTTATCGGGTGTTCATTGCGTCGTCTACCAGGCTGATTGACCGGAGAGCCCATGGTGTATGCGTCTGCTGTAAATGGACGCATAATGATACCCAGTTGTTGCGCCGCCGTAGGGCGTCCCTCTGCACGTCTTGCTTCATACTCAGTGATGAGATTGACGTCTATTTTCTGGTCTTGTTCAGCAACAATACTGACTTGCTGGCGAACACTTCGATAACCTTGCCTTGCAATTTCCACACGATGTGACACTGCCGGTAACTCAATTGCAAGTGGCGTTGAGCCGACTGATTTTCCATCGATCATAACATCGGCTTTTAAATTGCTGGTGATGCTCAATCTACCTCGCGCTGGCTCAAGGTTGATATCCAGCGACTGCTGTTCACCGGGATCGAGCGTATATACTTGTTGAAACGGATAAAAACCCGCGAGGCTATACCGCACATCCACTTTGCGGTTACTGTCTACAAGCGTAACGCCAGATTGAACAGTTTTGCCGTCGACCAAGAGTGTACCTCCGGGCGGAGAAATTTGAATGTCTAAGCCTGCTTGTTGCGGAATGAGGTTATAATTGCGCACCTGATCCGGCTGTTGCCAAGTAATGTCAATCTGGTCTTCGATAGTTTGATACCCTGGTGCAGATATCGTCACGGCATACTGCCCGCTTTCTAACGCTTGGTTAAGCGGCATTGCATACTCTGAGTTGTCGAGTGTAATCGATGCATTTTCCACTGATGCAGCGAGAGCAACACTACCACTAAATGACTGCAGTGCGATATCCATGGATTTCACTTCACCGCGAGACAGGGTGACTGACTGCTCAAACGTTTGGAAAAACGGATTCTCTATACGCAAATCATAGGTACCGTGGGCAATTTCGTACTCGAACGTACTCCCTACGAATACCAAATTGTTGTCTATATACCAGCTTGTATCATCATTTGTCGCTAGCGAAGATAGAATGGTTGCTGGTTTTGGAGGCAACACCACTTCGATATTCTGCGGCGTGTTTGGGTCGATAGCCACTGTGACCGGTTCAAATGTTGGCGCTGAAACCTTGATTTGAGCCTGGCTGCCAATGAGATATAGTCTGCCATCTGATTCCCACAAAACGCCTTCAAGCGTCTCCACCGCAAATTGTTCTCTTGCATCATCGGGTGCAACAACAATCACGTAACCTTTCACTAAAAATATCCATATAAGCGAAAGCAAAATAACCAAAAATGATCCAATGCCAAGCACGAGGAACATCAAAGCGTTGCGTTTTTTTGCCTGTTGGATCCGACTATCTAATTCCACTCGCTTGTATTCCTAAATTTTTTCGTTACTTGCCAAAAAGAACGTGTTTTCGCTGGTTGCAGAGACGCTGATCTGCATGCGTTTTGTTTTGAACCCATCGCGTCTCGCTTCAAGCGTATATTGACCAGGCTTTAGCTCAATCTGCTTTTGTTTTACGACGCCAACATGACCAACCCCGAGCACGGAAATATGACTCGCTTCATCAGAGTTAATGGTTACTTTTAGCGATTGTGAATACTTATCAATGACTGCCGCAAGTTGCCCTAGCTGGTTTGACAATTCAGAAGAAGAGGAAGATAGCAACAACGAATTTTGCAGTGTTTCTACTGCGGCATCGCGGATATTGGCGTCCGCCACACGTTCGGGCCGAGACAGAAACTGTGCAACACGAGTTTGCACTTGGACAATCTCAGAAGCCTGAGCTTCTAGCTCGGCAAACCGATCTTGCCCTGGATGCATCGCCGCATAACTGCTGGACTTTTGCAGTACTTGTTGCCATTGCTGTTGTGACGCAAGGGTTTCTACTTCAGCAAGCCGTCTCGATAACGCCGACTGCGCAGATTGATTAGCGATTCGTTGCGCCAGTGTTTTCGTGGCTGGATCCTTGGGTCGCAGTGCCTTTGCTTGAGACAGTAGCTCCCGCGCTTCACTGACTCGATTATTATCTAGCGCATTATTCGCTTGTAGTACGATGGCGGCATGCTGCGAAGATACGCGATCGCGTTTAAGTGCAGCGAGTGTATCGCGTTCACGCGTCAAACTGGGGTCAAGTGAGATCAGTTTTTCAAGCAACTCGATTTGGCTTGTAACATTGTTCTCTACTTGGGCAACACGAAAAGCCTGTCGGACATTTAGGATTTCTTCATATCCATCAAGTTTAAGCTGTAGCTCATTACCATCGGGGTTAGCCGGCATGATCTTGACTGCCTGTGAGAATGCAAAGCGCGCCTGGTTAATTTTCTCTTCAGCTAGGAAAGCTTCAGATTCAGTGATTTTCTCTTGATATGCAATACGCCAGTCTTGTTCTAATTGCTGCACTTTTGGTGCTAGCTCTGAAAGTGTATTACTCGCTGTTTGAAAACTAGAACGCGCAAATTCACCTAATGCTCTTTCTTTTTCAGCTTCCAATGAAGCAACGCTCTTAGGCTGCCAATTGATAATATCTTGATTTTCTAAAATGGGTTGTAGTGTAGATTCAAAGTCGGCCAAATCCGTTCTGAATTTATCGCGATACTGTTCCAGTTCGTTAGTGGTCAGTGTCACTTCATCAGGATCAACGACAATTTCGTCACTGATAGTTTCGGCGTCGGCCTTATCTTGAAAAGCTTGATTGGCAATATACAACACAAGTAAAACTGCAATCACAGCAGCGCCAATCCAAATTGAACGTTTTAATTTGGCTTGTAACGCTTTTTGCTGTGCGAGTATGTGCTGATCTGCAGATGTTTCCTGTTCTGACATGAATTATTCGTTATTACAGCTGCACGTCTGGCGTTTTTTCGATTTCGTACATTTCTCGCAAGTGCTGCTTCCATTGCAAATACTGCTCGCTTGCTGTGCCGTTAAGCTCGACGATTTGATCTTCAAACTTCATCTCAGTAGGGCTAACTGACAAATCAACAGCCTGGCCTTTTTCCTCAATGATGGCAGATTGTACCTTTAATTCTGAATTGCTCTTGAATGCTTCGTTTATTGTGATAGCCGAACCAACACCAGCTAACACAGCACCTGCAGTTGTTGCACCACGACCAAGACTCGACCCACTATTACCTTCATTAGATGCCAAGATGCCAGCAAGTACTGCCAAACCGATACCGAGGCCCGCCTTCACGTTACGATCGAATTTCGCCTCTCTGTAGGCGATAATTTCAGGTAGAGTCTCTTCTTGCCAAGTGCGATATGCATCATTGGTTTCAGCGTAAAAGGTGTCATAGTTATCTTGTAACCGGTCAACGAACAACATTTCCTGCGCTTGCAAGTCTTTTATTCGCTTGAAATTCATATCATCGTCTGCCGGTATCCCGTTGAGTGAAAACTCGTAGTAAGACTGTCCGGCTTTGCGTTTAACTTCTGTCGATATGTATTGCGAGTAGGCTTCAGGACTGTAATATCTCGCGTAGCGGATAGTTGCTATATCTTTTATCTCTTTCTTTTCAGCGTCGGAGAGCTGGCTCAACAGGCTAAGTACATAATCCCGGCCTTTGTCATATACTGGCTGATAAGGATTTTTTCCTGCGTTTCGCTGGTCTTTAAAAAAGTTCTCATCGACTTTATGTTCAAAGTCTTTTTTGCCGAGCACTTCACCTGCCGCAGTAACTACCGTTAGCTCAAAGCCCACCTCTTCGCTTGTCGACTCTAGAACACGTCCAAGAACAAAAATATCAGCACTGGTATTTGCGTTCGGGACCACTCGCACCGAAGAGAATGCCGCTGACTTTTCTAGTGCGTTTTTGGTTTCAACGGCGAATAGCTTTGCTTCTGTACGACGAAGCTGAGGCCATATACCCTCTTCATCCAACTCGCTGTAATCTATTTCTTTACCGTCTTTTGTCATCGGAAAGCCTGGATCAAACGTCGGTACTGCAACGTCTAAGAAGTGCGTTGATTGCTGCAAGTTGGCCACATACTTATCTAGCGCTGCTGCTTTAACTTCTGGCTCAGTTGGTCCAACTAGAATTGGCTGATTCAACGAGCGAGACGTTGTGTTGCATCCCGTCACTAGCAAGAGGACGAAACTGAAGAACAACGCTGATGTCTTTGTTTTGCTATTTTTGAAATTCATTTGAGTATCCTGCTAACCACACTTGTAATCTTCATATTGCTTTTTAAATCCGTCAATCTTGTCAGGAGGGGCACTTTGGATTTCTTCCCAAAGGAGCTGACAAATGATGGAGTCATTGTCTTTAGGCTTCACCACACCGCGCGGTGCATTCGTGGTGCTAGTACTTCGAGCCGTTTGTTGCGATGTCGATGCTTGTTGGCTGGTAGCGGAATCTTGCTCTGTCGAATTCTGCTGACTTTGCGTTTGACTGCTACTTTGACCTTCACCTGTTCCTTCACTATTGCCACCGTCTCCGTTACCGCCGCCCCGGCCGCCACCTCCAGAGCCGCCTCCGCCGCCCGCCTGTTGCTGCTGCACGGCGGACACACATTGATCATACTGGTCCATCGATGTCCTGAGGTTTTGATCCATCAATGCCAAACGCTCCGCTTTTGTCAGCAATGACTCATCAACTTTTTCGATGCTCAACTGCGTGCATTCATAGGCATTCTGCTGTGAACCCTCAGGGCTGTTTTGCGCCAAAGCAAAGTGCGCACTGCATATAAGACTTAGACCAGAGAAGATTGTGAGTAATTTCATCATTTTTCCACCTGTATACGCTTATATGAACAATCAACAGCGAAAAAGGTTCACCAAACATCGTTCACAAAGCTAATAAGAGAATTATGGTTTATATGTGAAATTCAGCCAGTTGATAGCGAGCGGTTTACCAAATATGCATTATACTGATAAAAAATATCTCCAGATAATCCAAATGTGTAACAGAGTCTTTCTCGTCCTCCCTTTAGTGTTGCTCTCTTCTGGTTGCATCAATTCTGACCATGTTCATAGTGAGTATCAAATTCGCATGCAGCGCTGCGAACAGTACGTCGGAAGCGCTAAAGAACGCTGCCTCAATGGTGAATTGATCACTATTGAGGAATACAAAGATGGTGTTAAAGATTACAAGCGAAAGACTGAAGACGACGATAAATAAACCGTCATTTATTGCGCAAATACTCGCGCATTTGCATAGAATCATTTACGCACTTCAACAACGATAAGTCTGTTTTGTGTTTGAGTCCAAAACGTCTTGCGTGCTAAGTTACAGATATACTGTTACAAATTCTTAATGCACAGCGGTTAATATATCCTCTAAATCGCGCAGAAGAGATGACGGGTGTTTGATGCTGATATTAAAACTGAACAAGTCGGGAATGCCAAAAGCTTGGATAAGTGCAGAAGAAGCGGCAAAGCACTATTGCCAGGGCAAAGTACTATTTGAGTTGGGCGAAACCCAACACGTTTTGCACGGCGGTTGGAACCGCGAAGGAGTGCAAAGCACGTTGACGCTCTCTTCCATCATTGCATGTGATGGCAGAATTTCCGAGGATAAGGGTGAAATTTCACTTACGAATCGCTTTTTGTTCAGGCGTGATCAGCAAATGTGTCTTTATTGCGGCGATACCTTCCCGTTACATCAACTCACCAGAGACCACATCATCCCGAAATCTAAAGGCGGAAAAGACTCCTGGACAAATTCTGCAACCGCTTGCAAACGATGCAATCATGCCAAAGGCGCACGCGGGCCTGAGGAAGCGAACATGCCGTTGCTTGCAGTACCTTTCACACCAAATATGTACGAGCGATTCTTTTTGATGAATCGCAAAATACTGGCGGACCAGATGGCATTCCTCAGCGCTCACTTCTCACAAAAGCGAGACTGGCAGAAAGAGGTCAGTTAATCGTTTTTTTGTTATTAAAGCTTGGGACACTGAGTGAGAGATGAGTTGTCAAAGCTGCCTGTGCGGCAGTGAACTGGATCCATTCCAGGAATTTTCGCTCCGCTCTTTTCTAAGCTGCCTGTGCGGCAGTGAACTATCTGATCTTACGGTGCAGTTTTTTACATCATTTCTAAGCTGCCTGTGCGGCAGTGAACGAATGACCCTACCTTACTCAAATGCTACTAGCTTTCTAAGCTGCCTGTGCGGCAGTGAACTTTGTGCTTGCCCAACAAGCCAACACGAAAGCTTTCTAAGCTGCCTGTGCGGCAGTGAACCTTAAATGCCCTTCACCGTCACTTATCGGAATTTTCTAAGCTGCCTGTGCGGCAGTGAACAAAAGGGAAAATCATGTTATCTGTCGGCAGATTTTCTAAGCTGCCTGTGCGGCAGTGAACTAGCGGTAATACGAATAGAGTATTCTGTATCATTTCTAAGCTGCCTGTGCGGCAGTGAACTCTAGGTCAAATGTATCTTAGTGCTAACAAATTTTCTAAGCTGCCTGTGCGGCAGTGAACAAATAACCTCATTATCGAATACGCATGAGCTATTTCTAAGCTGCCTGTGCGGCAGTGAACCCATATTTAAATCACCAACAACATTTAACTCATTTCTAAGCTGCCTGTGCGGCAGTGAACATGAAAAAGGCAACACAGTCGCTATAGAAAAATTTCTAAGCTGCCTGTGCGGCAGTGAACCCACTGGTAAAGCTTGACGGGTTTTTGAGTTGTTTCTAAGCTGCCTGTGCGGCAGTGAACTTGGAGTTCGTCGTATAAATCAATTTTTTCTTTTTCTAAGCTGCCTGTGCGGCAGTGAACCGGTTGATTTAAGCCAGGTCAAAAAGTCGTCATTTCTAAGCTGCCTGTGCGGCAGTGAACTTCAAGCCTCGCGTTCTTTTGCATTTCAGCTTTTTCTAAGCTGCCTGTGCGGCAGTGAACAATAAGTATTTCAAAAAATATTATGTTTTACAATCATTTGCGTTAGAGTGGTTAAAGCTACCTTCTTTCTTAGAGCGCCTGCAAACCATTGTTTTAATTATGAATTTTTAAAGAGCAAAATAAAGGGTTAAATAAACCAAGGCACAGTAGCTTTTACTTTATCTACATTATTATTAAGTCCATATCCGTTAAAACTGCCTTCTACAGGAAAATCAATTACCCGCATATCAATAAACAATGGAAAGCCTGAACTGGGCGATTGCCCACCAGATAAGCTAAAGCTGGTTACATAAGGCATCTCATCTTCACCTGACGGCGCAGTGGCAGAAAAGTGTTGCAACCACTTCTCTAATGGTTCTCCGGTTTCATCAGCTTTAGATGCTGCCATCTGACGAGTTTTTTTCTCTATTCTAACTTTACCTTTTTTCCGTACTCTGAAGAAGTATGCATGTTTAGTGTTATCCGGAACGGGTTTAATACTCTTAACCTGTGCATAGTCTTCGTACCGCAGCAGCCATTGAATCAGGTTGAGTTGCTCAAGCTCCTCAGCTGATTTAGCAAATAGCCTAATAATCGTACCCAATGGAAATAGATTTTTTCCCTTTTCAGGTTTGACATACTCGGGAATAGACAGCCCTACATTTGATTTCTTCAGAGATTTAATTTCGCCGTTTTTGAGCGTTGCGCTCTGTCCTGAATCAAACCCGTGTTGGACCAACG
>JBCDMA010000065.1:0-14874 GCA_038744645.1 Pseudomonadota bacterium | reverse complement strand
TGCATGAATTTCATGTGAATTTTTCTGAAAGCAGTCAACATCCATTGCATCAGGTAGACGTTGCGCTTGCAGCCTCTGCGGGTAACGGTGTCATCGACAACCTAAGAAGCCGAAACACGACCTTGTTAACAACAGTAGAGACTTTGCCAATGGATGCAATCAAAACCTATTTAGTGCTGAGGGATGAAATGCACGTAGATGAAGAAGAGCAGCTGTGTCTTGACCTTGAGAAACGCAGAGCTAGAGACAAGGTTAGCTGAATGAGTGCGCTGATTTCGCCTTCTGCATGGGTGATGCATTCAGCATTGAATCTTGCTGAAATCGACTGCGTAACGGCAGTGATGCTTAAGATCCTTGACGGAAAATGCAAGATGAATGAAAACGAGTCGCGAATCATGACCGCGCTCTACGATGCGACTAAGGATAAAAAAGGAGCACACCTAAACAATGAGTACCATGCAATGATAGCGACGGCGCGCAATAGCATGCCAAACTGCAAGTCATCACTCATTGAGCAAATTTATGAAAAAAGGGTGCTAGCTGAAACGCAAATCTCACGGCCGGTTATGAAAGCGTTTAAAGCCCGATTGCGCAGTGAAAGTGTCTTACCAAGGAAATTGAGGAGCTAGACCAGCTCAATTCAAAAGTCACAGTTTTGTGACGAATATGTAATGGAAGAATAGAACATGAAAATGGTAGTTGGTGGTAATTATATCAATGAATTAGCGGTAAAATTTCCAGAATTGTCCCACCTGCAAAAACAACTAAAATTCGGCCAAAGAGCCGAAGTATCGCTACAGTCGCTGACCTCAGATCAGCTTGCGCATTTACGGCAGCTGTATGAAAAAGACGAAAACAGCACCGCGCTTCAAACAAGCCAAATAGCCGCGGTCTATGATGTGTTCGTGGCAACAGAAACCAAATTCGAAGAAGGTCAACTGGAACACGTATTTCTAGCGTTGGCCAATCTACTTGTTAACGATTGCATCAATGGGTGGTTGTACAAATTCAATTCTGCTGGCAGACCCCTACCCTATCTGGTCTCTAGAATCGATTTCACGCCACCTAATGATGACGAGACAGGAAAGATCTTTTTAGATATAAAAGCCAATACTATGGCAAAAGTCGATACGGTGACCTTGCTCATCACGGAGCGAGACAGTATTGGTAAAACCATTGGCGAAATACTCATTCAAAAAGGCTTTCTGAAAGAAACGCGCGCATTAACTGCGGCCTATGAGGCGTCTACGGAGCGCTATTTTGAATGGAGAGGTGAATATAGCAAACAGTTCTCAGCTAAGGGAACAGGTATCATTGCTGACGATCCAAATGCCACGCATCGCAACAAGGACTGGACCAGAAAAAGTATTATTGTTCTTTCCAGTGCCGGTGAGTGGGCGCGACTTGTCAACGACGAAGACTTGTTAAAGGAACGCACGCTCGGCATTGATTCCTCAGGTGATCCGTTCAGTAAATATTTAAAAAAGGCCGGCAGAAGCGCGAGATACGATGAGAAAGTCGAAAATGCCATTGAAAGATTGCAAGGCACACTAACGCCAAATTTATTTTCTGAATTACCCGTGCATGGCTATGTATTCATGTTTCATCTGGAGCTTCATCAACATGTCTGGGTACATGTTGACGATATGAAACCTTATGCATACAAGCCAGATTTGAAAGACAAACTTATTCTCCCGCCGGAGCAGACAGATCTTATCGATATACTGACGGCCGAAATGGACGTATTGATGGATGATATTGTCGAAGGGAAATCTGGCGGGACCACGGTGCTATGCGCCGGTCCCGCAGGCGTTGGGAAAACACTCACAGCGGAAGTTTATTCTGAAATCATACAGCGTCCCTTATATCGAGTGCATTCTGGACAGCTTGGTCTGAGCGTCGCCGAAATGGAAGTCGCCCTAAAAAATGCACTAACCCGCGCTCAACGCTGGGGTGCAGTGATGTTGATTGACGAAGCAGACGTGTACATTAAACGCCGTGACGATAACATTGCTGCCAACGCCGTCGTTGGCGTTTTCTTGCGGGTATTAGAGTATTTTAATGGGTTGCTTTTTCTTACTACCAATCGTGTCGCTGATATTGATGAAGCGATTGTTTCAAGGTGTATTGCAATGATCCGCTACTACCCACCAAATACTGATGATCGCAGGCGGATATGGACGGTAATGTCAAATCAATTCAATCTCAAATTATCCGACAGTCTCATCAAAGCGCTTGCAGACCAGTATCCACAAGCTAGTGGTAGAGATATCAAAGGGTTAGCCAAGTTGACATCAAAATACTGTGGTCACAAATCAGTAGAACCTACGATGGCAGTGTTTAAAAAATGCAGCGTCTTTAGAGGGATGTCAGCGGAACAATTGGCATACGAAGAGGACACTGTATAAGGTCCTTCAATATGGCCACAATTAAGACGATAACTAAGGCGATAACTAAGGCGATAAACAGGGCAATAAACTTGACAGTGCAAGTTCACGAGCATCTCAAATGGAAAGACTAACATGCAAGACAATGTATTAGCTTTTAGCGATACGGACATAGAATTTTTTTCGGATAGTACACCATCCCCGTTAAGGTCGTTGCTCCTTCGAGCGAATGGTAGTGAAGACAATCAAGCCAAAACGGAGTTGTTGCTTCAAGCAGTAAATCGTTTTAGTGACAATATGGACGCCCACATAGCGCTGTATAAATTTTATTTTCGAACGGGACAATGGCGTAAAGCAGAGGTCGCGGCAATACATGCGCTTAAGGTATCAGCAGCTAATGGTGGATTTGATAGAAACTATCGCAAACTCAACGTAAAAAGTACGGATTGGTTAGCAGAAAACTCAGCTGCCAGATTCTATTTGTTTACGCTAAAAGCACTGGGTGTTATTCGTCTGCGTAGTGAAAAGGTGACTGCTGCGCTGTGGCCTTTAGAAAAGCTGAAAGAGCTTGATCCCTATGGTGAAATCGGAGGTCTTACGTTTTATGACATCGCGAAGAGCATCATTGAAGAAGACTGATGAAGAATAAAGCATTCACTGTGTTTTACTTAGCTTGCCAATGCGTACGAATTGCCTTGTACTAAGAAGTTGAGCTCAGTCTAGCGCTAATTGACCTGGTACACGAATTAATATGGAATTAGGTCAAATTTAAATGCGTACAAAGCACATCTTTTAAAAACGCATAGGTTACATTTTCGTGTGACTGCAACAGATTATTCGGGTTATTTTGCGAGGGATATTCCAAATCTATCCCAAAACACTTCGCATCTTGCCCTGTCGTATATACGTAGGCGCGCAAATCAGGCGCGTCTTTTCGAGAGATGTAGACGCCAGTTTTCACCCATTGATCGCTGAGATCAATACAAAACTGGCCATGCTCAAGCTCAGAAGCTAAGTTGATAAGCATCGTTTTAATATCATCTGTTTTATCAGCGGCCCAAATGTTCATTGTGGTTTATGCGATAGCGAAAATCTCGGCAGTGCCGTTTATAGTAATTTGTCTATATCTATAGATAGAGTAGCACCTTTTGCTGACTTTATTGATTGCTTCCCTTAGCCAGTTAAAAACGAAGCGGAATGATTGCTAAAAGGCTGATTGTGTCAGAAGTTTGTAAAGAGCTAGAATACGAGATTACTAGACGTCGATTTAAGAGCATCTGTGCATGTACCTCTTTTCTGAACAAAAGATTTCTATTCTAAAATCTCTGTTAGTAGTCATATCAATAGTTGGAACAGCGAGCTGTGTTTCTAGCTCTATACACAATGAACAAGATTTAGAAGTAAATGAACCCTTTCACCAACTGCAATCATCTTCTTTGATCTATAAGCGCGGAAAACTAGCCAAGGGAATGCATATCAAGGCAGTTGCAACTCAAGATCAGAATAAAAGACTGCATTACGCGTATGCACCTGAAATAATCAAGACGAAAGATGGTGTTTATCATCTTTTGTATTGCGGAAATACGTTAGAATCAGGAGCTGATGGAATACGATATTCTCGTTCGCATAACAAAGGTAAAACTTGGTCAGAGCCTGTCACTATTTTGCATTCCACAAATACTTCTAAAAAATATCACTTTCAGTATTGTGACCCTTCTGTCATTTATCATGAAAAAGATAAAAAATGGTACATGTACTTAAGCGGTTCTTATCGAGACAGAAAAGGTCAACCATTTAAAACACTGGTTTTCTTAGCAAGAGCGGATTCCATAAGTGGTGACCCTTACAAAGGGAAAAAGAGATGGCAAATATATACAAATGCTGATGATGATCCGTGGAGTTACGATAGCAAAGCGGTCCCGTTTCCAATTATTGAGCCGCTAAATAACAAGAAGAATGGTGAGTATGGTGCTGGTCAAACAGCTGTTTATTATGATGGAGAGAATATTCATCTATGGTTTAGGGATGACTCACTAGACGAAGCTTTAACAAAGCAAGATATTCAAGGAGGAGATGTCGAAGGCAAATACAGTAAAATTTATAAGGTGACATCGAAAGGCAAGCCTTATGCACTTGGCAAAAGGGAGTACACAGGCATTATCGGAGACTCACCTTCAATCAAGTATGATTTAGAAAACAATCGTTTTGTTTTTTTCTTCATCGAAAAAGCACACCGACCTGAATCAGCTCTTTGGCGAAGATATTCTTATGATAACGGTTTGAGTTGGTCATCTGCTGAGTTGGTTTGCAATCACAACAATTGTTTCCCCGATTACGCAAGTAACATTGGAGTATCGAGTGATCCATCTGGAAATCTATTGCACGAGAACATTGTTGACTTAGATGATTCGAACTTGACAATGCTAGGTTACGGTGCGCCAATTGATACGAGTTATACAAATAGAGTGTACGGTAATCGGAAGTATGGCGATAGGTCTCATGCAAGATGGGATTTATTTATAAGCTGGATGAATGTTAAACGAAAAGGAGAGTGTATACTGAGCGGTGATAAACCGATGGTAACCTTCGTGCAAGCAAAAACGAATAGTAAGCTCATATCCGCCAACAACCTCATCGATGGCGACCTAGCTTCAAATTATTCGAGCCACGGATCAGACAAAAAGAATACGTCTGGGAATCAGGTGGAGGTGTGGTCTGACAAAGCCGAAATTATTAAATCGATATCCCTGCATCCAACAATAAATTCAGAGAATGGGAACGAGCAACCAATTGCTTTCCCGAAAGAGTACGACATTTGGCTAACAGACTCAAAAACAACCCCTTGGAAGTATCACGGCCGGATTAGTATTCAACCTAAGCGCATCCACTCTGCCGATGGTCGCTACCGCATTTTTTCATCACAAATCAAGTTTCAAGAACCAATGAAAATAAGAGGAATTCGGATTAGACCTTCCATTTTGAGTGAAGATAATAGCGGAAATTTCGTTTTTCAGATGGCTGAAATCCGAGCAGAGACATTTCGTAGTTGCCATTAATCATGTTCCTATTCCATACTAAAGCTGTTCATTTGTTATTATTTAAAACCCGCACTTATTTTAAATGCAATACCTTCATATAAAAGGTTTTGAGCATGGCGATTGTTTCCTGTTCGTCCATGTTTTTCTTCCTTGCCAGCTTTTTACCCATTTGAGTAAGTGAGTGCTTACCATCGTTTAGGCTTAGTATTTCTGAATATGTTTTATGCGAGAAGTGCGCGCTTTTAATCTCATTCGATAAAGGAACTGCCGCGTTTGCATCGATAATCCAATTGGGTAAGTGCTGCAGATTGTTGACGGGTTCAACATTGCTTATCTTTCTGGCTCGCCAGCACCAAATGTGTTCTACACGCCATCCAGCGTTGTAGGGCGACTTCAAATAGGGCATTTCCTTTTGTTCAATGCGCTCGATAGAAAAGCCACATTCCGTTGCAATAGATTCAACCTCTTCATGTGAATAACAAAGTGTGTCCCTTCCCTGACTGAATACCAAACTACCAAAATTGACCCAAGTGCTGCCGATATCCAGATAGTGATTTAATGAACGTAAAAACAAACCAAGCTCAAATGGCTGGATATCAATTACCCAAGGCGTTACAAGCGTTTGTATGCTCTTTACTTTTAACGCGGGCTTCGCAGCGTCAGAAAACAAAAGGTGAAAGTTGTTTGGCGTTGCCACTGACGGTATCGCGTGATGCACAGCAACATGTTCAGCCAAACGAGGCTGCATAGGAAACTCTACGATTTCAAGGCCATCACCAAAGAGGATATCTTGCGCAGAAAAAAGCAGGAGTGGATTTATATCGTTCGCGATTGTCATGGTTGGATTTAATGCCAGGTGCAAATCATAGGCGAGTCTGCAAGCACCTGCGCCAACAACGAGCATATTGCCAATCGCGTTATCTTCAAGTATCTCCGTTATGAAGCGACAACTTATTTCATTCTCTTCATTTCCCCATACCCAATCGCGATATAGATTCGCTTCGTAGCTTAATAAGTTTTGCGTATTTGGCGCGCGATCACTCAGTGCATCATAGATGGGTTTGCTAGCTACCTTAGCGGTAACAACGGGTGAAATCAGTTCAGTGACCTGGATTAAAAACTGCTTTTTTCCTTCATACAATCTACGCAATCGTTCTTTCGTCGCTCCTTGGACATTTTGCAACTGCTTTTCTAAATCACTTATCTCCTGCCCTAATACTTTGTGAAAATGATTGAGTTTGACGCTCCAGTCTACCATCGAATGCAGAGGGTTGGGATGCAACCAGGGAATGCCGTTCATCAGTGGATAATGTTCATTGGACAAAGTAGACACCAGCTGATTTTCGCGAAACGCCAGTTCTTCACCCGTTTTAGGGCATTGCAGTATGCTGAAAAGCGCAGGATCTAGATTCATTTATCGTCTCACTACCAATAGATTTGGCGTTTAATAATGGCAATGTTTATATCGGCAAAAAGCGCATAAACATTGCCAAAAGACGATAGGAATAGGCGGAGGTTAAATCCGCCCGTTAACAATAGGTTGAAATGCCGTCAGAGAATCCATCAATGCAGCGTTGCCGAGACCGTGATTGGGCATTATTTCTGCCAATCGTCCTTGTTCGCCATGCAAAGCCAGATAGTTAAGTACAACTGTTTCGACCAACAAATTCACATTGTTTGCAGCCGGCGATGATGCCGTTTCGACTGAGCCATCTCTTCGCATGAATCCAATCTGCTGATGTTGCGCTTGTTCAATGGCGTCAGCACCCATGAGTTGAGCGGGTCCGCCAGGGTTATACACAAGGAAAAACGCACCTGCGGTTGAGGAATTATCCCCTGTCCACACACCCTTGCCTCTTCCTTCTACTGAATCATCAATCATGCCATTACTCGTAAGCGAGCCATCGCTGTACACGTACATCATAAGAGGCACACCTACGCGCGCAGCATATTCGAGACAAGCGCCCATGCATCGACCTGCGCGGAAGTCCCTAGTTTCGCCTGTTGACCGGTTCCCAGTGTGATAATCGTATCCACCCATGGTAATACTGCCAGCACCAGCAAAGCCATTAACGACGAGTTTCATGACAGACGCGGTTTTTCGAAACTCATTATCGCCATCAAACTCCTCTTGCGTAAAAATACCACCTTCACCGACGATTTCCGGATCAAGTGCCGGATCGAGCGTACTTGGGTCACCGAATCTATCGGTGATATCAGCACTTTTAACATAACCACATCTGACAAGGTCTTTTACCACATCATCAGAGCTAATCCCGGTATCAACGCGATTCAGTTTCATGTCGCTGATGCGTTGTATGGATTCCATCACAGCGACAGAGTCTTCTTGGCTCAACAGACCAACTAAATCGCCTGTATCTACAAGGCCGGTAACATCCGACGGACGGTCGATTTTCGTCGGTCGTTTACTCTCTTCAATCATTGTGATCGGGGCCATTGAATTGGCGCCAGAATCTGAACTTCGCGAACCTATCAAAGTCAATAACGAACCGTCAGCACCCGCTTTGTTTATGCCATATAATGGACTGTGTGGGTTATTGCCAGTATCGTTTTCAGATCGCGCCGGGATCACTGCACCATTGATATTCGCGCGGTTGGTGACGGATACTTTTTCCAGCATACCTCGCAAAAAAGCGCTATCAGAGTGAAAAGCCAACCCCAATTCTTGATTGATAAAATCAGATAACCCGGTGTCTGGATTTGCAACAGATGGCACCATATCAGCGGGAAGGCCTTGTCTTGAATAGCCTTGCGTGCTGATAAAATCGAGTTGTCCACCACGTCCACCAATCAGCACATTTGAGCCAGCTACATTGGCTCCGCCAGCCAAGTCAAATGCAATAAAAGGAATTTTCCCAGCACCGAGTGTATCTATGCCGCAAGTTTGTTTGAGCGATTCAAGATCCGGAGAAAGGCTAGCAAGCGCTTTGCGAGGGCTTGAAAATAAACCTAGCGCTGATGCGCCCATTGCCACACCTGCACCTGTGCAAAATCCATTCGAAATGAATTCTCTTCGCGTCATAGGCTTACCATGGCCTTCCAGAATCAGAGGTTCATCTTTGCCATGCACTTTCGGGATACGAGATTTACGCGCTTTGTTAAACGACGTAGCAAAACTGTATGTTTTTTTCATTTTAAATTACTCCTACTGCAAGGTCACCGAAGCGCTACCTAGCACCGCTGCGCATGTCGCTTTCACCACATTGGTTGTGGTGTTTGCTGCGCAAGAATTGTTTGATGAACAGGCGCTCAGCCTATCAATTAAAGTATTCAACTCATTTGCAACATTCGTTGAGTCTGGTTGCGTTACTATTTGGTCACCTAGCATTCGCTGCAAAATGGGCTGAACGATTGCGTCTTTAATTGACTGATCGAAGCCATTGTTTGCATTGTGTGAAAAATCCATTGATGGAAAATAGCTAACGCGTAACTGATTGTTTTCTACTAACGCATCGCAGTACTTAATGGACATTTGAGTTATCGCCATTTGGTTTGCTGTTAGGAAACTGCCTATTCGCGTCACGGTAGGAAGCTGTTGGCGCAATGTATTATAGGTTGCAAGCACATCAGTTTGCTGTGGGTTAACATCGGTCAATGCGGCCATACTGGCATTGATTTCTGCAAAATCTCGGATGCCGATTTCACTTTGCGCTTCTAGATCAACAGGTGCTGCGGTGACTGGCGCTTCTGCCGCAATCCGCACCGATGACAAGTTGTTGATTTCATCAAAGGTTAAGAAAAACTCATCTAACTCCGGTCCCTTTTGCACGGGAATGATAGTCGCTTGGCGAGAAAGCATGCGTCCACCCAAGTCGTTTGTTTGACTGTCAATGGCGGCTAAATCCAATGTCGCAAAGACTTGTCCAGACTCTTCTTCTCGACCATTGATGCCGATGCGCATTCCTGAGAGTGACAACTCACTAACGTCAACAGACGAGTCAAGGCTAATCATAAAGGGTTGATTGAAGAGATAGCTGTAGCTATCGAACTGACTCACTTCAAATACGACAAATGTTTCTGGTTGCGAGACTATGTCTGAAACACCAAACATGACATAAAAACGCTGTCCAATGCCTGCATCAAAGTTGCTAACAATTTGTTCTTGCGTCAGCGTCCGGTTGTGAATAGCAACCATGCGAACTGTGCCTTCGAACGGGAATCTGCCGCTCACTTCGCTGCCGATGACAAAAGCGAAACTATCATCCCAATCCCCAAGTAAGGTGGCCTCTATGTCATCTGTATCGTCAGTGAATTCGCCATTAATAAAAATCTGTCGTCCGTTAACACCGTCATAGTTAACCACCACATGCTGAAGTGCTGCTTGCAAATCTTCATCAGCGTCAAGTGTGCTCAATGAAGGCTCACCGTTGGCATCAGTGTTGTCATTTCGGACAAGAAAATCGTAGTTGTACAGTGTCTGTCCTAGCATAAAGTTGCGTCTATCATCGCCACCTGAATAAGAGATGATCCGCGCCGGCCCTTCCTGCGTGACGTTCGCTGGTGCTACCCAAGCTTCAATTGAGAACTCGCCAGTTGCTGTTAGTAAATCGTGCAGTTTTCGACTGTTAGAAGTAGAACCTTGCGCTTTACCTCCGCGCAACTGAATGCCCCAGCCGCCAACCCAGTCAAAGTCACCGGAGATGGTAAGATCCAGTAGAGGTGATACACCGCTAGTATCGTAAGCAATGTTGCCAAACCCGGTTTGGAATTCCCACTTGGCAACCACATTGGTTTCAAAACGACCGCCTCCACTGGCAAGAACACCTTCATATAATGAAGTGGCATCTGACGCAACGAGGTTTGCATCAAGCTGGGTATTGGGAATCGCATCAGCCATCGTTTCGATTGCATTTGCAAGCTCTAAAGCATTTGATTGACAATCATCCCAACAACCGTGGAATTCATCTCTTAGCCGCACTACTACCCGAGAATCTGCGGGAAAATCAAGATTGAGTTTAGATATTGAGGCTAGATAGGCTTCGCTCACATCGCTGCTGCCAATGTAAGGTGAAATAGGAATGGCAGCGCCGCTTGAGTGGCATTCGCTACAATAGGTTTCCATTAGAGAATGCACGTTTTGCGCGAATAAATCCGGACTTTCTGGAAAGTTCTTATTCGCGCCAACGGCTCTGGGTGTAGGGGCTTCGAGCACTATTGTATTTGCTTCTTGGTCGACGCTTAACCACGATTCTATCCAGGTTTCCATATTACCGGTACAAGCAGAAATTGAACCGGCCCAGCAGTTATGTCCGCCTGCAACTTTAGTGATCAACTGTGACTGCGCAGGGTCGTCTCTGTTTACCAATGTATTAGTGATGGTATATGCCTCATTGATATCGTCGTTTCGAACGAAGAAAGGCGCTTGATTGCCTTGCACGTGACAGCCACCACATCGTGATGCATCAGCAAGGTTATCCCATACATTGAGCTTGAAGTTTTGAACGTCATCGTTGCGTGGGGCAGGACCAGAGTAGGTTTCGACCGGTTGAACATCAACTGGAGGAAGCGGCAAAGACTGAACATCTGTCTCACCTCCGCCACAACCAATAAGGCCTAATAACACAGTGCATATGAGAGGAGTTTTGACATGCAGTTTTGTAATGTTAAGCATGATTATTCTCCCTTACAATAGTTTGCAGTAGCAGCAAATACGGGTTTCATTAAATAGCCGTTTTGCATGAAGTCCTGCGTAATGTCATCGACAGTGGTTCTATCTGCCGTGTCTTGAGGTGAACGCAAACAGACATTTTCAAACACTTTAGTAACTTGGCATTGCGCAAATTTTCTGCTGCTGGCAAGTTCTTCGCCCATGCTTTTAGCACCATAGCCATATCCCGCCAATTGCTCAGACCAACCTAGCGTTTGATTGATCCCTTCTCTCCAGTAGTTATCCCATCGGTCATCTTCAATGATGAATCCACCGATAAAGTTGTTTTCATTTATGCGGTGTTTGAACGTCACTCTTGACCCGGTGCGCTCGTCAACCATGCCTTCGCTATTGTATGCAATACGGCCATCGCTGCCGTCTTCTGCGGTATACTCGTAGTTGTAGTAAGCAAAAGCCTGCGCAAGAGGATCCATGCCGCTATGACAGCCGACACATGAGTTGGCAAAAATTCTCGAGTCACCACCTGGGCTTCTGCTCAAATCTTGACGAATCCGATCAGGTGGACGACTGGTATCTTTTAGTGCTTCTAGATCGGTGCAAAGGTGATTGATAAGAGTGAATCGAAGCATTGCGCGATTGGTGCCATCGATGAAAAAAGATTTAGCCGCTGCGCGAGATGTCATCACACCCGCCGTTGCATAAGCGGGCAAGCCTGTTATTGAAGATTGTGTGGTTTGCACAAGTGAGGCAGATAGGTCTACGCCATTGTTTTCAAGACTTTCATAGTGATTGTTATTTGTTGTGGAATAGGCAGGAATGCCATTTACGCCTTGGGCAACATATAAAATATCACCGCTTAAAATCTGTCTGAAGTCAACATCATCTCGAACAATGCCAATGACTGTCGCTGTATAGTCATTTAGCGGCACAAATATGTCTGAATCTTCATTGGTCCACGGCGTTATCCAGTTCTTCAGTGTTACGTTGTAAAAGTTTGCGTTGTCCATCGCAATATCAGCGGCATCAAGAGGCTGCCCTGCATCTATTAGCGATGCCATTTCTGATAGGACGCTATCCGTCGCAGGTACACCTGCGAGGCGGTCATGTATTCGTTTTGCTTGGGATAGGCTGTCGGCATTGGCGATGGATGAGTTGAGTAAAAGCACCAGCGCGCTTACGCTGGCTATAGTGGAAGAGCGTGTCGGTCTAAAGTAGTTTGTAAGCGGTCTTTTTATTGGATACATAGAGATTCCCTCGGGATTAGCCCGTTCCAGCTTTTATATCAAATAAGTATGTGAGGGATAGTTATGGTGCTGCGGTTGAAGGTGTGCGAAAAAATAACTTAATCGAGAATAAATACAGTATGTAGCACGTGGAAATCGCGTATTAATAACCGTGTTGAGCGCACTTGCGTACGCGCGAAAAATCAGCTTGAGAGGCCATTTTTCAACGATGACTTTTTTGAAAATATGATCTCTGCACCTCTGTTGTGCAGTTTATAACACGCTTATTTTCAATTTTGTGTATAATTCACCTAATTATAATGAAACAAGGACCTAGACAATGAAGTCAATATTTAAAATTTCTCTACTAGCAACGGCGGTAGCGCTAACAAATGCTTGTGCTAAAGAGGACAAAGAACAAGTGGAAGAAGCTGTTGAGCAAGCGGAAGACGCTGCGAAATCAACACTAGAATCTGCTACCGACGCAGTGACTGAAACAACTGAAGGAATTGCCAGCGGGACCGAAGCATTGGTTGATAGTGCAACTGAAACTGTCGGCGGAGTTGTCGAAGGTGCGGAAGAGACTGTAGGCGGTGTTGTTGAAGGCGCAGAAGAGACCGTAAGTGACGTTGTTGAAGGCACAGAGTCAGTTGTTGGTGATGTTACTGAAGCCGCTTCAGACAAGATTGAAGAAGGCAAAAGCGCGCTTTCTGGCTTAATGGAAAAAGCTGAAGAAGAAGTCGAAAAAGTAGAGGAAGAAGGCGGTAACGAATAAGGGTCTACCCGATCTAGTTTGACAATCCTTCATACAAAATTCACCGCTTCGTTTTCGCCTTACTTTGGGCACCGTCGCGGTGACTATCCAGTCACCATATGATCAATTCACTTATCCCTGTAATCAAAAAAACAATAGCGCACTAACGCATTCGCAATAAATACAACCAACGCCATACGTTTACAATAGATACAAGTGCACCGGCAACATAAGTTAAGGCTGCAGCCAATAGTATCTTTTTCGCGATCGCCAGCTGCTCTGGGTTCAAATACTGACCGTCTTCCAAAATAGGAAGCGCCTTATTAAAGCTTGCATCTATTTCTACCGGTAAAGTAACAAGGTGGACAATTACACCCAATAACATACTTACTACACCAAGCGCTAACATGGCAAAGCCAACGCCGGGTGATCGCGTCACCAAGGCAATGATAGGCATAATAACAAAGGCAATACTGCCCGCGCGTTCTGCTGATAGTGCTAGCTGAGCGAGTTGCGTGCGCAGTCTTAATAGGCTGTGCCCTTCATGATGCTGCACGGCATGGCCGACTTCGTGAGCTGCTATCGCAACTGCGCTGAGAGAGCGTCCCTCCATGAACTGAGGGCTAAGTCGCACGGTTTTGGACGAAGGGTCATAATGATCCCCTGTTTCAGTAGATTCCAATGATGCTTTGAGTTTAAACCGTTGAATTAGATGTTGCGCAAGTTCACCTCCTGTGCCTTGGAGGTTGGGAAGTTCTTCAGTGTATTTCTCGATAATTCGCTTCACCCAAAAGCTTGGAAAAATAACAATAAATAGAAAAAGAGAAATCAATATTACAAAAATCATAATTGTTTCTTTATCTAATCCTCTCACTCAAATGGTAAAAACCAATATGTCTCTACACGGTATGCATATATATCCGACAAATAAAACAGCAGCGTTTTGATTATACTATGTCAATACGAGCGATTAGCACCAATAGTTCCCTCGTCAGAGACGTCAGTAACAAGTGTTGAATAAGGGTTAAGCAGAAGGTTAAAGATGAGATCCGAAGGCAAGGTATTTACAAAACAAGTCGCAACGCCGGAGGCGATCACCTGCGAAGTTGATGGACTTAATGCACTTTCTGAGACACTTGCGACGCATGTTATTAACGAACTAAAGATACCGAAAGTCGTGGCGCATTCACAAACGACGCTGTCACTTGAACATATTCAGCAGATTCGCTCAACACCCACACACCACATCAAACTCGCTAAAGGACTAGCTCAGCTTCATTTAGTTAAACAAGCGCGCTATGGTTGGCATCAGCCAAATTTCATCGGCGCATCGGTTCAACCCAACATCATCACAAATGATTGGGGAAAATTCTTCGTTGAACATCGTCTTTTGTTTCAAGTGTCAAAAGTGGCAGACCAGCAGCTTAGAGAAGACTATAAATTCGTGCTTAGTAAGCACAAACAGAGCGTAGAGGAATTTCTAGATGCAACATGCAATGGTCCTAGTTTAGTGCACGGTGATCTTTGGCAAGGCAATGCGCTTTTTAGCGATAACGAAGGTGTATGGTTAATTGACCCCGCCGTTTATTGGGGTGATAGAGAGGTCGATATCGCAATGACCGAGCTATTTGGTGGATTTTCCAAGGTGTTTTATGAGCACTACAACGAATACGCGCCGCTGTCAGAACATTACCCCGTAAAAAAACAAATCTTTAATCTATATCACAATCTAAATCACTTGAATTTGTTTGGTTCGTCATACCGCAAGGCATGTGATGACGGAATGAGCATGATAGCGTCTCTAGATTAAGTTATAAGCCTGCAAATACCTTCATCATATGGG
>JBCDMA010000064.1:0-15047 GCA_038744645.1 Pseudomonadota bacterium | reverse complement strand
TTGTGTTATTTGTTCTTACGTCAGTAGTGGCAAGTTGGGTCAACCACACTGGTGGTCGTAAAGGCTATATTTCCCCTTATTATTATCTGACACAAACGGAAACCGTTTCGGTTCTAACGCATGTCCTTAACTACAAAATTCACCTGCATCACTGTCTCGTCAGAAAATGAAAGCGTTACATCAAATGCTGTATCCGCAGTAAGCCCTTGACTCAAACCTAAAAACATCAAGTGCCTACCACCAGGTTGAAATACCACGGTTTCTCCCACGGCGATTGGTATCCCGTCTTCGAGTTCACGCATTTGCATCATGCCGTCGGCCATTACTGTTTCATGAAGTTCAACCATGGTTGCCACAGTTTCCGACACTGATGCAGATATTAAGGCAATTGATTTTTCACCATTATTAGTAATTTTAAAATACCCTGCGCCAGTTTTTGCCGTTGCAAACGTCGCTCTTGCCCAAGCATCGCTTATTTCAACGCCATTGTCAGAGGCCGTGACTTTGAAAGATACAGATAGGGAAAGTACGATAAATAGGAAAAAAAGCGTTGCTAATCCATAAGTCGATAACCGATGCTTTAACATTAATAGAAGTTCCTCTCTTCTAAAGTGTTCTTAGGCGGGCAATATGCGTTTGCAGTTTAGGAAAATAATCCATCGGCAAAAACGTTGTCAGTTTTTCCAGCTTTTCACCGAGCTCAGCAAAACTATCTGCCGTAACGTTGATATGCCCCATCTTGCGCTTTTCACGCACAGATTTCCCATACCAATGTAGATGACAACCAGGAATGCTAATTAGTTCACGTTTAAACGACGTGCAACCAATAATATTTAACATTACTGTAGGTTTGTTGACCTGTGAATCACCGAGCGGAAGATTGAGCACTGCTCTAACGTGTTGCTCGAATTGCGATGTTTCTGCGCCATTTTGTGTCCAATGCCCAGAATTGTGAACCCGTGGTGCTATTTCATTGACAATAAGCTGCCCGTCAATGTGAAATAATTCAACGGCCAATACACCTACGTAATCCAACGTCATCGCGATCTTGTCGAAGATTTGCTCGGCCAATGATTGCAAGTCGTCAGTCAAATTAGGCGCTGGTGCAGTGCTGACATGCAGCTGCCCTTCATGATGAAGATTTTCTGCCAAACTGAAAACATGAGTTTCACCGTTTTTCTTTCTCGCACCAATGACCGATAACTCTCGATTGAAGTCGACCATCTTTTCAGCAAGAATAGGTACCGATTTCAAATCCAATGCCGCAAACTGTTCTTCCAACGCAATCAGCTGTTGTGAATTTTCAACACGCCATTGGCCATAACCATCATAACCATCTCTCGTTGCCTTTAGAATGATGCGTTCACCCAAAGCGTCGATACAATGATGCAACTTTTTAATATCGTCGATAATGACATAGTCTACCGATGGAACATTCGCCTTTTCAAGCAACTGCTTCTCTCGTATTCTGTCAGCGCCGGTTAAAATTGAGACATTGCTCGGTAGCAGCTTTCCCGTGGTTTCGGCCAGTTGCAGCAAGTCCTCAGGCACGTGTTCGAACTCAGCAGTAATGGCTGTCGCTTCATCAAACGCGTCTTCGAGCTTGATATTGAGTTCTTGTTTGGTCACGGGGTGCACGACATTGCGACTTTTGACATCAACCGCTTGCACTTCAACACCCAGTGGTACTGCAGAAAGGTACATCATTTGCGCTAGCTGCCCAGCACCAAAGACGACCAGTTTCATTCTAGTTCCAAGTGCTGATTTTCAAGCACTTTGTTTGTCTGCTCCTGCCTAAAGGCAATAATCTTTTGCTTGACGTCTGGATTGCCTAAAGCAATAACTTGCGCAGCAAGTAAGCCTGCATTAGCGGCACCTGAAGGACCAATCGCAAGGGTACCGACGGCAACGCCCCTAGGCATTTGCACAATCGATAAAAGGCTGTCGATACCATTGAGTTGACTTGATCTTACGGGGCACCCAAATACGGGAAGGTGCGTATGTGCCGCAATCATTCCGGGTAAGTGTGCTGCTCCACCAGCCCCCGCAATGATCACTTGAAAGCCATTTGCTTCTGCTGATTCTGCAAACGCCACCAGTTTGTTTGGCGTTCGGTGCGCGGAAACGACTTCAGCCTTGTAGGTGACGCCTAGCTGTTCAAGCATTTTTGCTGTTTCTTGCATCGTGGGCCAATCTGACGTTGAGCCCATCACAATAGCGACTTGTGACATAGTATTACTCTGTTTTATGAGCTAGCAGTGCGCTCTAATGCAGCGTCTGATAACGTTTCACGGCGCTCCTAGCAATAAGGAAAGCGCAGGATTATAAATTAATCAATGATCGAGCGCGAGTTATTTCATTCTAAGCACAAGTCTTGTAGATTCATGTGAATCACTAGAACGTGTGTTGATACGAAAGTGTCAACGAACGGCCAGGCCCTGCATAAATGCGGCCTGGAATAAAGGTTGCCTCACCCGCAGGGACATATTCTTTGTTGAACAAATTGGATGCTTGCAGTGAAAGCACGCCGTCAGACTGCCCCCAATCAATCGCATAGTTTATGCCTGCATCAAACAAGGTGTAAGATTGTGAAGGATTCGCGTCCGTCCCATCCTCAAACGCATCATCACGTTCAGCAACATATAGCATTTGACCAAATACTCCGATGTTACTACCAAAGGTATAACTCGGCTCTAGGGTGATTTTTAATGGCGGGTTATCTTGGGTTGTAAGTGCAATAAAACCATCGGGACCATCGCCGTCAGGATCGATTTCACCATCTACATAGGTAATACTGCCACCAAGGGAAAAGTTATCACTAAACTCATATTCTCCGGAGAACTCGAAACCCGTAATTTCAATAGGTGATTGGGTACGATTCGCAAGACCAGTCTCTCCATCAATGCTGACAATACTTGCGAACTCTGATTCGGAGTAATACGCAGCCAGCAAAAACGAAAATTGCTCAAAAGATGCTCGCAACCCTACTTCGAAACTATCTGTAAAACTTGGCTCTATCAAATTGGAATCGGAAACGGAAACACCGGGCAACACATTATTCGGTATAAACGCTAAATCTGGAACGGTGAATCCCTCTGAATAGTTAGTAAAAATTTGGACGCTCTCAGTCACATCATAGTTAAAACCAAGATTAAACGAGGTACCATCTGCACTACCAGAACCTCCAGGTCGTTCACCAGGGGGAACAAAGAAAAAGAACACGATATCGTATGGCCCAATAATGTCATAGTCGAATTCATCCCAACGAATACCAGCGGTTAATTTCAAATCATCAGTAATGTAATATCCAGTTTCTACAAATAATCCAAGTGTATCTATGGTAAATGGCGGGTGTTGAACATCTGAGCGAGCGGCATCATAGAAAAACGTCTGGTCAAAATCATCTTCACTTGAAATTGGCAGTAAACTGGTTGCATCGGCCTCTTGATAATCAAATCCAACTGTCAAATCTAACCGGTCGCTCATATCGCGCGAATACTGCCCCCTAATGCCCAGTTCATCTACCTGACGCCCGGTTTGCCAGAGTCCTGGCCAAGCTGACGGGAACGGTCCTCCGGCAGATTGCCTAAATGCTCGAATATCGCTACCAGGATTTAGGAATTCAGAGTCACTGGAATAAAACTGAGTAGACAGAAGCCCCCCATAAAAGTCTTCGTCAACGTAGTTAATGCTATAAAACAGAAACTCGTTAGTTGGTGGCTGCGCATATGAAAACGTGATTGGAGCTTCACTTGCGATCAGCGTTCCGTCACCTGCGTCTATAGTACTAAGTTCAAAGAATCGATCGTTTGGCTCTAGTTTTGTGCTATTTATCGTAAATGTAAGATTTTTATCTTTGTCAAATTCATATTTGAGTTTTCCAAATACCGTCGTGTCATCAGCAAAAGCGCTACGGCCTGTCAAAAGGTCGCCTTGTGCGCGATATACTCCGTTCACTTCTTCATAACTAACAAACCCAACAAAGCTCAACTGTTGTGTTAGTGATCCTCTGGCAGAAATATTCACTTTTGGTGAAGTGCCGTCACCGTCAAATGCGTCCTCATCAGTTATGAAGGTTCTAACCTGAACACCAGCAGAAACTTCAATATCGCCCGGTGCTGTATCCTTAGTAAAAAACTGTACTACTCCACCTGAAGCACCAGACCCGTAAATAGAGGTTGGACCATAAGACACCTCTACACGCTCTATTGTTTGTGGATCGAATTTGTCCAAAAAGCGACTGAAGTTAGTATTAGTGGCGATTGGAACTCCATCGATCAAATAGAGTGGGGCTCTGCCTCGAAGCGTAATCGATGCAGCACTGCCTTCGGTAACGGGCGGTGCAATGCCTGGAACTAATTTACCCAATATCTCTTGCACACTAGTGGTTTGGGTTAGTAGAGATGCATATTCATCGTCAAAAACTCGGATTGATCGCGGTAATTCATCAATTGTGACGTTTCGACGTGAGCTGGTCACTGTGATTACTTCAAAGTCATCTATCGTCTCTGATGAGTCGGGTTCTAGTGATTGAGCGATTGTCTTATCGCAACTGCTTAAAGCAAGCGCTATCGAAATGCCAGTAATTGTTATTTTTTTCATTAGGTCCTCTGATCTATTCTTAGATAATTCAATCATTACGTATGTTGATATAAACTCATTAAGATTAGATAAGAATGAGAATTATTCCTAATTATATTTAGGAATACGTTAAAAGAACGTAGATTGCAATTTGGGTATGTTTAGATTTACAATTTAAATCAAGACTTTACTTGTAGGCCTACTTCAGTGAAATTTACAACACATTGATCAAGCAGCATAAGCTGTTATCGGATTGAAGTGAGTTTATTAGGTTTTCTGTCTGCGCATTGATTCGAAGAATTGGTCGTTGGTTTTTGTCATTGCGAGTTTGCTGATAAGGAATTCCATTGCGTCCACTTCTGACATTTCATGCACAATCTTGCGCAATATCCACATTTTTTGCAGCTCTTCCTGACTTGTTAACAACTCTTCACGACGAGTGCCTGAACGGTTGAAATCGATGGCAGGGAAGACACGCTTCTCGGCAATTTTTCGATTCAAATGCAGTTCCATATTACCGGTACCCTTGAATTCTTCGTAGATGACTTCATCCATTTTAGAACCAGTATCAATTAACGCTGTGGCAATGATCGTTAGACTACCACCTTCTTCCACGTTTCTTGCTGCACCGAAAAACCGTTTTGGTTTGTGCAGCGCGTTGGCATCTACACCACCAGTAAGCACTTTACCTGAGGATGGAATAACTGTGTTGTATGCACGTGCCAATCTCGTAATTGAATCAAGCAAAATGACGACATCTTTTTTGTGTTCAACTAGACGTTTCGCTTTTTCGATGACCATCTCTGCGACTTGAACGTGACGACTTGCTGGCTCATCAAATGTCGAAGCAACCACTTCACCTTGCACTAGCCGCTGCATCTCCGTCACTTCTTCAGGACGTTCGTCTATCAACAATACCATCAATTGACACTCTGGATGATTTGCGGCTATCGACTGCGCGATATTCTGCAAAAGTAACGTCTTACCTGCTTTCGGAGGTGCAACAATCAATCCGCGTTGACCACAACCCACAGGCGACGCCAAATCTAGGACACGCGCAGTGATATCTTCAGTAGAACCGTTACCACGCTCCATTGTTAAGCGAGAATTCGCATGTAATGGGGTTAAGTTTTCAAACAATATCTTATTGCGGGAATTCTCCGGCTTATCAAAGTTGACTTCGCGTATTTTCAACAGTGCAAAATAGCGCTCGCTGTCTTTCGGCGGCCGAATTTTGCCGGAAATAGTATCGCCGGTTCTTAAGTTAAAACGTCGAATTTGACTGGGTGAAACATAGATATCATCTGGACCTGCAAGATAGGAAGAATCCCCCGAACGCAAGAAACCAAATCCGTCTTGCAGGATCTCTAGCACGCCGTCACCGAATATGTCTTCTCCCCCTTTTGCGTGTGATTTTAAAATCGAGAAGATCATGTCTTGTTTGCGCGCTCGAGCGAGGTTCTCAAGGCCCATTTTTTCTGCTAATTCAACAAGTTCACTGATGGGTTTTTGCTTCAATTCGGTTAGATTCATTGCGGAAGGTCTTAGTAAAGTGGTTTAAGTATGGGTTTTAAAAAATGTATATAGGGTTGCGTCAACATTGAGCCATTACCCTGAACGTATTAATGATAGCTTCTGGAAAAAAGTTTAGAGCTAAGTCTGGCGCAGTTGATGCTGGTGAGTAATTATTAAGTTAGCACCAATTATAGATATCGTCTAGTTTTTAAAAAAAATTAACAAAAATACGTCTATTGGACAGTTGGCTAGCAATTTTGCTGCCAACTGTGATTGAAGTGGAGTTACATGTTGTCGTCAATGAACTCTTTTAACTGTGTTTTTGATAGCGCGCCAACTTTGGTTGCAGCAACGCCTCCGTCTTTAAAAAGCAACAATGTAGGAATACCTCGAATGCCATACTTTGGTGGCGTCTCGTTGTTTTCGTCCACGTTTAGCTTACCTATCGTGATTTTACCTTCGTATTCCTGTGCGATTTCGTCTAAAATGGGCGCTATCATTTTACATGGGCCACACCATTCTGCCCAAAAATCAACTAAAACAGGACCAGATGCATTGATAACATCGGCTTCGAATTTTTCATCTGATAACGCGATTATCTTCTCGCTCATTTGTTTCTCCAGTTCAGAAAATCTACACTTACATTCGTAATGTCTATTAGTGTTATATAGAATCCGTTTTTTATGCAAGCATTTATAAGCTATAAGCTATGCCAACAACACACCTAACTACTACGCCTTTTTCATCATTACCGATTCATTCAGATATACTAAATGCGCTTAATGACGCGGGCTATACGCAATGCACTCCGATTCAAGAGCTCGCATTACCACAACTGCTATCCGGGCAAGACATTTCAGGGCAGGCTCAAACCGGCACGGGAAAAACCATGACGTTTTTGCTCGCGGTGTTTCATTACTTATTGCAAAACGCTCAAAAAAACAACAACAGTGGGCCACGTGCAATTATTATGGCGCCCACAAGAGAGTTAGCGATTCAAATCGAAAATGATGCTCAAATATTGGTTAAACACACTAATCTCACTACTGCGTGTGTATATGGGGGCGAGGGTTACGAAAATCAACGCAACCAACTTGAACAAGGCGTTGATATCCTCATTGGCACCACCGGACGCATGATAGATTATTATAAACAACGCGTTTTTTCTTTGAAAAATATTCAAGTTGCGGTGTTGGATGAAGCCGATAGGATGTTTGATTTGGGCTTTATTAAAGACATTCGATTCTTGTTTAACCGCATGCCAGCACCGGATCAGCGTCTTAACATGTTGTTCTCAGCCACGCTTAGTATGCGAGTGCAAGAACTCGCATATGAACATATGAACAATCCGGTTAATGTGCAAATAGAACCGGAAACAAAAACCAATACTCGTATTAGTGAAGAGCTTTTTTACCCGTCAAATGAAGACAAACCACTGTTGCTCCTTACCTTAATGGAAGAGGATTGGCCGGATAAAGCCATCGTCTTTGCTAATACCAAACACGACTGCGAATTAATAACTTCCTGGCTTAAGGCAGATAAGCACCGGGTGGGATTGCTCAGCGGCGATGTTCAGCAGAAAAAACGCTTAAGCATTCTCGATGACTTTACTAACGGCAATTTAGATGTGTTGGTAGCGACAGATGTTGCTGCGCGCGGTATCCATATCGAAAAAGTAACACATGTCTTCAATTATGATTTACCCGACGATTGTGAAGACTATGTTCATCGCATTGGCCGCACCGGCCGTGCTGGAGAAGACGGACATGCGATCAGTTTCGCATGTGAAAAATATGCGCAAAATCTTACTTCGATAGAAGGTTATATCGGCCACGATATTCCAGTTACTGATTATAATCCGAACCACCTTTTAGAGGATGTGAAACCGCCGAGGGCGCGCACGCGTTCAAACAATAACGGACGAGGTGGTCGTCAAAAATCGGGCAACAACAATAGAAGCCGATCGGGGAGACCGCGAAATCAACGCCACAAAAATACATCTAGCTAAGCGAATAATTAAGAGGGCTCGATGAGGGCAAATCAAGATGAGTACTATGCAGCCGTCGATTTAGGCTCCAATAGTTTTCATATGGTGATTGTCCGTTTGCTTTCTGGCAGTGTTCAAATAGTCAGTAAAAACAAACAAAAAGTGCGATTGGCGTCAGGATTAGACGAACACAATACACTCAGCCAAGAGTCCATAGACATAGCACTTGAATGTATCAAGAATTTCGCTGAGAAACTGCAAGACCTACCAAATAGCAATGTTCGTATTGTTGCTACAGCAACACTGAGATTAGCAACCAATGCGGTAGATTTTATTAAACCCGCTGAAAAGCTACTCGAAAACAAGATCAATATTATCAGTGGTGAAGAAGAAGCCCGCCAAATTTATTTAGGTGTCGCCTATACGTCAGCGAATCAAGGCAACTCGCTTGTTATCGATATTGGTGGCGCCAGCACTGAGGTCATCATCGGCAGAGATCTGCAGGCTGTGTATTTGAAAAGTTTTAACATGGGTTGTGTGACTTTTATGGATAAACACTTTGCCGGTGGGGACTTAACTGAGCAAAGGTTCATTGATGCCATTGAAGACGCGACAAAAAATATGGCGCCGCACAAAGAAATGTTTTTGTGTTTTGACTGGCATCAGTGCCTAGGTGCATCTGGCACACCACAGGCGGTAACCTCAATCTTAATAAAGCGCAATGTGACAGACGCTATTCGACTCGAACAGCTTGTGGCTTTGCAGCAAGAGTGTGTTGCTCTGCAACACGTTTCTAAACTAGACAAAATTGACGGCCTTGAACCGTCTCGGCGCGCCATTTTCCCTGCCGGATTGGCAATCCTAATTGCACTTTTTAAAAACCTACATATTAAAGACATGCATATTTCAGGCGGTGCTCTTAGAGAAGGGATCATCTATGGCATGATTGAGGAGTTTAAAAAAACCGATCGGAAAATACAGGGGATAAATCAGCTTGTTTCGCGTTTTCACATCGATAGAACACATAGTGACCGCGCGGGCAAAGTCGCCACAACGCTAAGTAGACAAATGTGCTCACAAACGAAGCACTGTAGTTTAGATACTGAAATTGTCGTCGCCACCGCTGCGGCACTGCATGAAATTGGATTACACATAGGATATAAACAGCATCACCGACATGGTGCTTACATCTTGAGCAATATTGAAATTCTGGGCTTCACGCAACTGCAAAGGATGATGATTAAAGACTTGGTTTTGATGCACCGAGGCGCAATCGATACAAAACTATTCAATGGCTATAACGAGCGAATGAAGTTTATGCTTATCAACGCGCTACGTGTGTTACGACTTGCCATCATTTTGTCTACACGGCGCAAAGATGACGCTATCCCCTCTGCAAGGCTCATCATCAACAACAGTCAATGGACGCTGCAATTTGATGAAGACGATAAGCGACAGCACCCTTTGATAATGACTGAACTTGCTCACGAAGCATGGCTTCAATACACAGTTGGTTGGCACCTTTCAATTAGCTGATCGACAATATTATGCTAGCAGACGTAAAATTACTCTCTAGCGAGACCGTCTAAACACATACACCCAACACACGAATGCCAATAATCCAGCAACTATGGCATAAAAATCGTGTTGGCCTAGCAGGTGTGCACTTAGCGATCCTACGCTGAATGCAATTGCGACATGGCCAATGAATCGCGCGCGTTGCAGCCTGGCGCGTTGTTCCATTTCTTGTTTGTGCTGCTTTTCTAGTTGTGCAGGAATGCTTTTTAAATGCCGCACTGTGTCATAGATCAGGTCTGGCATTTCTGGAAGTTTTTCACTCCAATAGGGCAGGTTTTCCTTTAAATTATAAAACAACGCTTGCGGTCCAACTTGCTGCTTCATCCACTCTTCAAGAAAGGGTTTTGCCGTTTTCCACAAATCCAATTGAGGATATAGCTGCCGACCTAAGCCTTCTACATAGAGCAAAGTTTTTTGAAGCAACACAAGTTGTGGCTGCACTTCCATATCAAAGCGCCGAGCTGTATTGAACAGCTGCAATAACACATTGCCAAAGGAAATCTGATCGAGTGGTTTTTGAAAAATGGGCTCGCATACTGTGCGGATCCCCATTTCAAACTCTGCGATATTGGTATCTGCGGGTACCCAACCTGAGTCGACGTGAAGCTCTGCAACTTTGCGATAATCCCTGTTGAAAAACGCGATAAAATTCTCTGCGAGATAACGTTTATCCTGCTTATCCAGCGTACCGACAATGCCGTAGTCAATGCCGATATACTTTGGATTATCAGGATGTTCTCTGGAAACAAAAATGTTACCTGGATGCATGTCTGCATGGAAAAAGCTATCTCTAAACACCTGAGTAAAAAAGACCTCGACACCTCGCTCCGCCAATAATTTAAAATTTGTACCTTGTGCTTCTAACGCTTCGATATCTGATACGGGAATGCCATAGATACGCTCCATAACAATGACATTTCGGCGACAATAATCGGAATAAAACGCGGGGATATAGAGGGATTCGCTGTCTTCGAAATTGCGTCGTATTTGGATGCCATTTGCGGCTTCCCGCAATAAATCAAGTTCATCCAAAATGGTACGCTTGTATTCATTTACAACTTCAACAGGTTTTAACCTGCGCCCCTGAGGCAGCCACCTTTGTACTAACTTAGCAAAGCCAGCGATCAGGTCGACATCGGCTTCAATCGTCCTGCGTATGTTTGGTCGAAGGACTTTGATGACAACATCAGCACCATTTTCTTTTAACTTAGCCGCGTGGACCTGCGCAACCGAGGCACTTGCAAGCGGCTTCATTTCAAAGTTTGAAAACAGCTCCTCAATATCGGTAAGACCGAGAGAGTTTTCAATGAGTGTTTTCGCTTTTTGCGGCTCAAATGGCGGTACTTTGTCTTGTAGTACGCTGAGTTCGTCGGCGATTTCATGAGAAAATAAATCGCGTCGAGTTGACAACATTTGACCAAATTTAATGTATACCGGTCCAAGAGCTTCAAGTGCAAGGCGCAGTCGCGTCCCCATGTGCTTATCTTTGTGCTGATTCGGTAGCCAAAATACCAAGTGCCTCAACATCCGGTAATAGCGAGGACGAAAGCGCTTTGGGATCATTTCGTCTAAGCCATAGTGAAGCAGCACGCTGCCAATGCGATAAAATCTGGCCAACTTCATTCTTAGCGCGATTCCTCAAGCAGTTTAATTCTGGCTTCAAACCTTGCAACATCCGAGCGCAACGCTTTTACCTCATCTATATAATTCGTAACCATGATCCCACGCACTGCAATCGGTCTCTCATCGAGTATGAAGTCAGCGACTGTAATTGCTTGTGCGTTTAGTTGACGCTGTAGATGTATTCGAAGTTTTTCAGCTGATGTCATCACCCAGTGACTTGGTGCATCGCCAATATATTGTGACAGTAGCTCGCCTATATCGATATCCAGTGCGGAAAACACTTTGCTCACGCGTTGCAAGACGGAAAGGTCGCCGTAAAAGTCCAATTTACCTTGTTTAATGAGCGTTGTTATTTGGCTCGTTTTCTGAAGTTCAGGCAAAGCCGATAGGGATATTGTCAAAAAGCACACATTGTTTTCCATCTGTTCTTTTTCTTTATCCGTCGGCATATCTTGCGATGTGATTTCTACTTTATCCTTTGAAAAATGCAGTCCAAAGGTCATACCAAGTTCTTGCACATGGATGATACAGACAGAATCTTCAAGTGGCGACAACAACTCGTCATTTTCACTTGCAAGTGCAAGTATCTGATTCAGTGCAATTTCAAGTACGCTGGTGACGGTTTGTCGAATCAGCATATTAGAATTTAAACCCTCGATGAAGTGCAACAATCCCGCCAGTCAAATTGTAGTAGGACGTTTGCTCAAAGTTTGCCTCTTTCATCATGGATTCCAACGCGTCTTGATCTGGGTGCATGCGGATAGACTCAGCAAGGTATTGATAGCTTTCGCTGTCATTTGCGACCAGCTTGCCCATAAAAGGAAGCACATGAAAAGAATAGGCATCATAGACTTTGCTCAAAGGCTCGGATTGCGGCGTTGAGAATTCGAGGATTAATAGTCTTCCGCCCGGTTTTAGCACGCGATACATGCTTTCAAGCGCTTTGTCTTTATTTGTGACATTTCGCAAACCGAACGCAATGGTAATGAGGTCAAAAGAATCATCGGGAAAGGGAAGCTCTTCTGCATTTGCTTGTACGTACTCAACATTACCGATAATGCCTTTGTTGGTAAGCTTTTCCTTGCCGACCATTAACATTGAGTGATTGATATCGGCAAGCACGACTTTGCCACCTTTTCCAACCATGCGAGAAAACTTTGCAGTAAGATCGCCCGTTCCACCTGCCAAATCTAGGACGTGGTGCCCGGGTTTTACACCACTACAGTCAATCGTGAAACGTTTCCATAATCGGTGAATACCAAATGACATAAGGTCGTTCATGATGTCGTATTTGGTAGCGACTGAATCAAACACGTCGGCGACGAGTTTTTCTTTATCTTCTGTTTGCACTTTCTTAAAACCAAAATCGGTTTTTTCTTGCACTGTATTTTCAACTGCGGATTCAGATGGATTGGCCATTAGATTCTCTCCAAAGTTACTTAGAGTTTATTCACGATTAAGTGCATCAAGGATCGTTTTGAAGTGATCTGAAGATGGATAGAGCCCCGAGGTCCATCCCAGTCGCACAATTATTGCATTGCTTGAAGGCACGATCATAACATACTGTTTGCGATTGCCCGTCATGAAATAGGCATCCTTTGGTAGCGTGTCATGCGACAGGTTTTCACCATCGCTGTTAAGCCAAAACTGATATCCATAGCGTTTGTAGTTTTCACTGTTATTGGGCGAAATCGCGCGCTTGACCCAATCTTCACTTAACAACTGATAACCGTTTATCTTACCCTGATTTAGCATTATTAATCCAAGGCGCGCCCAGTCTCTACCTGAACCATATATGTAAGAGCTACCCACATAGATGCCACTGGGGTCAGGTTCAAATACCATACTGATAATGCCAGCAGGTTGAAATAATTGCTCATACAAAAAGTCGTACGTCTGCTGTGAACCACCAAGCGTGTTATGGAGCCATCGCGCTAATATATTGGTGGTGCCCGAAGAATATGAAAAGTGCTCACCAGGTGGTCGCCCTGGTTGACTTACCAATGCCACGTCAGATGCACTGTGAGCAGAGAACAACATGTGAGTAGAATCACTGCCAGGTGCATAGGTTTCATCAAAAGATAAGCCCGATACCATTTGCAACAGGTCGACGAGTTGTATATCGGCCCTTGCATCATTTGACCACTCCGGGAACAAAACGGTCTGGGTCTCATCTATGTTTTGTAAATTTTCCAGTCGACCTATTAGCATCGCAACAAGTGACTTTCCCATAGACCAGCCCAATAATGCAGTGTCTTTATCATATCCTGGACCATATGCCTCAGCCACTATTTGACCATCATGCACTACAACCAAAGCGCGGGTGTCTTTTCCATCTTGGTTGTCTTTATTTACGATGTCTTCAACGATAGTTTGCACACTGTTCTTGATCGTATTGACTTGCTTACCGGCTGGCCATGGCAGATCGACTCGCTCATTCGCTGAAATTGACAACGAATTTAAGTCAGCCGTATCTCCAATTTCTAAGGTACAACCCAACGAAGGACGGTAGATAGCAGATATAGGTGATAGACCAGACAGCGTTGCCGTAACCTGATTCGTCGTTGAATAGTCTAATTCAAGCAAGCGCGTTACTGGGGAATAAGACGCGAGATCGTCCATAATTTGTTCGTTGCTTAAGCCTGTCACGTATTTCCCGGAACACGCAAGTTTGGCACCTAACCCCGTGGCAACTGACACCGCGACACCCACGTGCCATGGGAAAAAACCTAATACGAGTCGAAATCCACCAATAAACAAAATGGCAATAATCACAGCAACAATTGATTTTTTCATTGTCCTCTCAAACAGCCCCTAAAATCCGACGAAATTATCGCCCACACTGTAAGATAACGTTTGGCTTAGCCGTGTCATCGAATAGCCCGTTTCACTGTGCCATGCATTAAATATATCTTGGAATGCTTTTAGTCTTTGTTTGCTGCGCAGACCACCTGAAATAAGCTCATAATGTCTGAAATAATGCTCAACATCTTGGCTGAGCAAAAACGTATCAACGCCAATATAGCGCAATGCGTAGGGTCCCGTATTACCGCCGAGTCGTGCGCCGTTTTTCTGAAGATATGACCACAATCCAATAATGTCTGTATTCGGCCATTGTGATACAAAGCGAGCAAAGCTTCCGTGTTCATCTGCGACGCGCTTAATCATCAGCGCATTCTCGCGAATGGTGTGCACCTTGTTAAGGTTTCTGATTATAGCGGGATCACGGGCTTTCTTCTCTAACATGTCATCTGGCATAAGCAGGATCTTTTCGATATCGAACGAAAAAAACACCTCTTCAAATGCCGGCCACTTTTGTTCAACCACACGCCATACAAAACCCGATTGAAATACTTTTTTGGTCAGCTCTACAAGAAATACACTGTCGTCAAGTGCAGCAATGTGAGGTTGCGACAATGGCTCACTTGTGATTTGTGATAACCGTCCTGCCCCACCTTTTCGCTCAATCGCGCGCGCTTCGATGTCTGCAAACGCTTCAGCTCGCATGGTCAATAATCCTTTGTTAACAGTTTAAGCTGCGACCGCCGTTATTCCCGAATGCCTTAGCAGCGCGTCGATGTTAGGCTCTCGGCCGCGAAAGGCTTTGAATAGCTCCATCGGCTCTTTTGAGCCTCCCATTTCTAGGATGTTGTGTAGAAAATCCTCTCCCGTTTGCGTGTTGAAAATGCCTTCTTCTTCAAACCGTGAAAAGGCATCAGAAGAAAGCACTTCAGCCCACTTGTAACTGTAATATCCAGCCGCA
>JBCDMA010000063.1:0-15312 GCA_038744645.1 Pseudomonadota bacterium | reverse complement strand
ACCAATTTCTTCCAACATACGGAGACAAGCTTCATTCGCACCACCATGCGCAGGTCCCCAAAGAGACGCGACGCCCGCAGCGATACAAGCGTACGGGTTGGCACCAGAGGAGCCAGCAAGACGAACGGTTGATGTGCTTGCGTTTTGTTCGTGATCCGCATGTAGAATGAATATTCTGTCCATCGCTCGCTCAACAGCCGGGCTGATGTAGTAGTCTTCAGCAGGAACAGAAAACATCATATTTAAAAAGTTAGCTGCATAACTGAGATCATTGCGAGGATAAACAAAAGGTTGGCCGACATTGTACTTATAGCACATGGCTATTAGAGTTGGCATTTTTGCGATTAATCGATGAGCGCTTCGAATGCGTTGAGCTGGGTTTGATACGTCAAGATCACTGTGATAAAACGACGACAATGCGCCTACAGTTCCACACAGCATTGCCATTGGGTGCGCGTCATTTCTAAAGCCATGGAAGAACATATTGATTTGTTCATGCACCATCGTATGGCGAGTAACAATATCTTTAAATTCAGCATATTCCTCTGAGGTTGGCGCGTCGCCATGTAAAAGCATATAACAGACTTCTAAGTAGTCTGAATCCCTTGCGAGGTCTTCAATTGAGAATCCACGGTGTAAAAGAATGCCTTTATTTCCATCAATATATGTTATTTCAGATTCGCAGGAGCCAGTAGCCATGAAGCCTGGGTCAAAAGTAAAATAACCAATTGAGCCTAATGACCTTACATCGATAACAGGATGACCAGCAGTCCCCTCCATCACAGGGAATTCAATCTCTTTGTCGCCGATGCTAAGCTTGGCGGTTTCTTCTGACATGAAATACTCTCCTAATTATTTTGTCCGTGATACGGATGAACCGAGCAAATTGCTCATAGGGATGGGCAAAGTTCTCTTAATACTAAGAATCTAGATTTATAAGTCAATTTAATCGCATATAGCATACACAAATATTCGACATTAGTACTGTGGATGCTTGGCTTTACGGATATAAATAATACTAATGTCTCGGTGAGCCAACATTCCATTGATAAATGCCATATCCATTGATATATTCTAGCGCGCTGATAATCAAGGTTATTTTGTAAACAAGCTCTGTTAATTTTTAGCAAGTTGTTTACAAAATCATCAAGTTAAGATGCACCCACAACTTTAGTTGTATAAACTTATTTACATAAGAACAAATTGGCTAACGTTAAAGAAAAGCGCGGATAAACGATATTGAGAAAACATCAAACAGGCAGTTTGTACATGGTGCTGAACATTAAATGTCAGACGTCAAACACCCCGTTTTATAATAGTTCATGTACACCGTTCGCCTTCCTCTTTTTTCTACTGTTTAATTCATCTGGGTCAAGTCGCGCGAGTTTGCAATGAAATTTCGCTGGAAGTTGATCGTACGTACAGCCCGTTTTGTCAATGTTAGTGTTGGTTGTGGAGCAGTTAGGACTTTGCGATAGTCCGATGTGAAATATTCGTTTCTAAATGCAATTGGTTTAGAGGCGCAGAGTGAGGTGTCTTCTGCAACGTCTAGGAATATATGTGTGATTTTTGCACTGGATATAAAAATATATCGTATTCATACACGTGAGAAGAAAATGAAGCAGGCTGCAACGGAATGTACACGCATGTGATCGGCGTGATAACGTGCAGAATCTTTTTTAAACTTGGTTGCGATGGTTTCCCCCATCGTACCCTACAAGCTTTATGGGGTGTTAAAGATGTCATTACCTATCCATGAATTTGATGCAGTGGTAATAGGTGCCGGTGGCGCTGGAATGCGAGCAGCATTACAAATTTCTCAATCGGGCAAAACTTGCGCCCTGTTATCAAAGGTCTTTCCAACGCGGTCTCACACTGTATCAGCACAGGGTGGGATTACGGTTGCGCTTGGAAACAGTCACGAAGATAACTGGCAATGGCACATGTACGATACGGTAAAAGGGTCAGATTATATCGGGGACCAAGAGGCCATTGAGTATATGTGTAAAAATGGTCCTGAAGCTATTATCGAAATGGAAAACATGGGATTGCCTTTTTCGCGTTTCGAAAATGGCCGGATCTATCAACGACCTTTCGGTGGACAATCAAAGAATTTCGGCGGCGAGCAGGCCGCGAGAACTGCGGCGGCAGCAGACCGCACAGGACATGCACTACTACACTTGTTGTATCAACAGAATGTAAAAAATAAAACAACAGTTTACAGCGAATGGTATGCGTTAGACTTAGTAAAGAACCAACATGATCAAGTGGTTGGTTGCACCGCTATCAACATAGAAGACGGCGAAGTTGTCTACTTTAAGTCTCGCGCAGTGGTCTTAGCGACAGGTGGTGCAGGTAGAATTTATGCTTCCACAACCAACGCACACATAAATACGGGCGATGGCGTAGGTATGGCATTACGTGCGGGTGCACCTGCTCAAGACATGGAGATGTGGCAGTTCCATCCAACCGGCATCGCTGGTGCAGGTACGCTAGTAACTGAAGGTTGCCGAGGAGAAGGTGGTTACCTTCTCAATAAAGACGGTGAGCGTTTCATGGAACGTTATGCACCGAATGCAAAAGACCTAGCAGGTCGAGACGTCGTCGCAAGGTCGATGATGACCGAAATCCGAGAAGGCAGAGGGTGTGATGGTCCTTGGGGAACGCACATAAAGCTGAAGCTTGATCATCTTGGTAAAGAAGTATTGGAGTCTCGATTACCCGGTATTCTTGAGCTTTCAAGAACGTTTGCACACGTTGACCCAGTTGAAGAACCGATTCCAGTTATTCCAACTTGCCACTATATGATGGGTGGTATCCCAACCAATGTTGATGGGCAAGTTATAAATGTTGACTCTCAAGGAAACGAAAAAGAATTTGATGGGTTATTCGCCTGTGGCGAAATAGCCTGCGTATCCGTTCATGGTGCAAATCGTCTCGGCGGAAACTCATTACTCGACCTCGTCGTCTTTGGTCGTGCTACCGGCCTGCATTTGGGTGAAGATATTGATAAGATTGATATTAAATCAGACGCGTCAACTGACGATATAGATGCAGCACTTGCGAGACTTAATCGCTGGGAAAACAGCACGCCCGGAAAAGGTGAAGATCCGGTCCAGATTAAGAAAGACATGCAAGAGTGTATGCAACTTAGTTTCTCGGTATTCCGAGAAGGTGATGCAATGGCAGAAGGCCTTGAGCAGCTCAAGGAGATACGCGAAAGACTTCAATCTGCGCGTCTTGACGATAAAAGCTCTGACTTTAACACCATGCGTATTGAGTGTTTAGAGTTAGACAACCTTATGGAAACTGCTTATTGTACGGCAGTCGCCGCTAATTACAGAACTGAATCAAGAGGTGCACATAGCCGTTTCGATTATCCGGAAAGAGACGATGAGAATTGGTTGTGCCACTCTATTTATACACCTGAGGATGAAGCGATGCGCAAACGTGATGTCAATATGGCGCCGAAATTACGCGAAGCATTCCCTCCGAAAGTACGTTCATATTAATGCGAGGTTAAACGAATGAAATTAGCGTTTTCAATATACAGATATAACCCAGATGTGGATGATGCTCCGCGAATGCAGGACTATTCCCTTGAGGTTGAAGAAGGCCAAGACATGATGGTGTTGGATGCTCTACTAGCATTAAAAGAGCAAGACCCATCGCTTTCGTTTAGACGTTCATGCCGTGAAGGTGTATGCGGTTCAGATGGTATGAATATGAATGGCAAAAATGGCCTGGCTTGTATCACACCATTATCAGCACTTGGATCTGGGCAAATTGTCGTTAGACCATTGCCGGGTCTACCCGTTGTGCGAGACCTTGTTGTCGACATGAGTCAGTTCTACACGCAATATGAGAAAATCAAACCATTCCTTATTAATGACAGTGGTGAGAAGCCTGAGCGTGAACATTTGCAATCCCCTGAAGAAAGAGCAAAGCTGGATGGGCTTTATGAGTGTATTCTTTGCGCATGCTGCTCGACCTCATGCCCGTCATTTTGGTGGAACCCCGATAAATTTGTTGGACCAGCCGGCTTGCTGCACGCTTACCGCTTTTTAATTGATAGCAGAGACACAGCAACTAATGAGCGACTCGGTGAACTCGATGATGCGTTCAGTGTATTCCGTTGTCATGGGATTATGAACTGCGTCAGTGTTTGCCCTAAAGGACTTAATCCGACTAAAGCAATTGGTCACATTAAATCGATGCTACTACAAAAAGCAGTGTGATTTACGTGTTAATTAAGTGTTTCATTTTTAAATGAGAATGGCCATCCTAAGTGATGGCTATTTTTTTACCAAAATTTAGGTTAAAAGCGGGCTTTTAAGTCATGTAAATAGGTAATAAATTCCGTTAACAAAAAAATCGATACCACTATGGTTGTAGTCGATTTAAAATAAAAATTACTTAGAATACAATAGCGTAATAGAGCAGATTCAAAGCAACTTCTAGGCAAATTCAAGGCAAATTAAAATGCAAAATAGCGTGATGAAAGCATGGTGGGAATCCTCTCATATGGCAGGAGGAAATGCCGCTTATGTTGAAGAATTGTATGAAGCTTATATCGAAAACCCATTAAATGTTCCAGAAAACTGGCGAGCGACGTTTGATCAACTACCCAAAGTCGACGGTGTGTCCATAGAGAGTAACCACAGTAACATCAAAGACGAATTTAGAAAGCTCGCTTCCCTAGGCCCAACGGCGAGAGTAGGCAGCGGCACTATCTCTGAAAGCAGCGTACCATCTGACGAACGGCAAGTTAAAGTACTACAGCTAATCAACGCCTATCGTTTTAGAGGCCACCAACATGCTAATTTGGACCCATTAGGTTTGTGGCAGCAAGAGCGCGTTAGAGATCTCGAATTATCTCACCATAACTTAAGTAAAACGGATTTTGATTCTGTTTTTAATCTGGGTTCTTATGCGGTCAATGCCGATTCGATGAAGTTAGGAGACTTGTATAAGTCTCTCAATCGCACGTATTGTGGGTCTATCGGCGCAGAGTATATGCATATAACAGATACGGATCAAAAACGTTGGATTCAACAGCGATACGAATCAGTTGAAGCGAAACCTTTATTAGATAGAGATGCAAAAATTCGTATTCTTCAAGGGTTGATTGCAGCGGATGGTATGGAGAAATACCTCGGCTCTAAATTTACTGGTGCAAAAAGGTTCTCGCTGGAGGGCGGTGATTCACTTATCCCAATGCTTAAAGAACTGATCCGCGAAGCGGGTGCTCAAGGCGCAAAAGAAGTTGTGCTTGGAATGGCGCATAGAGGAAGACTCAATGTCTTGGTGAATGTGCTTGGGAAAAACCCATCTGTATTGTTCGATGAGTTCGCCGGTAAACACGATGCATCACTCGGCGCAGGTGACGTAAAGTATCATGCGGGATTCTCATCCGATTTTGCAACACCAGGCGGCAACATTCATTTGGCGTTAGCATTTAACCCATCTCACCTTGAAATCGTAAATCCGGTTGTCATGGGGTCTGTAAGAGCAAGATTGACTAGACGCGATTGCTCTGATGGCTCTGCGGTCTTACCGATTACCATTCACGGCGACTCTGCAATAGCAGGGCAAGGGGTTGTTCAAGAAACCTTTAACATGTCTGAAACGAGAGGTTTTGCTGTTGGCGGCACAGTGCGTATCGTAGTGAACAACCAGGTTGGATTCACCACGTCAAAAACCGAAGACACGCGTTCAACACAATACTGTACTGATATTGCAAAAATGGTACAGGCGCCTATTTTTCACGTAAATGCTGATGATCCAGAAGCAGTGGTGTTTGTTACGAAGCTAGCGCTCGAGTACAGAAATAAATTTAAAAAAGACGTGGTAATCGATTTAGTCTGTTACCGTCGCCACGGACATAATGAAGCTGATGAGCCTAACGCGACACAGCCATTAATGTATCAAAAAATAAAAAAACACCCAGTGCCCAGACAGCTATATGCAGACCAGCTGATTGCTGAAGGCGTGTTAGACAAGCACGAAAACGACAAATTGGTCTCTGAATACCGTTCAGCATTAGATCATGGTGCTTGTGTTGTCGAAGAGTGGCGACCAATGACTGAACATTCTGTCGATTGGGATCCCTTTATCGGCCATGATTGGGATATAGATTATGACGGCAGCCTAAGTGTCGATAAGTTAAAACAGCTTGGTACTGCAATTACGACAGTGCCCGAAGGTTTTAGGTTACAGTCTCGCGTGAATAAACTCTATGGCGATCGCAAAGCAATGCTTGCTGGAGAACGCTTGATCGACTGGGGAATGGCAGAGAACCTCGCTTATGCGACCATGCTTGATGAGGGCACCGATATACGAATCACCGGTCAAGACTCTGGTAGAGGAACGTTCTTCCATCGTCATGCAGTGCTGCATAATCAAGACGATGCATCTACACGCATTCCACTGCAGCATATCAAAGAAGGCCAGGGTCGCCTTGAAATATATGACTCGGTGTTATCAGAAGCTGCAGTTATGGCATTTGAGTACGGTTTTGCAACAGCAGAACCAACAACGCTAACAATTTGGGAAGCACAGTTTGGTGATTTCGCGAATGGAGCGCAGGTTGTATTTGACCAGTTCTTGTCATCTGGCGAGGCTAAATGGGGTAGGTTATGCGGACTTGCCGTATTACTTCCTCATGGCTATGAAGGCCAAGGACCAGAGCACAGTTCAGCGAGACTGGAGCGATTCTTGCAGATGTGCGCTGACCATAACTGGCAAGTTTGTGTGCCTTCTACACCGGCACAGGTATATAGCATGCTAAGGCGACAAATGGTCAGGGCAATGCGCCGGCCGTTGATTGTCATGTCACCAAAGTCACTTCTGCGTCATCCACTTGCTGTTAGCTCACTTGAAGAGTTAGCTGAAGGCAAATTCCACAATGCAATTGGCGAGATAGACGATATTGATGCTAAGAAAGTCAAACGTGTCGTTATGTGTTCAGGAAAAGTATATTACGATTTGCTTGAAGAACGTCGTAAAAGTGAAATTGATAATGTCGCTATTGTTCGAATTGAACAGCTTTATCCTTTCCCTGACAAAGAATTAAAAGAAATATTAGGCCCTTATAGCAAAGTGAAAGATTGGGTTTGGTGTCAAGAAGAGCCTCAAAACCAAGGTGCATGGTATTGCAGTCAACACCATTTTTGGGCCGCGATACCAAAAGGCGCAAAACTCACATTTGCAGGACGCACAGCAGCAGCATCACCTGCAGTTGGTTATGCTGCAGTACACAGTCAACAACAAAAAGCGTTAGTACACGACGCACTCACGATTAAATAGGAAAAATCAATGGCACACGAGATAAAAGTTCCCGTCTTACCCGAATCAGTTGCTGATGCAACGGTTGCAACTTGGCACGTAAAGGCCGGTGACAAGGTAACGCGTGATCAAAACTTAGTTGATATTGAGACTGATAAGGTGGTACTTGAAGTAGTATCTCCAGCAGATGGTGTCGTTGCAGAGATTATAGCCGATGAAGGTGCAACGGTTTTAGCAGAAGAAGTCATTGCAAAAGTCACTGAAGGTGAGGCGGACGTACCCGCTGCTGGAGCGCCGTTGTCACCAGCGCCAGCCGCAGAACAAGGCGGTACAACTGAAACGATGGATATCAACGTTCCTGTATTGCCTGAATCGGTAGCGGATGCAACTATCGCTACTTGGCATGTGCAAGTGGGCGAGGCAGTAGAGCGAGATCAAAATCTAGTCGATATTGAAACGGATAAAGTGGTATTGGAAGTTGTTGCACCCGCGGCTGGCAGTGTGAGTGAAATATTGGCTGAGGAAGGCGCCACGGTAACGGCGGAAGAGGTCATCGCTAAATTTGCTGCTGGTGCTGTGTCTGCGCCATCACCGGCAACAGCTGAAGCAACAAATGATGTAGCTGATAACGATGCGTTGTCACCGTCGGTACGACGACTATTAGCAGAAAAGGACATTGATCCAGCATCAGTTAAAGGCACTGGGAAAGGCGGTAAAATTACTAAGGAAGATGTCGAGAAACACCTTAAAGCGGCATCTGCACCAACGGCAGCGCCAAGTGCTGCAGCGCCTACTGTAAGCATTGGCGGCGATCGCACTGAAAAACGCGTTCCAATGACAAGACTAAGAAAAACCATTGCTAATCGATTGTTAGAAGCCAAGAATTCGACGGCTATGTTAACGACGTTCAATGAAGTCAACATGAAGCCAATTATGCAAATGCGTAAGCAGTATCAGGAGAATTTTGAGAAAAGACATGGCATTCGACTTGGTTTCATGTCGTTTTACGTGAAGGCCGTCACAGAGGCACTCAAGCGCTATCCTGAAGTTAACGCATCAATAGACGGCGACGATATTTGTTATCACAACTACTTTGATATTTCGATTGCAGTGTCTACTCCGAGAGGCTTAGTCACGCCGGTACTTAAAGACACTGACGTATTGTCAATGTCAGGTATTGAGAAGGGCATAAAAGAGCTTGCGATTAAAGGGCGCGACGGTAAGCTTTCCATGGCTGATTTGCAAGGTGGTAATTTCACAATCACTAACGGTGGTGTATTTGGTTCTTTGATGTCAACACCAATCATCAACCCACCACAAAGTGCTATATTGGGCATGCATAAAATCCAAGATAGACCTATGGCTGTAGACGGCAAAATTGAGATATTACCAATGATGTATCTTGCCTTATCTTATGATCACAGAATTATCGATGGTAAGGAATCTGTAGGCTTCCTAGTTACGGTAAAAGAGATGCTAGAAGATCCAGCTAGATTGCTGCTTGATGTCTGATACTTTTGTCGAAATTAGCTGAAAATTAAGCCAGTTTCGGTATCATCTTTTAAACGCCGAACCGTGTCCATGGTTCGGCTGCTATTAACCGGATTATTGACACAATAATCCATCACTCAACAAGGTCGGGTTAATCACCATGAATTTGCATGAATATCAGGGCAAACAGCTTTTTCGAGAGTACGGTTTGCCGGTATCTGAAGGATTTGCAGCCGAGAATCCACAAGCTGCCGTTGAAGCAGCGAGTAAAATCGGCGGCGAAGAATGGGTTGTAAAATGTCAAGTCCACGCTGGCGGTCGCGGTAAAGCAGGTGGCGTTAAGCTAGTTAAATCAAAAGATGACATTCGAGAGTTTGCCGAGAATTGGCTTGGCAAGAACTTGGTGACATATCAGACGGACGAGAATGGACAACCCGTTAGCCGTATTCTCGTTGAAGCATTAACTGATATTGACCAGGAGTTATACCTTGGTGCGGTTGTTGATCGCACATCTAGAAAAATTGTTTTTATGGCGTCAACTGAAGGCGGTGTAGAAATTGAAAAAGTGGCTGAAGAAACACCAGAGAAGATTTTAAAAGCTGAAATCGATCCGCTGGTTGGTGCACAACCTTATCAAGCGAGGAAAATTGCATTTTCACTTGGCCTTTCCGGTTCGCAGATCAAACAGTTTACGCAGATATTTTTAGGTCTTGCAAAAATGTTTGAAGACCTTGACGTTGCACTGATTGAAATTAACCCACTGGTGATCAAAAAAGACGGCGACCTACACTGTTTGGATGCAAAAGTAGGTGTAGATAGCAATGCGCTATATCGTCAGCCTAAAGTCCGAGACATGCACGATCCATCTCAAGAAGACGCACGGGAGGCGCATGCTGCACAGTTTGAGTTAAACTACGTCGCTTTGGATGGAAATGTAGGATGCATGGTAAATGGTGCTGGACTGGCCATGGGTACAATGGATATCGTAAATCTGCACGGCGGTAGCCCGGCTAACTTCCTAGACGTGGGCGGTGGTGCAACCAAAGAGCGCGTTGCTGAAGCATTTAAGATTATTCTTTCTGACGACAACGTAAAAGCCGTTCTCGTAAATATTTTTGGCGGCATCGTACGCTGTGACATGATTGCGGAAGGTATCATCGGCGCGGTTAAAGAAGTCGGTGTCGAAGTACCTGTCGTTGTGAGATTAGAAGGTACAAACGCAGAATTAGGACGGGAAGTACTAGCGGGCTCTGATTTGGACATCATAGCAGCTGAATCGCTAGCGGACGCAGCACAAAAAGTCGTTGCTGCAGCGGAGGGCAAATAATGTCAGTTTTAATCAATAAAGATACAAAAGTTATTTGTCAGGGCTTTACTGGTGGGCAAGGCACATTCCATTCGGAGCAGGCGATTGACTACGGTACGAAAATGGTCGGTGGTGTAACTCCAGGCAAAGGTGGAACAACACATTTAGGATTACCTGTCTTTAACACGGTTAAAGATGCTGTAGATGCAACTGGCGCGACAGCAACGGTAATTTATGTACCAGCAGCATTTTGTAAAGATTCTATCGTTGAAGCTGCAGATGCAGGCATCGAATTAATCGTATGTATCACTGAAGGTATTCCAACCCTGGATATGCTGTACGTTAAAGAGTATGTCAGTCAGAAGGGTATTCGTATGATTGGGCCAAATTGCCCAGGTGTAATAACACCAGATGAATGCAAGATTGGTATCATGCCTGGCCATATCCACAAAAAAGGTAAAGTGGGTATCGTTTCACGCTCTGGTACATTGACATATGAAGCAGTCAAGCAAACAACTGATGAAGGATTTGGCCAATCTACCTGTGTTGGTATTGGTGGTGACCCAATCCCAGGATCTAACTTTATCGATGTGCTAGCGATGTTCCAGGAAGATCCTGAGACAGAAGCCATTGTTATGATTGGTGAAATCGGTGGAACCGCAGAAGAAGAAGCTGCTGCATTCATCAAAGAAAATGTAACTAAGCCAGTCGTTTCCTACATCGCAGGTGTAACTGCGCCTCCAGGTAAAAGAATGGGGCACGCTGGTGCAATCATTTCTGGTGGTAAAGGTACTGCAGATGAGAAATTTAAGGCACTAGAAGAAGCAGGCGTTAAAACTGTCCGCTCACTTGCCGACATTGGCAAAGGTCTTAGAGAAATCACTGGTTGGTAAATCACCAGTTGAACGAATGATGTAAGGGGCTAGCCATTTTGACTAGCCCTTTTTTATTTCCAAACTCTATTACTCTTAAACAATACACAAAGACACCAATCTTTTCTTTTATCAATAAGCGCTCATTAAATAAATAAAGAAAGTAGTCCACCCTAACTGTTTGAAGCAGTTCTGCTCGCTTTGATTGTGCGCATGTCGCTTTTCTATCTCAATCTCCTTAGCACATAAAAAGACGACACTATTAACCCCACAATATACCTAACCGTGCAGCGATAATTATTGAAAACGTATGCATCTGGTTTAACATTTTATTAACCGTTATCCTTTATGATTATTAACTTAGGTAAGTGGTAGGACACGGATTAGGTGAAAAAAATTACCCGGAACCCATTGTATGTATTTTGCACACTAGCAATTATTACTAGTGTTGTGGTTGGATGTACAAAGCCCAAAGAAGAAAATGCTGTATCTACTTTCGAAAACCAAATGGATAAGACTCTGACTGACCAAGCGCTTTATCACCATACTCTTGGTCCTGGTAAACCGGTTATTTATCAGGTCTTTACCCGATTATTTGGCAATACCAACACGACCAATAAACCGTGGGGAACGAATGAGGAAAATGGTGTTGGTAAATTCTCTGATTTTACTGATGAAGCGTTATTGGGCATTAAAGAATTAGGTACGTCTCACATTTGGTATACCGGCGTACCGCATCACGCGGTCATAAACGATTATATGGCTTACGGCATAGGACCGGACGATCCCGATGTAGTCAAAGGACGAGCTGGCTCTCCTTACGCCGTTAAAGATTACTACAATGTCAATCCGGATTTAGCTGATGATCCGTCGCAACGTCTTGCAGAGTTTGAAGCTCTAATAGCGCGCACGCACAAACATGATATGAAAGTGATCATAGATATCGTACCCAATCATGTCGCCCGTAATTATCAATCACTCAGCGCGCCAAAAGGTATAGAGGATTTCGGTATCAGCGATGATACAACGGTTGAGTATGCGCGAGACAATAATTTTTATTACATTGTCGGCGAGTCTTTTGAAGTCCCCACGTCTGATGATTATTTGCCATTAGGGGCAGAGCTTCATCCGTTAGCGGATGGGATCTTTGAAGAGACACCTGCAAAGTGGACGGGCAATGGTGCTCGTGAAGCGAAACCGAGCATTGACGATTGGTATGAGACTGTCAAGGTCAACTATGGTGTGCGACCTGACGGTTCTTATGATTTCCCAGTACTTCCAGAGGCATACAGAGAATTGCCATGGCAGTCTCACGCTCAGTTTTGGCAAGATAAAGACTTACCCGATTCTTGGTATAAGTTTCAACAGATAGTGCTTTATTGGTTAGACAAAGGCGTTGATGGGTTTCGGTTTGATATGGCAGAAATGGTGCCGGTTGAGTTCTGGTCTTTTTTAAACGCGTCAATAAAGCAAAAAAACGAAGATGCGTTGTCATTAGCAGAAGTGTATAACCCACCGCTGTATCGAGATTACATTCAATTGGGGCTTATGGATTACCTCTATGACAAGGTTGATTTTTACGACGATTTAAAGGCAGTCATGCAAGGGCAGGGCGATGCCATAAAACTCGAAATGAATCAAAATGAATTGGCTGATATCGAGATGCATATGTTGCACTTTCTGGAGAATCATGACGAGCAGCGTATCGCTAGTCCTGACTTCGCCGGCGATGCGAAAAAAGGGATCCCCGCATTAGCAGTCTCGGCACTTATCAGTCGTTCTCCAACCATGCTGTATTTTGGACAAGACGTTGGTGAAGATGGTAGTGAGGAAATGGGGTTTGGCAATCCTACACGAACGAGTATCTTCGACTATGCGGGTGTTCCAGCGCATCAACGGTGGATGAACAATGGTAAATTTGATGGTGCGCAACTCACAGACGAAGAGAAAGCATTAAGGCTTGCTCATATCGATATCATGAATATTTCTGCACACAATGCGCTTATGCGTGGTGAGTATGTGAGCTTACATGGCTACAACGCAGATGCCACAGACGGATATGATAAGTTACAGTTTTCCTTTGCTCGCTACAATGACGAACGCGCGATGATTGTGGTAGCCAATTTTGAACAGGACGCCGTTTCTTTTGATCTCAACGTGCCAGTTGATCTGATTGTAAACTGGCGATTACAAGCACAACAATATGAGCTGAAAGACTTATTGACCGATGCTGAGCTACAAATGACCGTTGCCCAAGACAAGATGAACGCATCAATTCCAATGCAATTACCTGCAAACGGTTTGCATATAATCGAGTTCGCTTTGCCCACAACAATCGAATAATTAACGAAGTTTTATAATCATGCAAATACTAAAACTACTGTCCGTTCTGTGGCTGATAGGTGCGTTTAGCCTCAATGTCATTGCATCCAATGTTGTTTCAATAAATGCTGATGGGCAACAGCTGTATATTCAACTTGATGACGGCAAAGCGGTCGTTAGGGCATTAAATCAAGGCGCTATAGAAGTTCACTATCAGCCTGATGGTGCAAGGCAACTTCCTTCCTTTGCTATTGATGAAACAGCGATAGCATCCGTCGCCACCGAATTTAAACAAGTGGAAGATGAATACTTGTTTGAGTTACCCGAATTCCAGGTAAAAGTTTTCACATCGCCCTATAGACTTGCGTTTTTGCGTGACGGAGAGGTCATTTCCGAAGAGGAAGTTGGAGGTTTCATTACAGAGACCTTACGTGGCTTTCGATTTACGCTAAGAGACGGTGAACAGCTTTACGGCGGCGGTCAGCGTGTATTGGGGATGGACAGACGCGGACATCGAATGCCCTTGTACAATAAAGCGCATTATGGCTATACCACTGAGTCTAACCAGATGTACTATGGGTTGCCCGCTGTAATGTCATCGAATCACTACGCCATTGGTTTTGATAACAGCGCAACGGGTCATCTGGATATTGGCTATACACAAGATGATATTTTGCAGTTTGAAGCAGTAGCAGGACGCACCGGTTATGTTTTTGCTGCTGGCGATAATTTAGTAGAGACGGTGAACTATTTTGTCAGCGCGACGGGCAAACAGCCATTGCCACCGCGATGGGCGTTGGGTAATTACGCGTCACGATTTGGCTATAAAAGTCAGCAAGAGGTAATAGATGTTGCCAATCAGTTCATAGAAAAAGACTTTCCACTCGATGCATTAGTGTTGGATTTATACTGGTTTGGACCGGATATCAAAGGTCATATGGGTAATTTGAACTGGGATAAAGACAACTGGCCCAATCCAGTTCAAATGATTGATACGTTGCTGGAAAAAGGCGTTAAAACCATCTTAATCACTGAACCATTCATTTTAACATCATCACGTGAATGGTCATCGGCAGTAGAGGCTAACGCGCTAGCAAAAAACTTGGCAGGTGCACCTCGGACCTTCGATTTTTACTTTGGGAACACGGGTTTGGTGGATGTGTTCGACAACAATGCTCAGGACTGGTTTTGGCAATATTACGAAGCATTAAACAAACAAGGCGTAAGTGGTTGGTGGGGCGATCTCGGTGAGCCTGAAGTACACCCATCAGATAGCATTCACAACCTAGACGGGATGCTAGTAACGGCGGAAGAGATCCATAATGCTTTTGGACATCAGTGGGCGAAAATGGTCTATGAAAGACAGCTTTTGTCCAGGCCCAGTGAAAGGCCTTTTGTCATGATGCGCGCCGGTTTCTTGGGAACGCAACGGTACGGTATGATCCCTTGGACGGGAGATGTAGCGCGTTCATGGGGTGGTCTCAAGCCGCAGGTTGAATTGTCATTGCAAATGGGGCTGTTTGGTCTGGCGTACACGCATTCCGATCTGGGTGGCTTTGCTGGTGGCGAGGTGTTTGATGCCGAACTCTACACGCGTTGGATGCAATATGGTGTGTTCCAACCGGTCTATCGACCTCATGCGCAAGCACATATTCCACCTGAGCCAATCTTTCACGATGAAAAAACGCAAGACATCACAAGGCAGTACATCAACCTGCGGTATCGGCTGATGCCATACAACTATTCGCTTTCTATTGAAAATAGCAAATTTGGTATACCCATGATGCGCCCATTGTCGATGCATTATCCTAAACAAAGTATGACGCGCACAGATGCGTATTTGTGGGGTAGGCAGTTCTTGGTTGCGCCCATTGTCAATCAAGGGCAAGTATTACAAGACCTATTGTTACCAGAAGGGATATGGTTTGACTACTTTGATGGCAGTAAATATCGAGGTGGGCAATCGGTTTCAATCGATGCCCCTTTGGAAAAATTACCTGTACTAGTAAGGGCAGGTGCCTTCGTGCCTACTGT
>JBCDMA010000062.1:0-15503 GCA_038744645.1 Pseudomonadota bacterium | reverse complement strand
GACAAGGATATCGTTTGTTGTACTGCTGCTGTTACCCGATTGTTTCATTTCATAAATGATTGCTGTCACTGCCTCTACGGCGCTTCTCAGTGCGGCAGCAGATGCTTTGTCGCTATCCGATTTCGTATCAGCGTCAATAACCGGCGGTGTGGTAAATAGTTCCACATTTTCATCAATGCCAAACCCTAGCGTTGATTTCACTCTTTCAGCTGCTACAGGGATAGCGGCTAGCACTTCTTCCGTGGTCGCGACGCCATCTTGATTGCCACCAAAAGGAGAAACATTAGAGTCAGCAGAGCTAAGTGCCATGTCAGTTGCCATTGTGGTCAATGGTGTTGCATAGATAGAAATACCATCATCTAGCATTTGTTGGGTAATCAGTGTTCTTAGTTCATCTATAACAGGGTACAGATCCGTAGAAATATCAATTGTGGAGCCTTCTACACCTTTGATTTCCATCAAGAATGGTGGGGTTTCATCACTTGGCAAACTAAGATCGATGATCTGCGCAAACTCATTCGTCGAAGTAGTTCCAATGACATCACCTTTATAGTCGTTTTTCGACATGTCTAGGCGATACAATGCAACATCTGCAAACGCCATCGGCCCTTTTACACCTGCTCCAGAAATACTGACCGTTTCACTTTCTGGCGGTGGCGGCAACGGGCTGGGCTCTGATACGGTATTGCTCGAGCCATCATCAATCTCGCTATTGTTGTCTTCATTGTCACCTATCCCATCACCATCAGTGTCTTTAGATTCATTTTGATTGAATGGAAAAGCATCTTCAGTATCAATGACGTTGTCGTTGTCGTCATCATTATCTTCATTGTTACCAATACCGTCACCATCAAAATCAGCGGATTCATTAGGATCAAACGGAAAAGCATCTATCGAATCATCGACGCCGTCATTGTCATCATCGTTGTCTGCATTGTTACCGATACCATCATTGTCGTTGTCTGACCACTCAGTTGAATCTAGTGGGAATGCATCCACGTCATTGTCGATGCCATCATTGTCTGCATCGCTATCTTCGTTGTCGCCAATACCGTCATTGTCTGTGTCAGCCCATTCCTCTGGATTTGATGGGAATTTGTCTTCTGAGTTTTCAAAGCCATCACCATCTTTGTCTGAATCAGCGTTATCACCAATGGAATCGCCATCTACATCACTCCATTCTGAAGGATCATTTGGTGCCCAGTCAAAAGTGTCGGGAACACCATCATTGTCATCATCATCATCTGGTGCCAAGCCGCCGTCACTGGCGAGTCCATCTTGATCTGGATCGATGAAAGCAATTGTGGGGCTATTGGGGTTTGAGTCGTCGTCATCTTGACCTACAGGCCATCCGTCACCGTCGGCATCATTGAAAACAGACGCCAAAGAGTCTAACGGGAATGCGTCACTACTATCAGGTACACCATCATTGTCATCATCACTATCAGCATTGTTGCCAACGCCATCACCATCGGTGTCAGTGACTTCAGAAGCATCTAATGGAAACGCATCAAGATCATCGGAAACGCCATCATTGTCGTCGTCGGTGTCGGTATTATTGCCAACACCATCGTTGTCAGTATCTATTGTTTCATTGCTGTTGTACGGAAATACATCAATGGAGTTTGCAACGCCATCACCATCAATATCATCATCAGTATTATCACCTATTCCGTCGCCGTCGAGATCATGGCTTTCTGATGCATCATTGGGGAACGCGTCGAAAATGTCTTCTACACCATCATTATCTTGATCATTGTTTTCTTGTTGCGACGCATCCAGTGGGAAATCATCGTTTGCATCCGGTATGCCATCGCCATCATCGTCGGTGTCTCTATTATTTCCTATACCGTCATTATCAGTGTCAACAGATTCAGTCTCATCATGCGGAAACGCATCCAATGTGTCAGCAACCGAATCTCCGTCATCGTCCAGATCCACACTGTTGAAAACGCCATCACCGTCTATGTCTGCAGCAAGTGCAATAGGTGCGACTAAAAATGGCCCTTGAATACTCTGGAATCCACTGACTGTGACATCAGTAAAACCAGTCGCGCTTCTTTCGTCGAGGAGTATTTGGACAATGTCGTCTACAGTGCGAGTCCCGTCGATACTGTCAATCGATAGGTCATTGAGCAGATTTGATTGACTAACCAAATCATCTAGATCATAGCTACTAGTACTTCGTTCACCAAACGACCCGTCTAATACACCATCCGCGAGGTCTCGGGCCAAGTCCGAAACGATAGTGTCAGTGTCTATTTGAGAAGTGTTTCGTTGAGATAGATAAGAGATAACAGACGCAAACCCTTCTGCTGCTGCACGATATTCAGCAATTGCGCTTAGTTGTTCACTTGAAATGGGACCATCAATGATAGCAGGTGTCGTCAATATATTTACTTGGTCACTGATACCAAAGCCAAACGTTGAGCGCACGATTGCTTCAGCAGACGCAATTGCATCAATTACTTCATCAGTATCGATTGTTCCATTTTCGTTTCCACCCAACAAAGCAGAACCTGCACCTGCAGCGATGAGCTTTTCAACAATGGTCGTAAGTGGTGTTGCATAAATGGGTTGTTCAGAAGATATTTCAGTCTTAGTAACTATTGTTGATAAAGTACCCAAGAACGGCGCTATGCCAGTGCTTAGGTCAACCGTTTCATCAACAGCTGTAAATTCTATAATAAAAGGTCCCGCCAAACTATCGCTGACTTCTAAGTTTTCGATTTTCGCTTGGTTGTCAGTGCTTGATTCAGCAATAAGCGTACCTCGGAAATCACTTTGATTTGGGTCAACTTCATATACTCGAACCATAGCGTTCGCCAATGGCCCTTTGACACCGCTTCCTGAAACAATATGGACGGTGTCGTTTTGTCCGTCACCATCATTCCCATTGTCTTGTGGAGGAGGAGGCGCAGGTGCAGGAGTGGGTGTTGGAGCGGGCGCAGGCGTTGGAGCTGGCGAGCGAGTAGGTTCGGGTGAGTCGCTTGAACCTCCACCACCTCCACATGCGGTTATAGAACTTGCGATAAATACTACTAACGTTAGACGCAAAAAAAGTCTATACAACATAAACAACTTACTACCTATTAGCTTTTCCAGTCTCACGGAGCGAGAGCTTTGTTACACCTTTAACTTCAAACCATGTTTTTGATTTGAGGATTTGATGAGTGCAAGCGTATATAAAATGCAGACGTTTTAGTGATGGTAATCGTTACTTAAGTATTAAAAAGCCTGAATTGTGCCGGCTAATTTAGAGTGTCACGTTGTAAAAATAAGAGCGGATAGGTCGGTAAATATAATATAAATTATTGATTAATAATGTTTATATTGAAAAATTCAGCCTGTTATTAACCGAGAATATAAAAATCAAATATACGTATTAATATATATACTATAAAGAGGTTGACGTTCTCTCACTTGTCGACATGACGAACGAAACCTGTTTTCACCAGTTAAACTTGAGGTTGATTTGTGTTGAGGGCTTTTTATGTTGCTCATTTGTGAAAGCGAAACGCTGAATCAAGTATGCGTATTGCAATTAAATTGCTAGTTGTTTATTGAGCATTTTTGAATCAACCAAGTAGCTTGAAGTCAGTTAGAGGATTAAGCTAGAATGACCCAAAGAGTTGATTTTTTTATAAATCAGCCGCTTCTCACAAGGCTAGGAACAAAGAGAAAAAAATGAAACTAACACACAAAATAATTACTGCAGCTTCAATGGGTCTATTGGGCTGCACGAGCTCTTTCGCCGACACAACTATCTCTGCTGGGCTTGGGGTGATTAACGATAGCAACCTACTCAGACAAGTGGAATCAAGCTCTGAAACTGCGATATCAGTCACACCTGGTATAGAATTTACACGTGAAACTGGAGCGCAAAAGTACGATATAAAATATCAAGGTGACTTTAGGCAGTACACTGGCAATGATGACTTGGATTACAACGCACATGATCTAACGCTCGCCGCTGACCTGAGACATTCAAGGCGTCTGTCCTCAAACTTTGCCGCATTGTATTATAACGGTATCGAACGAGCTGGGATTACCGATCAGTCAACCGCAGACTTTACACAACTTACCGATTTTGAACTAAGAGGTTTGAGAGCCTTAGGTAGCTATGGTACGAGGGAAAGCACCGGTCAGCTGGTTTTCGCCTTTGCGCACAATCAAAGACGCTATGAAAACAACGCCCAAGAATTTAGGGATTCTGACGAAAACGAGATAAGTGCGCGATTCTTTTATCGAAGAAATGACGTCTCTCGTTTTCTTGTAGAAACCTCTTACGCTGATGTCGAATATAAAAATACTGAACTACGAAATAACGAATCTACCGACCGCACGTCATTCCTTGTTGGTTTAGAGTGGGATTTAGGTGCTGTTACTACAGGTGTGGCAAAAGTAGGTTGGCAGTCCAGGTCATTTGACAATGACACTTTTGAAGATAGATCTGATCTAGCGTATTCGCTCGAAATGATTTGGACACCTTATCAATCTACAAGAATATCTGCTGAAGCGTCTCGACAGGTTGCGGCGGCAGCGCAAGTTGATTCTGGTGATTTGATTAGGAATAACTTTGTGTTAGGGGCAAGGTATGAGCTTTCCGAAAGGACAATATTGGTCGGAGAATTTGGATACGGTGTTGAAGATATTGCTGAAACAAGAACAGACAAAAGACAAAGACTGAGTCTAGGTGGTGACTATTATTTCAGACGTTGGCTGCGGATTGAAGGTCGTTATTTTTATGATGAGCGTTCTTCTGACTTAGACGCGCTAGAATTTGACTCAAACACATTACAGCTAAATGTCGTAGTTACGCTTGATAGATAACGATAATCAACATTTACCCATTTTATGTGATAGTTGAGTAAAACACCTCTATATTTTGTTCTTTTAACAATAAAACGGAGACTGCTATATGCGTCTCCATTTTTTACGTCATTAATACGCGTTTTTGTTCATAAACCCTTTAAATAGGGTTAAGACCAATATTTTCACATCCATCCACAACGACCAGTGACGGATATATGCAAGATCAAAGTCAACGCGTTTTTGCATTTTGTCTACTGTTTCAGTTTCACCACGCCAGCCATTGACTTGCGCCCAACCGGTGATACCCGGTTTTACTTTATGTCGCAACATATAGTAGCCCACTAGTTTTCGATATTGCTCGTTGTGGGCTACCGCATGGGGTCGAGGTCCTACGATTGACATCTTGCCTTGCAGTACATTGATGAATTGTGGCAACTCATCCAACGATGTTCTTCTTAAAAAAGCCCCTATTGGGGTTATTCGAGTATCGTTTTTCTTTGCTTGGTGTATGGTCTCTGCGTTCTCGGTCACCGTCATTGACCGGAATTTCCACATCTTAATGCGCTTGCCATTGAGTCCATATCGGTCCTGCTTAAATATGACAGGCCCATTAGATGTCAGCTTGATTGCAACTGCAATCGCTAGCATAGGAAGGGCTAGGGCAGACAGAATAACCAAAGAAAGAACGATGTCTTCAAACCGCTTCAAAGCGGCTGACCCGCCTGACATTGGATTATTAAAAACACTGACTGTTTGTATATTGCCGACATGCGACATAGAAGCTTGCATCATCGAGAACAAGAGAAAGTTAGGCAGCACTTGAACATCCGCAGTGGTGTCACCCAATTGAAAAAGGATGTCTTGTATACGCTTCTCGTCGCTCATTGGAAGCGCGATGAAAATTGTATCAAAATCACCATTTTTGGCAGCAAATACGCCGTCTTGTATATTGCCTCTGTATAGCGAAGAATCACTCGCTGTGATGCGTCTCCTGCACCTTTGATCGAAAAATGCAACCGTTCGATATCCCGTCTGGTAGTTCAAGTTGATCTCGTTGGCAAGTTTAACACCTTGTTCAGTCATACCGATTATCGCAACGCGCCTTATGTTGTGGCCACGCGCACGCAGTTTTGTCAAAAATGCGCCAAAAATGATTCGCCAAATGACAAGGCTAATACCGGTAATACACATCCATATACCGAGGGCAAGCCGCGAAAATGTCTCAGATGTTCCAGTGAAAAAAATGAAAACGAGGACAAATGCTATGGCAACTGCCCAAGAAAACAAGGTATAAAACAGCAGTTGCATAAAGAAACCTGACCGCCAGCTTCTATATAGTCGATTGGACTCTGCTGTGAAAGCAAATGTGACATTCGCGACCAAGCTAAGCATTAAGTAGTATTTATTGGATTCGACACCATAGATAATTAATGCGATTAGCAAAGCGCCATGTATAACAAGTAGGTCAACAATGCGATACACGACAGCGAAGTTGTTTAGATTATTATTAACAAAACCAGTATTTTCCATCGCAAAAGGTCCTTAATAAATAATGTAAATTTCTTTAATGTTATGTTTTGCGTGCTTTAGTGAATTTACAGTCATTGTCCCCTTTTTATTTTGTTATTTTCTAATGAGTCAACGGTTTTAAATTTGTTGTAGCCACCCTCTAACACTATTCAGATAGTGCTATATGTTTGTTACCATATTCTTTCACTATCAATAAATTTTTAGAATGACCTATCTTTAGCTAGGATTGCGCTGTTGATTACGTGTTTAAGAAAAGCAATTGAACGTCTAACGGATTATTTTGTTATTATTTGCTTGGTATATTCGTCGAAAAAGAGAGCCGGCTTGTTCCGCGTAAAGTCTTGACATGCTCAGCTATTCTCACGACAGCTAACACTTCTGAAAAAATGCAGCACAATTGATACCAGCTTCGCAAATTGAACGCTTTGAGCAACAAATGCTTGGCATACCGTAAAATACAAGGGGTACATTAAGATTGTTCTAGATCTAGGTCCGCGAAGCTTCTGAATTGAAGCACTAATTTGGTGCAGTAGAATGCACATTTGCATTCTACTAGTGAGACTACGCAAAAACGCATAATATTAAACGCTTTCCATCAGAATAGCTCATGCAGAGTAGTATTTTTTGTACCACTCAACAAACTTGGTGATGCCTTCTTCCAATGTCACTGAAGGCTTATAACCAATATCCTTTGTCAGTGCTTCGACGTTGGCATAAGTCGCTTCGACATCACCAGGTTGCATAGGTAGCATGTTTTTTGTCGCTGTTTTGCCCAGTGCTTTTTCGATAGTTTCAATAAATGTCAATAAATGCACTGGCGTTTCAGCGCCAATGTTGTATACGCGCCATGGTGCACTGCTTGAACTCGGATTAGGTGAACTTCCATCCCAATTTTCATTTGCACTAGGTATAGTCATTGCTGATTTAACAACACCTTCAACAATGTCATCAATATACGTAAAATCTCGGCGATGATTACCGAAGTTGTAGACATCAATGGGGCGGTCTTCACTAATTGCCTTAGTAAATTTAAATGGCGCCATATCTGGGCGTCCCCAAGGTCCGTAAACGGTGAAAAAGCGAAGTCCAGTTGTGGGCAAGTTATAAAGATGGCTATATGTATGGGCCATCAATTCATTGGCTTTCTTACTCGCCGCATAGAGTGATACCGGATGATCGACATTATCTTCAACAGAAAACGGCATTTTCTTATTCGCACCATAAACGGAACTACTCGACGCATAGCAAAGGTGCTTCACGCCATTATGCCTGCAGCCCTCAAGAATATTCATGAACCCGACAATGTTGGAATCGACATATGCATGTGGGTTTTCAATCGAATATCTCACTCCGGCTTGTGCAGCTAAATGAATGACATGAGTGATACCGCTTTCGCTGAAAAATGCCTCCATGGCTGCTTTGTCGGCAATATCCATTTCAATGAATTTGAACAACGATGCATATTCGTGAGAACGTATCCATTCGAGTCGATCGAGTTTAAGCGATACATCATAATAATCGTTGTTATTATCAATCCCTATGGTCTCTATCGACCGATTAAGCAGGTTATTCACGGTGTGTGCGCCGATAAATCCAGATGCGCCCGTTACAAGTATTTTCATCGTCATTCTCAGGTTACGTCAATTATTGAGTCATCAGTTTGTACAATGCTTCATGCAATAAATGCTTTCGTTGTCTGAAGCATTCTTTGCCGATCCACAGTTGTCATAGGGATAAGGTTGTCTACTTAACGTTATCGTTCGACCCGGCAAAATCAATAGATACAAACGATCGAGCCGAAGGGTAACTGCATCTTTAATATTTTGCAACAGCCGCTGTTTTATTCTATTTAACGCTTATGAGCGATGTATTCGATTCACCTTTTTGTGAATCGCCTTAACGGTGCATGGTGTCTTTTTTTTGCGACACAAATATGGATGGAAAATTGAAAAATTAACTCTAATTAATTGATATATATATAAAATAGAATTTTGGATTGAAAATTGCTGAGACCAAAAGTGAAAGGTATTTCGGCGAATTGTTTTGAAGGAAATACTGCAAAATTCGACAAGGAATTGAGTGATGGAAGAAATGTATTTATTCCACACTCATATAACAATTAGGGAATGAATTAAGTCATGATTATTGGATTATTATATTTTGCATGGATTTCCTACGGAGTTACAACGATTGCTATGTCAATGCAAAAGCACGACAAACGCGGTCTTGTAGAGGGAAATTTTCCAATAAAATACGTCATCTATTTAGGTGCAGCATTGGGAACATATGCATGGAGAGGCGACCTTAACGAACTTATCTACTTTCTGAGCATTAGCATCGCTATAAGCACGGTGGGTGAATATCTCTTTAGAAACTATTCGTCCGCAGGGCAAGGGTTTCTTGAGACATCGTTGGTGACACTTGTACTAAGCTTTGTATGGATGTCAGACGTATTGATTTCAGTTGCGCCCTCTAGCTGGGTCCAATACCCAATCATCATCGGAATCGCATTGAGCTGCTTAATGCTTCCATTCTCATTTGGCAGTAACTTAGTAAATGCCACAATCAGTTCTAGAAAGCACTGGAACCGCCAACCAGACTTAGAGAGAGTCGCGCTCGCGTCGGAGGTCGATGGTTATCAACCAAAAGTGTCTTTTCATGTACCTTGCTATAGTGAACCGCCAGAGGTCGTTATTCAGACGTTGAATAAATTGGCCAGTATTGACTATGACAACTACGAAGTTTTGGTAATTGACAACAATACAAAAGATCCAGCATTGTGGAGACCATTGCAAACGAGATGTTCAGAACTAGGGAATAAGTTCACGTTTCATCATGTTGACCCACTCGGGGGTGCCAAGGCTGGCGCATTAAATTGGGCATTAAACGTCACATCTGATGATGCTGAGATCATTACAGTAGTGGATGCAGATTACCAAGTACAACCCGATTTTCTCAAGAAAACGGTTGGACTGTTTAAGAACGATAACCTTGGTTTTGTCCAAACATCACATGATTATCGCGATGAACATGAAAGTGAGTACAAAAAAGCGTGTTATTGGGAATACATGCCAATTTTCAAAGTGGCAATTCCTGCGCGCAATGAATGGATGGCCGGATTCACCGTAGGGACCATGTGTTTAATAAAGAAAAAAGCGCTTATAGAATGTGGGCTTTGGGCAGAATGGTGCTTAACTGAAGATTCCGAATTGGCGCAACGTATCAATGCGCTTGGCTATGAATCTTATGTAGTGCCTACCACATTTGGACGCGGACTCACACCCGAAACCTTCGCCGAGTACAAAAAGCAGCGTTTTCGTTGGACAGTCGGACCGCTTCAGGCGTTTTTGCAGCATTGGAAGATGTATTTGCCGCGTCCATTTGGAAAGCGAACAAAACTCAATCCGCTACAAAAAATCTTTGAAACATCGCATGGTTTAGAGAGCGCGAGTGTATTGTATCAATTGCTAATGTTTCCAATCTCCATGCTGGTAATGCTGTATATGATAACCAACGAAATGAAAGTTGATTTACCAAATGTTTTACTGTTCATCATGGGTGTGTCTTTGATGGGTAGCTTTTTTGCCAAAAGAGCGGTGTACAGGCGACTGGGTGCTTCGCTCAAGGAACACCTGTTGGGTACAATAGCGACGGCATCGCTATCTCATGTCTGCACCGTCGGCGTTTTGTCAGCCATTTTCAATGGTAAGCGACTACAGTGGCGCCGAACGAGTAAATTTAAGGAAATGCCAGGGTGGTCAAAAGCACTTGTCGATACCAAATGGGAAATATTGAAGGCGGGTTTCTTCTTCCTTGTTGGCATCATTTTTTTCAATCTGTCTATTCAAATTGGAAATGATTTGGTACTTATGACGTCGATTGTGATGGTTATCACTGGATTAAAGCATTTCGCTGCACCAGTCATGGCAATTTCAGCTGATATGGCCTTGTCTGGCACACCTGCAACGGTTACTGAGTCTGCTGTCGAGAATATTGAAGCAGAAAATGCCATTGTGACCGTATCGGATCGCGCGTAAAGCCGAAGTTTTTAAATATTTTGAATTAGCTGAAAATAGAATCCTCGCCCCTTTGAAGATGCGTTTTCTTATATGAAAGCGCTTTTTTAGACAAAATAAGCCATCTAGATGGTAATTATGCTCAATCTCTCAAAGCGTCGTTTCATTAAATCCCACGTTATATCCTTTTTCGCTATCCACCAGACCCTGGAACATGCCTCTTCAAATGATTGTTAGGCAATCATTATGAGAATCTACACTTTTATAACGTTTTCATTTAGAATTCAGAGCGTAAAACTAGTGTGTAAAACAAAATACTTAAAGCATAAATTTAGAGGAACTAATTTGCTTTGCAAAAAAACCTAGTTAAATCATATATTAAAGGACACAAGGGACGCATTTCACCTTTACAGGCTTTAACTTTTTTATTACAAACGCAGGCCCAGAAGGCCGCGAGTGGCGACAGTGATTGAAAATAGGTACATTCTGTAATACTTTTCGATTATCTTTACTAAAGATTCGAAATTCCTGCCGTTACATTGGATATCAGAACAAACGATAAAAAAACCTTGATTGGTAGTGCGTTAGCTGCTGTTGAGGAATTTGTGGAGGATTACTCATTGTCAGTTGCAAACCCTATCAATAGTGGTGTCAGTTCATTGCCGCTATGCGTAGACTTGGATGGTTCTTTAATCAAAACTGACACTCTCTACGAAATGGTGTGTGTGTTACTTAAAACAAATTTTTGGTGTGTATTTTTATTGCCTTTCTGGCTACGTAAAGGTAAAGCCAACCTAAAGCACGAAATCACCAGCCGCGTCTCCATCAACCCTGCCACGCTTCCCTACGATGAAAACGTATTAAATACGCTAAAAGAAAAAAAGAAAGAAAAGCGCAGGCTTTATTTAGTTACAGGATGCAATGAAAAATTAGCTAATGAGATAGCTGACCATGTTGGCTTGTTTGACGGCGTGTATGCTTCATCAGAAAATCTCAATTTAACCGGCAACAATAAATCAAAATTCTTAATTGATACCTTCGGCGAAAAGCAATTTGATTATTTAGGTAACGAACGCGCAGACTTCCCGGTTTGGGAACATTCAAATGAATCTTTGGTGGTATCAAATGCGTCCTTTTTTTCAGATGTAAATTCACGTCTGCAAAACACTACGCTGATTCCGCGACCCAGTGCTTCACTTAAAACATACATTAAGGCTATTCGAGTACACCAGTGGGTTAAGAATTTTCTTATTTTTATTCCTCTTTTGCTGAACAGTAACGTCTTTGATCACGGTCCACTGTTTTCAGCGATTGGTGCTTTTTTTGCTTTCTCGCTCATGGCCTCTGCAACCTATATTTTAAATGACCTGCTTGACTTAGAATCCGATCGTGTTCATCACAAGAAAAAGTATCGCGCGTTTGCATCAGGAGACATTGGTATCTTACGCGGCGTGGTGGTTGGCGCCATTTTGTTTGCTATTAGCTTATGTATTTTGCTGTTTTTGCCTGTCGAGTTTGCGATTGTGAGTTTCGTCTATCTCATCTCTACACTTCTATACTCGTTTCACATAAAAACGATGATTATCCTGGATACTTGCGTACTTGCAGGCTTATTTACAATCAGAGTAGTAGGTGGTACCGCTGCGATTGGTGCTGAATGGTCGTTTTGGTTACTGGCATTTTCTATGTTTTTCTTCTTAAGCCTTGCATTTACTAAGCGAGCGTCAGAATTACATGCTATGGCGTTAGCAGGTAAGAAAAACGCTAAAGGTAGAGGCTACAAAGTCGGTGACAAAGAGATGGTAACCTCCATGGGCATCGCATCTGGCTATATCGGTGTCCTGGTCATCGCGTTATATATAAATGGCGATAAAGTTATTTCAAATTACAATACGCCCTACTTGTTGTGGCTTGTATGCCCACTGTTGCTTTATTGGATAGGTCGAATATGGATGAAAACGACGCGAGGGGAAATGAACGAAGATCCAATTGTATTTGCTTTGAAAGATAAGATTAGCTACATCACTGCTGCTTTGTGTGCACTAGTCGTTTTTCTCGCGACCTTTGACTGGTAGAGACTAGCGCAAATGATATATCAATCATGGGGCCGATATCCGCACCTAAAACAAACAGGGTTTGCATTAAAAAGTAGACATCAAACGCCTGATTTTGATGATTACGAATCACTACTCGCCTATGGGAACGGGCGTAGCTATGGCGATTCATGCTTAAATTCCAAGGGAAAAGTCGCGCACACTCGCTACTTAAATAAGTTTATCGAGTTTGATCAAGACAACGGGCTGCTTACTTGTGAGTCTGGCATCACATTCAAAGAAGTGATTGATTTGGTATTACCGGCAGGGTGGTTCCTACCCGTGACGCCGGGTACCAAATATGTCACGGTTGGAGGTGCTATAGGTAATGATGTTCACGGAAAAAATCACCACGTTGATGGAAACTTTGGTCATTTTGTAGAAGAGTTGGCGTTACGTCGGTCGAATGGCGAATCTATGATCTGTTCTCCTTCTCAAAATCCCGAAATGTTTTATGCCACCATAGGTGGTTTAGGTCTCACTGGAATAATACAGTGGGCCAAGTTTCGCCTCAAAAAAGTCAATAGTGCTTTCATGGAGGTGGAGACAATATGTTTTAAAGGGTTAGACGAGTTTAAGCTATTGACTGATCAATCAAAGGACAGCTACGTTTACACGGTTGCTTGGGTAGATTGCATGGCTAAAGGAGAAGAGTTAGGAAGAGGTATTTTCTTACGCGCTAATCACTCCGCGGAACCAAAACCTTTACCCTCTCCAAAAAAACAAGTCACTGTCCCAGTAAATTTTCCTTCATTTGCACTCAATACATATTCAATCAAAGCTTTTAACATGCTTTATTATGCAAATGGTAAACGAAGTCACAATAAAACTTCTTCAAGTTACTACGATCCCTATTTTTATCCGCTCGATGGCATTTTAGAGTGGAATAAAATCTACGGCCAACAGGGATTTTTACAGTACCAATTTGTGGTGCCTTCGACTGACTACAGTGTGATTAAATCGATATTCGAAAAAATTTCAGCATCTGGTGCAGGATCATTTTTGGCCGTTCTAAAGGAGTTTGGCACCATAGAATCTTTAGGTTTATTATCCTTCCCGAGAGAAGGCGTCTGCCTTGCACTAGATTTTCCATTTAATGGTGAGCAGACACTAAAGCTACTTCACAGCCTGGACGAAATGGTCGTTGAAGCAGGAGGAGCTGTTTATCCAGCAAAGGACGCTTGCATGTTACCCAAGTCATTTCAGACGTTCTATCCAAATTTAGAAGAATTTAAAAAATACAAGGACGAAGGGTTTTCGTCTGATTTCTGGCGCAGAGTGACAGGGGAATAACTATGTACAGAGCCGTTATATTTGGCGCGACAAGCGCAGTGGCCGAGCAAATTTGCCGCATTTATGCGCAAGATAAAGCACGACTTTTGCTTATTGGACGCAGAGAAGAAGCACTTAAGGAAATGTGTGACGATTTGTCGATACGCGGTGCGGTGCAAGCTGACTACTTAGTCAGCGATTTATCTGATTTGAGTCAACACCAGACGTTGCTGGAACGTATACAAACATCTATCAATGAACCAAATCTCTTTATTTTTGCTAACGGTACGTTACCTGACCAACAAGAATGTGAGGAAAGTGTCGATAAAACAATAGAAGCTATCAATCAAAATGCGCTATGCCAGATATCGTTACTGACCATGATTGGCAATACTCTGGAAAAAAGAAAAACAGGCTCTATTGCAGTGATAAGTTCTGTTGCTGGCGATAGAGGGCGTATGAGCAATTATGTTTATGGTTGTGCGAAAGGCATGTTGACCCGATTTTTACAGGGTTTGAGACATCGGCTGTCCAAAAGCGGTGTTAACGTATTGGACATCAAGCCTGGCTTTATTGACACACCGATGACGGCACACATTGAGCCCAAAGGCGCTTTATGGGCTAAGCCCGAAAAAGTTGCGCAGGACATTGTCAAAGCAATTGATAGCAAACGTTCGGTGATATACACACCGTGGTTTTGGCGCTGGATCATGTTAATCATAGTTTCAGTTCCCGATTTTATTTTCAAAAAGACAAAGTTATAAAAGAGATTTCTGTAAATGGCACAATATATTCCTCTTATACTGCTTACCGTGGTCACCAATTTTCTCTCACAAATCATGCTAAAACACGGCATGACAAGTATCGACAAATTTGAAATAAGCGCGGATGGTCTGACCAAATCTGCGTTTGATATTTTGTTCAACCCGTTTGTTGTTGGCGGATTGGTTGTGATGGTTATTAGTATGGCTTGTCATCTCGTTGTTTTATCAAGGGTAGACATCAGCTATGCGTATCCTTTTCTAGGATTATCATTCGTATTAACTGCAGCCTGGGGCTATTTTGCGCTGGGTGAAGACGTAAATACATTTCGAATTCTCGGCGTGCTACTGATTTGCAGTGGCGTAGCGCTAGTTGCAAAAAGCTAAGGGCATACATTTATGAAACACATTATTTTTGGTGGCGATGGTTTTTTAGGGACAGAACTCACTAAAAAATTGACTGCAAAAGGCGAAACTGTTGTCATCTATGACATAAAAAAGACTGAGGCATCAGGTATTTATGATTCTGACTTGGTCACCTATGTCGAGTTTGACGTAACGAAAAAAGAAGACTTCGAAAAAGTTGAGATCAGTAAAGAAGACGTCCCGTATCACTTTGCTGCACGTTTACTAGTGCCAATTATGCCAAGAGCGGAGCGCAAAGAGTATTTCTGGACCGCGCTCTATGATGGTACTAAAAACGTGTTAGAGTTTTTAGAGGCCAATGACTGTAAGCATATGATTTATTACACAACAGATATGGTTTACGGTCATACTATCCACCATCCAAGATTTGAAGATCATCCGCGTGAACCGCTTGGTCCATATGGCAATGCCAAATTAGAAACTGAATTCTTATGTGAAGAATATCGTGAAAAGGGTTTTAATATCACCATCTTTAGACCGCGTTTAATCATTGGCCCAGGACGTCTTGGAATACTTGAGAAACTTTTCAAACTCATTGATAAGAACTTACCCGTGCCAACAATTGGGAACGGTAAAAACTACTATCAGTT
>JBCDMA010000061.1:0-15620 GCA_038744645.1 Pseudomonadota bacterium | reverse complement strand
CAAGTGTGTTTTGGAGAAAAAAGGGCGTCCAAGATAGCCGTGATCAATGACGAACGTCATTTACTTGAATTACCGAAAAAATCCAAGTTTATCCCTCAAATTCCTAAAGTCACGCCAAGGTTTTTAAAACATATCGAGCTTACAATTGAATCAGGAGGAATGCCATTTACCGGTCGAAGAACATCTCATTACCACGGCTGGATGCGCTACAAACAAAAGCCTGTCGAAATAAGAGACGAACACATTATTGGCGTTATCGATGCATGGCCACCGACATTGCTGCAAATGTTAAAGTGGCCAGCACCTGCCAGTACTATTAGTTGGAATCTTGAGTTTATTCATCCACATAGAACAATTGCACCTGATGATTGGTTCGCGTATAAAGCGCAAACACGCCAAGCGGCAGACGGATATGGCCATACTGAAGCTACAATATGGGATGCACACGAGGAAGTGATTGCCATTTCTCGCCAAACGGTAGGTATTTTTGACTGACGTCTCAGGGCATGATGTAGTTGCTAAGCAAACAGCGATACCGTAGCTGCCGTCATTTCTTTCGCTTCGGAAAAAATGTCATCGACGCAGTCTTCAGACAAGTCCAGTGCGTTTACCGCCTCGCTTGGAATAACCGCACCTAGTCTGAAAAATTTAGGATAGGTTAAACACAGCGAGCCTAGATAGGAAAGCTGTATCATCAGTATATCCTTAGGTACGCTTCTGAGATCATCAAAATGTTGCATCGCAACAGCACTGACAACGGAATCCGGCAACATCCATTTTTGTAGCAGGGCTGCAGAGATTTCAGCGTACGTAAAACCGAGGTTGTCTATCTGTATCAGTTTTGGCAACTTATCTTCGATTACATTGCTGCATTCTCTTGCCAGTGTCGGTGTTATTTTCAGAACGGCCAATTCACCAATATTGTGAAACAGGCCTGCGAGAAAGAGCCTAGAGGCGTTCTTTTTGCTTACTTGCGTGGCGATCAGTTTTGCAATGATGGCGCAACTCAAGGATTGAAACCAAAAGTTGTGCACGTTGATAAATTTTTTGTGTTCTTCCGTTAGCGCATCAGAAATGGCAAATGCTAGCGCGAATTCATACACAGAACTCAGCCCGATTACCTGTATGGCTTTGTCCAATCGATCAATTTTTCTTGAAAAACGATAAACGGCGCTATTAGCAAGTTTTAAAATGTGGGCAGCGAGGCCGGGATCGGATTCCACCACGGATGTAATCGATTGCAAATCAGCGCGATCGCAATCGGAAAGCTCCTTGATTTTAAGTGCCGTTTCGGGGACGGAAAATAGTTTTTCCGCTTTGTTTGCATATTCTATTGCGTTCATATTGTCTGTTTACCTATGCGAGGATAACAGCGCATCAAATCTCTTTTCAATCTCATTTAACGAGTCTTTTTTGCCTTGTTCTTTTTTCTTGATCATCGCCGTAATCAATCTATTCGCCGGGGCTGATACGTCCATTTTATTTGCACTATCAACCACTTTACCATTGAGAAAGTCAATTTCTGTTAGCTGTTTATTGTGCAAATCCCACCACATGGATGTGCGCACGTTCGGACCGATAGTGAGTGTTTTTTGCGCAACTATCGAAAACAGAAAATCGGGTAACCTCAAAACAATGGGTATTAGTTTATTCGGCAGATTTGTAACTTTTGGTAGTTTTATTTTCTTTTTTGTTGCAACTTTGATCAATTCTTCCATCATCAACGCCAGGATTAATCGATAACGTCTGCTCTTAAGCATCTGTTTTACCGGCACGTCAACAAGCGCATTTAATGCGTTTCCAAGGTTCAACTGCAGCTTTGCCCATTGCAATGCCGTCATGTTGTAAGTGATATCTACAGGCAGGATAAAACTGTCGAGCTGTCGTGCTAACCATTTGACAGTATTTTCCATTGCCGGTGTTACCTCCAATGTCATATGCCCTTTTGAGCCTCTATGAAAATGGCCCGGTCCTACCCGCGTGACATTAAAAGGTATCATCGCCCTAAGCACGTGATTGTTTGGAAACGCGGCTTTTATGATTTTGTGTGTTGAGATGCCATTTTGACAGCACATGATGATCGTCGACTCATCAACAAACCGATGCAAATCACTGATACAGGTATCTAACTGCGTACATTTGACCGTTAACCATACGCAGTCAGCACTATCGATATCGCCGTGAATTTGTTCACCGGATGAAAATGCGGGTTTATCTAACACCTTGTATTCGTGGTGTTGATAATCCGTGATCATGTATTCGTTTTCTTGCAGTTCAGTAATAATGTGACTGCGGGCATGCAAGGTGACGCGTTGTTGTGCCTTGATAAGGCATGCGCCGATAAAACACCCAATCAGGCCAGCGCCAAATACAATGTGGTGTGCATCGTGTTGTGGTATCTTTGGCATGATAGAAACCTCCAACTTTTCATTGTGCTAAAACAGACAATCAGTAAAACCGTATTATTTATAGGTCAAGTGTGGCCGGAGCCAAACACAACGGCAGCGGGCCAGAACATTCTTAGTTACGTGAAGGCGTTAAAACAGCATCAATGGAATGTTCATTTTTGGAGTGCAGCTGAAAAAACTCACCATTCATTTGACCTAACGAGTGTAGACACTAAAGTGCTACCTATCCAGATCAATGATCATGCCTTTGATGAATCATTAAAGGCATTGATGCCGGATATTGTGATATTCGACAGGTTCATCAGTGAGGAACAGTTTGGTTGGCGCGTTGGCGACGTCTGTCCTGATTGTTTAAAGATCATTAATCTGGAGGATCTGCACGGATTAAGGGAAGCGCGACTACTAGCGTTTAAAAAAGATATAAGTAACCGAATACCAGCTGCAACAGACATTTTTGCTGCCGAAAATCATGAGCTGCTTTTTAATGACAAAACGCTAAGAGAATTCGCAAGTATTATTAGAAGCGATGTCTGTATTACGCTATCGGGCATCGAATATGATTGGTTGCAATCAACACTCAATTTAACTCACGAGCATCTATTGCACCTACCGTTTATTAGGGATGACAAGGTAGAAAGCAACCTCGCCTTTGCGCAACGCAAGGATATTGTCTTTATCGGTAATATGTTGCACAAGCCGAATCAACTTGCCGTCAAATTCATTGTCGAGCACCTATGGGCAAGCATTAGAAAATGCTTACCCGAATGTAGTCTGCATATATATGGTGAATATGCCGCTGCCGGCTATAAGCAAATGCACAATCCTACAAAAGGCATTTTTATGCGGGGTTTTGCTGGCGACCATAAACCTGTGCTTGCATCGGCAAAACTACTATTGGCACCTATTCAGGTCGGCGCTGGCGTTAAAGGTAAACTACTAGATGCTATGTCGGTGGGCACGCCGTCAATCACAACAGACATTGGCGCAGAGGGCATACTAAGTGAAAGGGATCAGTGGCCAGGTAAAGTATGTTCAACAGCCGAAACTATGATCAAGGCTTGTGTTGCCCTGACGCAGAGTAAAACAGCTTGGGAAAGCGCTTCTGGTAAATGTGCTTCAGCACTTGAAGCGTCAGGCATATCGATGAAAAACGCGGATAGGTTAGTAAATAAAATTGAAGCATGTTATGCAGCATTGCCCGAGTTAAGACGGAAAAACACGATACAAAACGTGCTGATGCATCAATCGGCGCAGGCATCTCGCTATTTGAGTAAATGGATCATGTTAAAGAACAACTTGTAGTTACATACGTAATTAATGCTTGTCATAGATAAAGGCCACTACCTTTGCAATCCCATTGCGTCGCCCGACGCTAAAGAATTTGGATAGTCCATACTCTGATAACAGCGCATGCATTTTGTCAGCCGACGACGCAAGTGAACGATGACTAATTATAAACGCCAACAATCCTCTAACCGTTTTGCTGTCAGAGTACGCATACCATTTACCGTCACTTGCCTTATCTAGCCATACTTGGCTTTCGCATCCCGATAATCGCGTTTTTTCGGTACGCTGTTTTTCTGAAAGCGTGTTTAACGATTTACTGAGATGCATCAGAAGTCTGTTCTTACTGCCCCAATCTTTCGCGTCTTTGAGTCTAACAAGCAGCTTATCTATTTTTTCATTTTCGGGGCTTATTGGTGAACGCCTGTTAAGTACTTGACCAAGCGCACGTTCAAATATCTCGATGTCATCTTGATTGGTATAACACCCCAATGATACGCGCAAGCTACTATTTATTTTCAGTGAATCAAACAAAGGCATAGCGCAGTGTTGGCCGAATCGCAGCGCGATGTTTTTTTCCCACAATTGCAGTGCGATTTGATGATTATCCTCACCTTCAACATAGAAACTCTGGATCCCAGCATTGTCCGTTCGATTCCCCAGTAACTGTATCTTCTGATGCGCTAACAACACTTCGCGCAAATGATCAAAACACACCCTCTTGTGCGCCACGATGCTATCGATGTTGTCCTTTAAAAAAGAAACCGCAGGGCCCAATCCAATGGCAGCTGACATATTTGGCGTCCCTGCTTCAAACTTTATGGGTGATATTTGCGTCGTGTGGTCATAAAAACTCGCCGAGTCGACCATTTCGCCGCCCAATGAATACGGCGCTAAATCAGACAGCAGATCTTGTTGTCCAACCAATACGCCGATGCCGGTTGATGCGTACATTTTATGACCGCTGAACGCATAAAAGTCGCAATCAATAGCTTCCAAATCGACGCTTATTTGTGCGACAGCCTGGGTGCCATCTATGACGGAAATGGCGTTGACGTCTCGCGCTTTTTTGCAAATGGCTTTGATTGGATAAATATTCCCTAGAACGTTGGATACGTGTGCACATGCAACAACAGCGCAAGATGTATCAATTGCATCTAACCATAGGTTCAAGCACTCTTCATTAAAGGTAGCGTGGCGCTGCAAGGGCAGAATGTCGATGCTGAGCTGATGCTTTTTTGCCAAGCGTTGCCAGGGCAGAATATTGGCGTGATGTTCACTTTCGCATATGAGTATTTTGGTGCCCTTGAGTTGTGATGACTGTAGGCCACTAGCAACTATATTTAGTGCATGGGTAGCGCCGCTTGTAAAAACAACATAGGCGTTTTTTGCATTCAACCAATAGGTGATATCTTCTCTCACTTTTTCATATTCAAGTGTCGCTTGCGTTGCGGTTGCATACATTGCTCTATGCACGGTTGCGTATTGCGCACTGTCAAACGCATACTGACGATCAAGAACAGCTTGCAGTTTTTGACTTGTCGCCGCCGTATCGAGATAGACAGGGACATCATCATGAGAAAAGTAGGGAAATTGGTGGCGAAAAACGTGGTTGTCCATGCAGGCGTAAACTGTGAGTGATGATTAATAACGAAAATGGACTAAAATTATAAAACGAACTGTATTAAAAATCAGTCGATGCCTGTATCATTTTGCGAATATTCGTACGCGTGATTTTCTCACTACCTAATCCTTAGCTATATGAAATTTATATCATTTAATATCAACGGAATACGGGCGCGATTACATCAGCTATCAGCGCTCCTTGAAAAACACCAACCAGATGTTGTTGGCCTGCAAGAAATCAAAGTAGACAATCCTGTTTTTCCTGTCGATGATGTCAAAGCACTCGGTTATGAAGTCTACTATCACGGTCAGAAAGGTCACTATGGCGTTGCGTTCTTAACCAAAAACCCCGTTGAACAGGTTTATATGGGCTTCCCCACTGATGCTGAAGATGCTCAACGGCGAATGATAATCATTGATTACAAAACCGAGAAAGGTGAGACAGTTCGTGTGTTAAACGGCTACTTCCCCCAAGGTGAGAATCGATCTCATGAAACAAAATTTCCAAATAAAGCGCAATTTTATCTCGATTTGGATGCATACCTACAGCAGTATTGCCAGTCAGACAATCACGTCGTGATCATGGGCGATTTTAATATATCGCATACCGATTCGGACATTGGCATCGGTGAAGAGAACAAAAAACGCTGGTTGCGCACGGGTAAATGCAGTTTTCTGCCGGAAGAGAGAGAATGGTTAAACCGGTTAATGAGTTGGGGAGTTGAAGATACCTTTCGCAATTTGCATCCAGATGTGACCGATCGCTATAGCTGGTTTGACTATCGTTCAAAGGGGTTTAACGATAATCGAGGCTTGAGAATTGACCTGATTCTCGCAACGCGTCAGATGGCCGCAAAAGTTGTGGAGGCTGGTATTGATTACGATCTAAGAGCAATGGAAAAGCCTTCTGATCACGCGCCAATATGGGCAAGTTTTAAGGACTTGTAAATCATTATGTCGGCATTTCAATTGCTTACATTGGCCGTGTGTTTAGTGTTGATCGCAGCTGTTGTAAAAAACACAAACTTCCCCGCAATGCTTTCGGACAAGCAGGCTCAACATCGTATTTTTGGTGCTGCTACTGCATTGTTTGTATTGTGGTTGTTTCGCGTGTCCATTCACGATGGCATGGTATTGCAATTCTTAGGTTTAACAGCGTTTACCTTGATCCTTGGCTTTCGGTGGGCAGTTATCACCAGCGTATTAGTGTTAGTTGCAATAACTCTGATCGAAGGTGAATCATTTTATGACGTAGGGATCATCGGTTTGTGTGGCGTGGTAATGCCAATTGTATTCAGTTATACCGTCTATACCCTCACCTTCCATAAAATGCCCAAGCATCTTTTCACCTATATATTCGCTTGTGGATTTTTCCCGGCAGCGGTTTCGATAGCACTTAAGATGTTGCTGATGAGTGGTTATTACTACTACAGCGACATGTATACTTGGGACATCATCTACGATGGCTACGTTCAGCTTATCTGGTTGTTGATGTTTCAAGAAGCGTTTTTCAATGGGATGGTTATAACCTGTTTAGTCGTGTACAAGCCACAATGGTTATACACATACAATGACAAGTTCTATCTTGACGGGAAATAAACGCAAACTAAAAACCTGTCATCGTTTAACGAGCACATTAATAATTTCCTTTAGCTCGGTTTTGCCTTCGTTAATTTCATCATCGGTCAATCCAGACAATTCATGGGGAAAGACAAGCCAATCATCACTTTCGTGGATGAAATAGTCAGGGGTAAGTGCGGTTTTGTTGTTTTTTGGCTTGTACCACGGCGTGGCGATGCGGATATCCGTTGGTGCATTTAATCGCATTAAGACATGGATTTGCTTTATCAAGGCATCGACACTTCTGCCGGAATCGAACACGTCATCCACAATCAATAATTTGTCTTGTGCATTCATGTTTTCGACAAGATAGTGCAATCCATGGACTTTGATCTCTTTGTTTTGCTGATTAATACCGTAATAAGAAGACGTCCGCACGGCGATATGATCCGTCGGTATGTTTTTGAACTCAAAGAACTCCTGCACCGCAATGCCTATAGGTGCGCCGCCTCGCCAGATGCCAACAATAAAATCGGGTAAAAACCCGTCTTCATAGACCTTTGACGCCAACAAGAATGAATCTCTCAGCAAGCTACCTGAATCCAAAAACACTTTTTCCATAAATCCCCTGATATTGACGTTTTTATATGGTGATTCGCACGAGCACCCTATTCGGTTCTAAGGCCCCGCGCAGGTAACACTTTGGATGCTTTTACCGCTGGATATACTGACGCTAAGGCACACAAAATTATGGTGATAACCATAATGATCATAAGTTGAGTATAATCGGTCAAAATTGGTAATCCATTGCCATTTTCACCAAATGCCAAATTAGAGCCGACTAATTTCAATAGAGGATTAAGGCCGATTACGCCCAGTCCACCTAATATTGCACCAAAAACAACACCTGCTAATGCATTATACAATCCGTTAAAAAAAAATATTTCTCTGATTTGCGCTGGCAGCATTCCTTGCGTTTGAAGAATGGCAATATCACCTGTTTTTTCTGCAACCACCATAACCAATGCGGATATCACGTTAAAACCTGCAACCAGGATCACTAAGAACAGCATGAGCCCCATCATGTTTTTTTCCATGGTTACCGCCTCAAAGAGTGCGCCCTGTCGCTTTTGCCAAGTGTTGAATCCAACGTTATTGCGCCTGAGATGATCAATCAAGGGCTGGATTTCAAATGCATCTTGTAAAAAGAGTCGTGTGTCATAGGCGGCCGACGCAGGTCGACGCATCAGTCTTGCGACATCCTGCACATGAGAGATGATAATTTTATCATCCATTTCAGACACCAAATTAAAAATGCCCGAAACGGTAAACAAACGCTGACTCGGCACTTGGCCAAGCGGTGAATACACAGATGTTTGTGGACTGATTATGCGGACTTGGTCGCTAATACCGATGCGCATTTGAGTAGCAAGCGCGCTTCCAATAAGGATGTTATATTGGCCTTTTTCAATGCTTGTGAAGCTACCTGAGATCATTTTATCAGCGATGATAGAGAACGCCTCCTCAGCCTGTGGATCTATGCCTTGTAGTAGCAAACCTTTGAGTTCGCTGCGTGACTGTGCCATCACTTCTGTTTCAATATAGTCAGTGGAAAGAAGAATGCTAAATTCCTCGTCGTTAGCTGTTAACGCCGCTTCTGCCTCTCCAGTAACGACGACGTGCGGTAAAATGCCCAATATTCTCTGTTTAAGCTGGTTTTCAAGTCCGTTCATCACTGACAAAACAATAATAAGTGCTGCAATCCCCAATGAAATGCCAGCAATGGAAAATACATTGATAAAAGCAACGAAGCTACGTTTACTGTTTGAGCGCAGATAGCGCATCGCAATAAACTGAGACAGGCGCATGAATTTTTCCTTTATGACGAATAGTCTACAGTGTACTATTATTTTGCATACACAATGTGTGAAAAAACCGTTTAAGCATCAAAACCACAGGAAACGCTTTTGAGCGATACAGAACAGAACGACTTAAACACAAAACGAGAAAAATTTTCATCTTTTTTTCTTATTGAGCACCCAATAACGATCAACATACTCCCCATTTCGTCCGATATTCCCATGATTGACATGCAGGATTTTGAAAAGTCCATGCCCTATGCGTTTAGGATAGGTGCTGAGATGTCTGAAATAGAATCACAAGCGCTCAGACCGTTTAGAAATATGGGTGAAAAGTTCGAAGAGTTAATTGATTACCTTCAGCTACAAGCGAGAAAAATGGACTTGATGATGTCCTACATATTGCAACAACAAGACGATCCAGAGCATCGAACAAACGCACAGAAGTTTGGCGGTGGTGGACTAAGTGTATTTTCAGAAAAAGAAGTAAACCTAGGTGATTGTGTCGAAGTAAAACTGTTTTTAGAAGATGAAGCAGCGGCGGTGTTTACATATGCTGAAGCTATCAACTGTGATAAAATAGATGACAATTATTTGGTAGATTATTATTTCACGCATATCAGAGAGCAAGACCAAGAACTCTTGGTTAGAGCTAGCTTACATCTTCAAACTAAGCAACTCAGAAAACAGAAAAATTCTTAAATATGAGCCTGTTATCCCCTAGATTGCCAGACGTAAGCGCTGCGCAGTCAAAAGACCATATAAAGTGGACGCAGATGCACGGCGCTTCCATGGCAATAGCGGTCGCAAATGCCAGTACCAAATATAACGGACCACTCGTAGTGATCACGCCGGACACAGCGAGTGCATACCAATTACAAAAAGAAATCGAATCTTTATTGTCCGACACGCCGACCGATGTACATCTTTTTCCAGATTGGCAAACATTGCCCTATGATGCATTCAGTCCACATCAAGATATTGTGTCTACGCGATTAGAAACCATCTCGTTACTGACTAAAAACCGCTCACGCATTTTCTTGATCCCACTATACACCGCACTACAAAAACTGGCGCCAAAGACCTATATAGGGCAGCACCTAGTGACATTCGCCAAAGGCGATACGCTTGATTTGACTGACTTTCGAAGGACATTAAAGGACTTTGGCTATTTGCATGTCAGCCAGGTGATGAATCACAGTGAATTCAGCGTGAGAGGCTCCATAATCGATTTGTTTCCAATGGGCAGCAAGCGCCCTGTGAGAATCGATTTGTTTGACGATGAAATTGAAGAAATTCATCTTTTCGATCAAAGCAGTCAGCGAAGCTTAGAAAGTATCGAAAATTTAAAGTTATTGCCTGCGCATGAATTTCCGACTGACAAAGAAGGCATCAATCAATTCAAGCTTAATTTTATCGAGCGCTTTCCAAACTCGAATACGGGCAACCAAGATGACTTGCTTTATCAAGTCAATCGAGGGAGTTTACCAGGCGGTATAGAATATTATCTTCCACTGTTTTTCAAACAAACTGCGACCGTCTTTGACTACCTACATGAAAACGCAATATTGATCATTCAGGACGATTTGCAGACACAGATAGAAAGCATTTGGGCAGATATCGACGCAAGGCATCAACAGTATAGTGGCAATCTGGCGCGACCGCTGTTATCGCCCAGCGAGCTTTTTATTGATAAAACACAGCTATTTTCTGCGTTCAAACAGTTTGCGCGGATCAGCATCACCAAAAAACCCGGCACAGTTGCCAAAGGGTTTTGTAATTTTAAATGTGAACCGCTCAGTGAAATCGCAATTCAGCCAAGAAGCAAGACACCCTATGCTGATCTTCAACGCCTCCTGAAAACGACACCGTCTTGCACTGTTTTCATAGCAGAATCTGAGGGGCATAAGGAATCTCTAAAGGACATTCTTAACAAAGCAGAGATCAAAGTCGTTGAAACATCATTGACCTCTATCCTTGATTACCAACAAATGGAACAGGTTAGAAACCAAGCTTTTTTAACCATCGGCGTGCTAGAAGACAGCTTTGTGTGTAAAGACAAAGAGTCTCCGCTATTGGTAATCACAGAAAAGCAACTTTTCGGTCAAACGGTAACAAAGCGACGGGCTAACAGACGACAGCAAAGCGTTGATGAAAGCGCTATCATTCGCAACTTAGCCGAACTGTCTGATGGTTCGCCAGTCGTGCATATTGAGCATGGTGTTGGTAGATTTTCTGGTTTGCAAACCTTATCCGCGGGTGGTGTAACCACTGAATTCCTGTGTATCGAATATGCCAAGCAAGCAAAATTATATGTGCCTGTGGCTTCATTGCATCTGATCAGTCGATACAGTGGTGGGCAGCCTGAACATGCGCCGCTTCATCACTTGGGCAATGAAACCTGGAGTAAGGCCAAGAAAAAAGCCGCGGAAAAGGTACGCGATGTTGCAGCGCAGTTGTTGGATATTTATGCCAAGCGCGCGGCCAAACCAGGCTTTGCGTACCCACTTGATTGGCAAGAATATACGCTGTTTAAAAACAGCTTCCCCTACCCTGAAACCGCAGACCAAGAAAAAGCCATTAACGCAGTGATCAGTGACATGGGTGCACCTCGTTCAATGGATAGACTGGTTTGTGGTGATGTTGGGTTTGGTAAAACGGAAGTCGCCATGCGTGCGGCGTTTATTGCTGCCAGCTGTAACAAACAAGTTGCGATTCTAGTGCCGACAACGCTGCTTGCGCAACAGCACTATGATAATTTCGTCAATCGCTTTAGCGGATTTGCACTTCGCATTGAAGTGGTATCCCGGTTTGTCAGCGCAAAAGATCAGAAGGCCATTTTTCAGCGGATGGAAAACGGCTCGGTGGACATTGTTGTGGGTACTCACAGGTTAATCCAAAAAGATGTAAAATTTAATCATTTGGGTTTGGTTATCATCGATGAGGAACATCGGTTTGGCGTTCGCCAAAAAGAAACATTCAAAGCACTTCGCGCCGATGTGGATATATTGTCCCTCACCGCAACCCCTATTCCAAGAACACTGAATATGGCCATGAGTGGTATGCGAGATCTTTCTATTATTGCCACTCCCCCTGCAAAAAGGCTGGCTATCAAGACATTTGTACTGCAAAAAAGTGACGACATTATACGAGAAGCCATCATGCGAGAAATCTTGCGCGGTGGACAAGTCTACTTTTTGCACAATGAAGTGAAGACCATTGAAAAAACCGCGGCCGCGATTGAAGAAATAGTGCCAGAAGCGCGCATCGCAATTGGCCACGGACAAATGAAAGAGCGCGAATTGGAAAGCGTGATGAATGATTTTTATCATCAACGCTACAATGTCCTCGTGTGCTCTACCATTATTGAAACGGGGATCGACATCCCAACAGCAAACACCATCATCATGGATCGCGCCGATCACCTTGGTTTAGCGCAAATGCATCAATTGAGAGGTAGAGTTGGTCGTTCCCATCACCAAGCATATGCCTACTTGCTAACACCTCATCCCAAACGCATGACGAAAGATGCAGTTAAACGATTAGAAGCAATCTCATCATTAGAAGGGCTAGGCGCTGGCTTTGCGCTTGCAACGCATGATTTGGAGATCAGAGGCGCTGGTGAACTTCTCGGTGATGAACAGTCAGGACAAATTAACTCTATAGGGTTTACGCTGTATATGGATATGCTAGAAATGGCAGTAAAAGAGTTAAAAGAAGGCAAAGAGCCAAGCTTAACTGACACCCTGCATGCACAAATCGACGTTGATTTGAGATTGCCGGCGCTTATACCCGATACCTATGTGCCAGATGTACATATTCGCTTAAGCCTGTATAAAAAACTGGCCAGTTGTAAAAACCACGAAGACATCAACGAGTTTCAGATTGAGATGATTGACCGGTTTGGCCTTCTACCACAACCGACCAAGTTTTTAATTCGTATCACAGAACTTAAACTGGATGCAGAAAAACTCGGCATGACCAAGCTGGAGTTTAACGAATTGGGTGGCATAGTAGAATTCTCAGAGCAGACTTCCATCGATCCTGGATTCATCATTCAGTTAATTCAACAACAGCCCAAAACATATAGATTTGAGGGACCGCAAAAGTTACGCATAACGTCTGCGCTCCCAGATAACACAGAACGTTTGGCATTTGTTGAAAACATCTTATCCACATTCTCAAAGGCGTCTTATGAAACTAAAATGGTTGTATAACGTCACAATAATCCTCTGTATCAATCACGCATTCATTGGATTAACGCACGCCCAACTTGCGCAAGACTGGTGGTTTGACGTTGAAATTATTTTGTTTAAACGCGATCTAGATGTGCAGATAGATGAGGATTTTAGCAATGCAATTGAGGCTTTAGAGATCACCGCACAGCGAGACCTGATTTCACTGCCTCTACTTCGTCAAACAGATAGCTTGCTGAGTATCAGACGCAGCTTACCTATGTGTTTTACCAATAACCAGGCGCAAGAAAGATTGGGAACAAGCGCCCTATTCCCTCAGTTAACATCGCTGATGATGCCTTTGACCTTACACGAAAACATGTTTGGCACAATCGGAAACTTTATCTTGCCCTTGAACAATCCGCTGCCAGAGTTGGATACTGTCATCGCATCGCCCGCGCGTTCCGATAAGTCAACGAGGTTTTCAGATGAACCCTATGGTATTAACGCGCAGCTCATACCCAAAGACGGTATTATACGACGTGACGACGTTCATACGGCATTAGCTAAGACGCGTTTATTAAGGCCAAGCGGATTGTACGATGGGCTGTCGTTAAAACCACTTACTGCTTTGTTTAATGATGTTACGCTGAACACGTCAATTCGTTGCATTGAGCAAATAACCCCAAGACTTTCTGGCCCCTTACCCAAACAGCTCACCGATGAATCAGAATATGTGAACGGAAACGAAAGGGTAGTAGCGTCAGAGTATTTGCGTCTTAGTGAGTTTGCAGACGATCTATTTACTCAGAGGGATATTCAACCGCTGTTGCACACGGTTTGGCGACAGAACATAGTCTTTGGCGAAAGCAATGCTGAATTCTTTGCGTTAAAAGCGGGAGAAAAACTTGTACTACCCGCGCTGGCGCAAGAAGAGCAAAAAGACGACGTTATTTCCATCGACTCTTTTGAACACGGAGGTAGTTTTTCTGCTGTTCTAAACGCACTGCAAGAAGATATAGTTAATCAAACAACGCGCAATTGGGAAGACAATACAAAAGAGGATAAGCCGCTCATTGATGAAGAATCAATAAATGAAACAGATGATGTCTTTGAAATAGAAGGTCGAATAAAAGTATACCTTCAAAACATCAACCGCATTCCCTACTTGCATATCGATTCAGACATTATGCATCACCAATTTGCGATCAATGAAGAAGGTGTGCCCGAAATTCGCTCTTACCCTTTCGAGCAACGCAGACGCATCATCAGTAAACAAATTCATTATTTTGATCATCCGGCATTTGGCATGATTGTTCGATTAGAACGTTATGACCCATCGACAAATGAGGATGAAGACGCTGAATAAGTGCTAAAAACAATAATCTAAAAAGACCTAACTCACATAAGACTTATATCAACACAGCAACAGCGCCTAAGATAAAATGAAAATATACACGAAAACCGGCGATGAAGGCACGACACAAGTGTATTCCAAAGAGGTTTTCCGCTTACCAAAGAATGATGCACTGCTGGAAAACTATGGTAATTTGGATGAATTGAACGCCAATGTAGGCATGCTGCAATCACAGGTAATCGAACATCGCGATACACTGCTACAAAATATCGACTTGTATTGGATCCAAAATACGCTTTTCACCATCGGCTTTGCGCTATCTGATGATGATAAAATCGCCGCTAACATCACAGATACACTTGAATCTTGGATTGATCTGATGACAGACAAACTTCCCAGTCAAACCAGTTTTATACTTCCTGGCGGCTGCGTTGCGGCATCACAAGCGCATATCTGCAGGACTGTTACACGTCGAACCGAACGCTCACTTGTTGCTTTGAGCAATCAGAGAGACATCAATCCTCTTGCCCTGCAATTCATTAACCGATTATCAGACTTTTTCTTCGTCATGGCGCGCTACCTCAATCAAATAAGTCATTGCGACGATATAAAGGTCGGCTAGAAACGACTTGTTGCTATTTCACAATATTAAAGCGCGATCTCGTCCAAACCTTGCTCGCGCATCAGTTGCAGCCACAATTTACGCGCTTCATCCAAAGAAGACGAGGTATCGATACCATCCGCTTCAAGATCGGCTTTGATAGCGTCGATTAATTTGTCCCTGTTTTCAACCAAGGCTTCGGTTCTGGCTTTTAATTCTTCAAACGCTGGGTATTTTTGATAGACCGCTTGAATGTCGCCGAAAGAAAAGAAGGCTTTTTGAAAATCATGATTAAAATTGATTCTCATGCCCTGAAATTCTAAAAATATAACGCCATTCTCTCCAGAAATTAACGCCTGTTCACTGTCATCTAGCCCTACCTCTGATGCGGCCTGCAGCAATAAGGTCTGAATGTCTCGAAACGCATCTTTGTCTTTTTCCCGCGCTGCATCTGAAAGCGCATCTTGAATATCTGATGCAGCCAATAATTCGGATAACGTCAGTAACGGCGCTTCATCTGTCGTTGTTGGTTGCTGTGGTTGCTCACTCGATGGTGGTTGACAAGCAACTAGCATAAAAAAAGCGCATACTACTGATGCGCTTTTAAAGAATAATTTAACCACTGTGAAAATTAACTCTTTGAAATATTTTCAACTCTGCTCTTCAACTTTTGGCCAGGACGGAAAGTAACGACGCGACGAGCCTTGATGGGTATGTCTTCACCTGTCTTTGGATTTCGACCAGGACGTT
>JBCDMA010000060.1:0-15655 GCA_038744645.1 Pseudomonadota bacterium | reverse complement strand
GCGCCTTGTAGGCGCGGAAATGCGTTCGCCAGCACCGAAGCTGATCGACGCCATGTCATCATTTTTTTTGCCGTTTGACATTCATTATTTACCAGTAAATTAACAAAAAAGTGGTGGAGCTGGCGGGAGTTGAACCCGCGTCCAGAAAGCGTCAACCCTTGGCACTACATGCTTAGTCTAGTCTTTAGATTCGCCAAAACACTGCGGACAGACACGCGATGTCTTGACTAGCTTGAATTAACTTTAACGGTTCAACTCTCAAGCGGGAGCATCCGCGCGATCCTGTTTGGTTTGACTCCCCGAACTCCCTGTCTTACAGGCGAAAGCTAAGGCGGGAAGGCGCTATGCAGGTTATTAAGCTGCTAGTGCGTAGTTGTCGTCGTTTGCGACTATTTTTTTGCGGTTTTTTAAAGAGGCCAACCGCACCTCTGCATGCACCTCAGGCATCAATGAATCCTGTCGAATCCAGAGCAGCCCCATAAACTTAATAATATCAAATTCATACCGTCGTTGGCTAATGACATTTCACATATCTTTCGACAGTAGAGTCACATATTCGTTCTCAAGCGTGTTTCATGATGCGTTCTTTTTGTCTTGCCCAGTCTCGGTCTTTGAGCGCATCGCGTTTATCGTGGGCTTGCTTACCTTTCGCTAGATAGACTTCAAGTTTTACCCAGCTTTTCTTCCAATACATGGCAGTGGCAACAATAGTGAGACCTTGTCGGTCCATTCCACCCGTGAGTTTGTCTAGTTCTCTTCGATTTAACAGCAGCTTGCGTTGCCGTGTCGGATCACTAATCACATGTGTGCTTGCTTGATTCAAAGGAGTGATATTGATGTTGGTGACGAAAGCTTCACCGTTTCGCAAGAATACATAAGCATCGGAAATATTGACTTTGCCTGAGCGGATACTTTTTACTTCCCACCCTTGCAGTGCAAGACCGGCCTCAAATTTCTCCATCAGTTGGTATTCGTGCCGTGCCTTTTTATTTAGCGCAATGGTATTTGAATTGTCGTGTTTGTTTTTTTTCATCATTCGTATTATACACGGTTTTCTAATTTGTCTTTAGTTGCGTGAATGAATAGAATGCACTGCAATTTTAATTTGGACGAATCCTAGAAGAGGCATGCCGACAATAAATAGACACGCACTAGTGCCTTTTAGTGCTGAACAGATGTATACGCTGGTGAATGCTGTAGATGACTACGCTGAGTTTTTACCAGGCTGTAAAAAAAGTACGGTCCTTGAGAAGTCCGAACATCATATGCGAGCATTGATGCTACTTAGCAAAGCAGGCATTGAAAAAGAGCTAACCACTCACAATGAACTGGTTTACGGAAAATCTATCATTATGCGGCTAGACAAAGGCCCATTCAAATCGCTTGAAGGGATATGGGATTTTACCTGTCTTGGCGATCAAGCATGCAGAGTTGAGCTAAAGCTTGATTTTCAGTTCAAAAACAAAATAACGGAAAAAGCCTTTGGTAAGATATTCATTGCACTTGCAAATAGCATGGTAGAGGCATTTACCAAAAGGGCGAAACAGGTGTATGGAAAAGCTTGAACGCATATCAATAGAGGTCGCTTTCGGGCTGCCCGAAAAGCAATCGTTGATCGCCTTGTCTGTCGCTGTCGATACAACGGTCAAAAGTGCGATAGCGCAATCGGGTATTCTTGAAACTTACAGTGAAATAGATATAGAAAAATCCAGCGTTGGTATTTGGAATCGTGTCTGTAAACTCGATGATAAAGTATCACAAGGCGACCGTATTGAGATTTATCGCCCACTTATTGCCGATCCAAAAGAAGTGCGCAAAAGGCGTGCTGAAAAAGCTAAGTTAGAAGGTCGAGCAGATAAAGTAACGGGTGGGCGCCCACGCAAGCCGTCCTCAGACACCGAACAAGATAAAACAGCAGATAAACCCTCAAACAAAGAATAGATTAAGCGCAAGCGAACGAAACCGCGTAAGATCACGCTCTGATCATTAATATTTCTTTCGTTTCAGCCCGGTTTCGGCAAGTATCTTTGCTGAAATCTCTTCCACGCTAAATTTGGTGCTGCTTAAAAACGGGATCTTCTCTTTGCGGTACAGGTTTTCCACTTCCCGTAATTCCATTCTGCACTGTTGTTTAGATGCATATCGAGAGTTTGCGCGGCGCTCTGACCGAATTGCGTGCAACCTGTCGGCGCTGATGGTCAATCCGAAAATTTTGTCTTTAAATCGCTTGAGGATCGGCGGCAGTTTCAAGACGTCACCCATATCTTCTTCTGTAAAAGGGTAATTCGCGGCTTTGATACCATATTGCAATGCCAAATACAGGCTCGTAGGCGTCTTGCCAGAACGAGATACGCCGACAAGAATAATATCCGCTTCACTGTAATCTTTTAAATTCGAACCATCATCATTGGCAAGCGCATAATTGACTGCCTCAATTCGTATGTCATATGTCTGTTCATGCATACTGTGCGTGCGGTGCTTTTCAGGTTTCGCTGGTAAACCCAACACTTTTTCTACAGGCGCGACAAACTGATCGAGAAAATTGTAGTTTATACCCACGGAACTGCCGATGATTCGACCAACATCAGCATTGAGAATAGTGTAGAAAACGAGCGGTCTTTGTTCACTTTCTTCGAAGGCAGTTTTGATTTGTTTTAGCACGTCCTTTGCTTGTTGTTCTGTTTCAACAAACGGAATAGTCACATGCTCAAACTCCATTGGAAACATCGAAAGCAGTGCATGCCCAAAGACTTCTGCGGTAATGGCTGTGCCATCTGAGATATAAAAAGCAGTGCGCAAAACATCTCCTTTACGTTGTAGTTTTTTTATAACATCTGAAATTAAATTTTACTTTGCCCATTGCACCCATTTAGAATTCAGGTTTTCATACAAGTGGACGATTACCTTGTAATTGTTCTTGAAAACATTCAATTTGTACACTGAAAAAATTGCGTAATGTCGGAGGCAAAATAGTGCAGGAATACATTCTTTGGTATCAGACGTTGGGAATGGGTGATGTCAATCGCGTAGGCGGGAAAAATGCGTCGTTAGGCGAAATGATATCTAATCTCGCGAATGCGGGCGTTCAAGTCCCAGGCGGGTTTGCTACAACAGCTTATGCATTCAATCAATTTTTAGAACAAAGCGGCGTCGAAGCAAAAATATATGACTTATTAGACAAACTGGATGTTGATGACGTTAACGCATTAGCTGACGCCGGAAAGAAAATACGCAATTGGATCTTAGACACACCATTCCAGTCAGAATTAGAAACTGAGATAAAAGCAGCCTTTACCACGCTATGTGGCGAAGCAGGTGATAAAGCGTCTTTTGCAGTAAGATCATCCGCTACCGCAGAAGACATGCCAGATGCTTCGTTTGCGGGTCAACAAGAGACCTTTCTCAACGTGAAAGGCTATGAATCAGTTCTCGTCGCCATCAAGCACGTATTTGCCTCACTGTTTAATGACAGAGCAATTTCATATCGCGTTCACCAAGGATATGACCACAAAGGCGTTGCACTGAGTGCAGGTATTCAGCGAATGGTGCGAAGTGATCTCGCCTCATCGGGCGTGATGTTCACGATCGACACAGAATCTGGTTTTGAAGACGTAGTCTTTATCACAAGTTCATATGGACTGGGTGAGATGGTCGTGCAAGGCGCGGTGAATCCCGATGAATTCTACGTGCATAAGCCTACATTGCAAAAAGACAAACCTGCCGTGCTTAGACGCAATCTAGGTAGCAAGCTAACTCAAATGGTGTATTCAGACAGCACTGAGCATGGTAAACAGGTCGAAATCATCGATGTTGAAAAATCTCAAAGTTTCGACTTTTCGATATCTGACGATGAAGTAATGGAGCTTGCGCGTCAAGCAATGACTATCGAAAAACACTATCAGCGTCCGATGGACATTGAATGGGCAAAAGACGGCGTTGATGGTAAATTGTACATTGTGCAAGCACGTCCCGAGACTGTGCGCAGCCGCGAAGATATGCAAGTTATCGAACGCTTTCAATTGCAAGGTGCAGGTAAAACGATTTGTACTGGTCGCGCAATAGGGCACAAGATTGGCGCAGGCACGGCGAAGGTGCTCGACAGCATTGAAGAGATGGACAAGATCCAACAAGGCGATGTGTTAGTTACCGATATGACGGATCCGGATTGGGAACCGATCATGAAAAAAGCCTCAGCGATCGTCACTAATAGAGGTGGCCGAACGTGTCATGCGGCCATTATTGCAAGAGAAATGGGTATTCCCGCAGTTGTTGGGTGCTCAGATGCGACCGACGCATTATCGACCGGTGATAAAGTCACGGTATCCTGTGCGGAAGGTGATACAGGTTATATCTACTCAGATGTGCTTGATTTTGACGTCACTCGCTCGCGCATTGATTCCATGCCAGACTTACCGCTTAAAGTCATGATGAATGTGGGTAACCCCGACAGAGCATTCGACTTTGCGCGATTGCCCCATGAAGGCGTTGGCTTGGCGAGACTCGAATTCATCATCAATCGCATGATAGGTGTCCATCCTAAGGCACTCTTGAATTTTGACGATCAGCCTGAAGAGTTACAAGAAGAAATCAGCGAAATTATAGCGGGTTACGCGTCACCCGTGGAATTCTATATTGAGAAGCTGGTTGAGGGCATTGCTTCGATTGGCGCAGCGTTTTCGCCGAAGAAGGTCATTGTGAGAATGTCTGACTTCAAATCCAATGAGTATTACAACCTCGTGGGTGGTTACCAGTATGAACCAGACGAAGAAAACCCCATGCTTGGCTTTAGGGGAGCCTCTCGTTATATCTCTGAAGATTTTAGGGATTGTTTCGCGCTTGAATGTGAAGCGATAAAGCGGGTACGTAACAAAATGGACTTGACCAACGTGGAGATCATGATCCCTTTTGTCAGGACCGTTGAAGAGGGTAAGCACGTTATCGATCTACTGGCAGAACAAGGATTAAAACAAGGCGAAAATGGGCTGCGTGTCATCATGATGTGTGAATTGCCGTCTAATGCACTCTTGGCCGACCAGTTCTTGGATATGTTCGATGGCTTTAGTATCGGTTCTAATGATTTGACTCAGCTAACTCTAGGGTTAGATAGGGATTCAGGACTGATTGCGCATTTATTTGATGAACGCAACGATGCGGTGAAAGCACTGTTATCCATTGCGATAAAAGCAGCAAAAGATCGAGGAAAATACGTCGGGATATGTGGACAAGGTCCCTCCGATCACGAAGACTTTGCAGCCTGGCTGGTTGAACAGGGCATTGATTCTGTATCACTGAACCCAGACACTGTTGTTGAAACATGGTTATATCTGGCTGAAAAGCACGGATAGCTGCTTTTAAATCAGACTACAGCCAACAAAACACATTCCTACCTTGGTATCTCAAAACCATCCGGTGTAATTGTTTACACCGGAATGCAAAAAAAGTGCTTTAGCGCTTGAAAATCACTACCTTCGCAGTGAAAATGTCGCAAATTTTAAAATGATAAGAAATGCGCTGGAGGTCGGTTGGCCACTTTACCTGTGTTATCCAACACAAAAACGTTATCAAATGAAGTTCAACACTATATATTACAGCTACAAAAGAGTGATTACAGTGGAGATATTGAAACCAGCTATGCCAGCCGCATAGCGGTTGCTACAGATAACTCGGTATATCAACAATTACCACAAGCAGTATTGCATCCTCGCACCGTTGAAGATTTGGTCATGATTTCTTCTCTAGCAAACACAAACCCAGAAATCACTTTTAGCGCGCGAGGCGGTGGTACAGGTACTAATGGCCAATCACTTACGCCCGGCATAATCGTTGACACTTCACGCCATATGCGGTCAATACTAGAGTTCAACGCGCATGAGCAATGGGTTAAAGTACAGTCGGGCGTCGTCAAAGACGCGTTAAATGATTTTTTACGCCCTTATGGTTATTTCTTTTCCCCGGATTTATCTACAAGCAATCGCGCTACTATCGGCGGTATGGTAAGCACCGATGCGTCTGGTCAAGGGTCGCTAGTGTATGGTAAGACAAGCGATCATTTGTTGTCTGTCACTGCAGTATTGGCAGATGGGAGTGTGCTTGAGACGGAAAAAGTATCGGTTGAACAAGCGAAAATACTGTCCCAAGCTAAGGGGATCGTGGGCAAGATTTATAAGCAAGTTATCAAAACTTGCGTCGAAAAGCGCAATAAAATCATCGAAAAGTTTCCGCGACTAAACCGTTTTTTGACAGGTTATGATTTAGAACATGCTTTTGACGATGAAAATCAAACCATTGACCTAGGCCGATTAATCGCCGGTGCAGAAGGCTCTTTGGGCTTTATTGCCGAAGCAAAACTCAATGTAACGCCCATACCTACCTATACAGCGCTCGTAAACGTTAAGTATGACGATTTCGAGTCGGCGTTGCGTCACGCGCCATCTATGGTTGAAGCCAACGCCACGTCGGTTGAGACCATTGACAGTCTGGTGCTTAATTTAGCGCGCAGTGACATTATCTGGCATTCGGTATCCGACCTTATTCAAGATGTCCCTAATAAAACAACAGATGGTTTGAACATGGTCGAATACAATAGCGACGATGAACAAGCGATCCAAGACAAACTGGCATCGCTACAAACGATGCTGGATAAACAGATTGCCGAAAAGCAGGCCGGTGTTATCGGTTATCAAATCACGCGCGACAAGTCACAAATCAATAAAATTTATGCAATGCGGAAAAAGGCAGTTGGGTTACTAGGAAAAACCAAAGGTACCCGAAAACCCATCGCCTTTGCAGAAGACACTGCTGTCCCACCTGAAAATCTCGCAGATTTCATCATGGAGTTTCGGGCATTGCTTGATCAACATAAACTAAAATATGGTATGTTTGGCCATGTAGATGCCGGTGTTTTACACGTAAGGCCAGCCCTGGATTTATGCGATCCAGAACAAGAAGTGTTGATGAAAATGATAAGCGATCAGGTTGTTAGCCTAGTCGCTAAATATAACGGCCTTATGTGGGGTGAACACGGCAAAGGGTATCGCAGCGAATATGCACCTGAGTTTTTTGGTCCTGAATTGTACGATGAGATTTGTAAAATCAAAGCGGCATTTGATCCTTTTAACAAGATGAATCCGGGCAAAATCTGTACGCCCTATAATAGCAGTCACGAGTTGGTTAAGGTAACAGACACCAAAAGAGCGCACTTTGATGTGACTATACCCATTGGTTTTAAAGAAGAGTTCGCACCTGCAATGAGTTGTAATGGCAATGGCTTGTGTTTTAACTACGATAGTGCGTCGCCAATGTGTCCTTCCAGCAAAATCACACAAGACAGAAGGCACAGTCCAAAAGGGCGTGCGGGTCTGATTCGAGAATGGCTATATCAACTCGGTCGCCATGGATTTAAGCCCGATACTATTCATCACTCGACGTTTGAATCACCAATAATCAAACAAGCCGTTGATAAGAGCGATTTTTCGTTTGAAGTGTTTGAAGCGATGAACGGCTGCCTGGCATGTAAATCATGTACCAACCAATGCCCAGTCAATGTGGATGTACCTGATTTTAGAGCGAAGTTTTTATCTATTTTTTACAGTAAGTACCGTCGTCCACTCAAAGACATATTTGTCGCAAATATCGAAACCTTGGCACCACAGTTTGCGCGATTCCCCAAGGTGCTCAACATGTTGACATCGCTGTATCCCTCTAAATGGCTAATGAAAAATGTCGTCGGTTATGTTGATGTACCACAGTTGTCCGTGCCGACACTGGAGGAGGAAACACGAACGCTAAGTTGTGATTATGATTTAGTAAATCTCCTTGCTTTAGATAACAACGAAATCGACCAACATGTGCTTATTGTTCAGGATCCCTTCACCAGCTTTTATGATGCGCAACTGGTTGTTAAAGCCATTAAATTTCTCAAACACATTGGAATGAAACCGATCCTATTGCCATTTTCGCCCAATGGAAAACCGCAACACGTCAAAGGCTTTTTGAAAGCATTCGAAAAAACGGCAGAAAAGACCGATGCGTTTTTACGACAGGTGGCAAAAACACGCATCCCTATGGTTGGTATGGACGCATCATTGGTGCTGTGTTATCGGGATGAATATAAAAAGATCCTCAATAAAACGGATGACGAATATACCGTATTGACACTGCAAGAGTATCTGTCAAACACTAAGGTAAGTCTGTCATTAAAAAGCCAAGCTCAGTACAGACTGTTTGCGCACTGTTCGGAAAAAACAGCAATAGCGAATACCGAACAAGTGTGGAAAAAATTGTACGAAAAATGGGGTCTAAATTTAGAGATCGTGCCCGTTGGGTGTTGCGGGATGGCAGGGACCTATGGCCACGAAGCAGAGCACATGGGCAACTCAGTTGGGATCTATGATTTAAGCTGGCGACAAAATATTGAAAACGCGGACGAAGGACAGGTGCTAGTGACTGGTTATTCGTGCCGTTCTCAAGTAAAGAGATTAGAAGGATTTCGGCCCAAACATCCCATTGAAGAAATATTGGATTTAGTCAGTACTCAATCGCAAGCGTAAAAACAAAAGGCAGATTGAATGACTGTTTACAAAACTATTCAATCCGCCAAATAGATAATGCATTACTCATCACCTATCGACTCCTTTGGTACATTTTCTAACACCTTTTTCAAACTCCTTTCAGCTACTAATGAAGGTGCTTGTAATTCTGTCGACAACTCTGTCGATATACTTTCAACTTCCAAACGTATCTGTTCGCTAATTAACGTGATAATGACGTCTTTGTCAAACGTCAGATCAGTGATTGGTTCGCCAGTGTTAACAATTGCACTAGGATTATTGGCCATTGCCAATAGGGCTAACATCGTTATCATGACTCCTCCTATATAAATTGTATTAATGAAAAAATGATCATTCATTTAACTTTTCGTTAAAAAATGACCGCGCTAAATATGAAGCAAATAAGCTGCATCACTATGGTATATTACGGCTGAAACTATGTTTTCAAGAATGATATTAATTGCGTATTCGCATAAAAATAACTAATATAAAAATACTCAACTTCGATGACTTGCTATGTCCAAACGTTTGCCTCCATTGAATGCGCTTAAAGCGTTTGAATCTGCAGCTCGGCATTTGAGCTTTACTAAAGCGGCAGGTGAGTTATTTGTGACACAAGCGGCAATCAGTCATCAGATTAAAACCTTAGAAAGCTTTCTCTCTACCCCCCTGTTTCATCGCAAAAATCGGTCCCTACTACTGACCGATGAAGGTCAAGCTTACTTTCAAGACGTTCGTGATATTTTTTCTAATATTATGGATGCCACAGATCGCGTGTTGGCGTTGAATGAAAAGGGAACAATTACTGTGGCAACACCGCCGAGCTTTGCAAGCCAATGGTTAGTGCCGCGCATTCATCTTTTTTCACAGCATTATTCTGATATCGATGTCAGAATTAAGGCTGTTGATGAAGATGATGGATTCCTTGACGAAAGGGTGGATATCGCCGTTTACTATGGAGACGGTCGTTGGAGAGATATCGATGTCCTCAAACTTACAACAGAATTCTTTACGCCTGTATGCTCCCCCATGCTGTTACAAGGCGAAAGACCTTTATCGACATTATCGGACTTGAGTCAACATACACTACTTCATGATAATTCGCGTGAAGGATGGAAAAATTGGTTAAAAACGATGAGCGTAAAGGATGTCGACTTTGACAAAGGCCCTGTTTTTAGTCACACCATGATGGTGTTACAAGCTGCAAGTATTGGTCAAGGCATTGCGCTTGCGGACTCTGTATTGGCGAAACCTGACATTGATGCAGGGCGACTTATTTGTCCGTTCGAAGAGCGCATTGAAAGCAAGAAGAGTTTTTATGTTGTTTGCAGACCTGAGCAATCGAATAAAAACAAGATCCAAGTATTCAAAGACTGGCTGATTTCCGAGATAGAAGAGCAAATATGAAAAGCGAAAAGTTCTGGTTGATATTTACGTCACTGTTATGCCTGTTGTGCATTGCAATCGGCGCCTTTGCAGCACATGTATTGCAAACCAGGTTAGATGAAAAATTTATCGACATGATCAATACCGCAGTAAAGTATCAGATGTTTTCATGTGGAAGCCTATTTGCGCTCATTATTATTCAGCGCCAATTTTCACTTAAATTAGTTAATGCACTAGTATGTCAGGGACTAGGCTGTATAGGGTTTTGTTTTAGCCTTTATCTTTATGCCGTTACTCAATATAAACCATTGGTTTTTATAACCCCTATTGGCGGTAGCCTAATGCTATTGTCCTGGCTATTTGCAATTGTCACTATCGCGAAAAACGATATCGGCTCAAGTTGAAACAAGTCATGAGCAACTTAAACGATGAAGCCTGTTTTGTTTGCTTTTGCCGCAGTGGTTACGAACCCGATCTGGCAGCAGAATGCGAATATCATCTTGCGACAAGAAATGGCTATGGATATGCCAAATACGAAAAAGGCTCAGGTTGTATTGCGTTTTACACGCCAACACCTGCTTTGATGCCAAAGCTGAAGGAACTGGTTTTTGCGCGTCAAAAACTTTCTTTTCTCACTACGCTGTCTTTTCATGATGCTTCCGATAGGATCACGCCGATACTTGAGTTTCTTCATTCGCTCAACTCCATGGAATTTGGCAATGTTATCGTTGAACATGCCGATAATGAGCAAGCTAAAACGCTGGCAAAGTTTTGCAAAAAATTCACCGTACCGTTGAGAGCAGCATTGCGGAAAAATGTGCTACAGACACGCGTCCAACAGGACGACAAATCGTGGTTACATGTCATTTTCGATAGTTTTGATGGTTGTCGACTTTGCTTTTCGACAGCCAATGACAGGTCACCTTATGCCCAAGGAATATTGCGATTAAAGTTTCCCGCTTCAGCGCCTTCTCGCTCCACCCTTAAGTTAGAAGAAGCGTTGCATGTTTTTTTCAATAAGGAATCCGAAAAACGGCTATTCAACGAAAACATGAGCGCAGTCGATCTCGGGGCGTGTCCTGGCGGTTGGACCTATCAATTGGTCAAGCGAAATATGCGTGTTGAGGCGATTGATAATGGTGATATTGCAACAACACTTATGGATACGGGTTTAGTTATGCACGCAAAAGCTGATGGGTTTACCTATCGACCTGTCTCTGGCCATGTCGATTGGCTTGTCTGCGATATGATTGAAAACCCATATCGCGTCGCAGAACTCGTTGCGCAGTGGATACAGCAGGGCTGGGCAAAAGCATCTATCTTTAACTTAAAACTACCAATGAAACGCCGGTTCGAGACGGTAAAAGAAATCTTGTCGGCCTTACGCAATAAAATGCGTGATAAATCAGGGACTATAATTGAGGCAAAACACCTGTATCACGACCGCGATGAAATCACTGTGTTGGTGCTGCCAATGGGTGACTTCGATGAATCAACACAGAATTGTATTAAAAAAATGTAAAGCTTTATAGCTATGCGCATTCAAGCTTAAAAAACACCATATTAAGAGGTGTAATTTAGTTCAATTATCTATATAATCCGCCAGCGATTTTTTAAGAACATACTTTCTTAAGAACAATATTTAGAGAACATGAAGAAACAGAGAAATGGCTGATTTATCACTTTATAGAAACATTGGGATCTTTGCTCACGTTGACGCAGGTAAAACGACCTCGACAGAACGAATTCTTAAGCTTACGGGTAAAATTCACAAAACCGGTGAGGTACATGACGGTGAATCAACAACCGATTTCATGGAGCAGGAAGCGGAGCGGGGGATCACCATCCAGTCGGCTGCAACTACATGCTTCTGGAAAGACCATCGTTTAAACATCATCGATACTCCTGGACACGTTGACTTCACCGTTGAAGTATACCGTTCATTAAAAGTGTTAGATGGCGGTGTAGGCGTCTTCTGTGGTTCTGGTGGTGTAGAGCCGCAATCAGAAACAAACTGGCGCTATGCAAACGAATCTGAAGTTGCGCGTATTATCTTTGTTAACAAATTAGACCGTATGGGCGCTGATTTTTATCGCGTTGTAAATCAGGTGAAAAACGTGCTGGGCGCAAATCCAATGGTAATGACATTACCCATCGGTATTGAAGATGACTTCACTGGTGTTGTAGATATTCTCTCACAGAAAGCATACATCTGGGACGACACTGGCCTGCCTGAAAATTACGAAGTAACAGATATCCCTGCTGATTTAGTTGAAAAAGCGGCTGAATACAGAGAGCAGCTGGTTGAGACAGCGGTCGAACAAGACGACGATATCATGATGGCGTACATGGAAGGCGAAGAGCCAACCACAGAGCAATTGAAAGAGTGTATCCGTAAAGGAACGCGTGATCTTGCATTTTTCCCTACGTATTGTGGCTCTGCATTCAAAAACAAAGGCATACAACTCATCCTGGATGCCGTCATTGATTATTTGCCAAGTCCAACGGAAGTTCAGCCTCAACCATTGACTGATGAAACCACAGGTGAGCCAACAGGTGAAGTCGCGACAGTGTCGACGGACGAGCCTTTCAGGGCACTTGCATTCAAAATCATGGATGACCGATTCGGTGCGCTTACATTTATTCGCATTTATTCTGGTGTGCTAAACAAAGGTGACACCATTTTGAATTCGGCGACAGGCAAAACTGAGCGCATTGGACGTATGGTTGAAATGCATGCCGATGAAAGAACCGAACTATCGTCAGCACAAGCGGGTGATATTATCGCTGTTGTGGGCATGAAGAACGTACAAACGGGCCATACTTTGTGCGATCCGAAGAATCCATGCACACTAGAGCCGATGATCTTCCCTGAACCAGTAATATCCATTGCGGTATCGCCAAAAGACAAAGGGTCTACGGAAAAAATGGGTATCGCGATTGGTAAATTGGTTGCAGAAGACCCATCTTTCCAAGTCGAAACCGATGAAGATTCAGGTGAAACTATCCTTAAAGGTATGGGTGAATTACACTTGGATATCAAAGTCGATATTCTTAAGCGTACCTATGGCGTTGAATTAGAAGTGGGACAACCACAGGTTGCATACCGTGAAACGATCACACAACCAGTTGAAGACAGCTATACGCACAAGAAACAATCTGGTGGTTCAGGTCAGTTTGGTAAAATTGACTATCGTGTGCGTCCTGGTGAGGTCGGCAGCGGCTTTACATTTGAATCTACCGTTGTCGGCGGTAACGTCCCGAAAGAATTCTTCCCGGCCATAGAAAAAGGTTTTAAGGGCATGATGGAAGAGGGACCACTTGCTGGTTTCCCTATGTTGGACGTTGAAATTGAATTATATGACGGTGGTTTCCACGCGGTTGACTCATCTGCTGTTGCATTTGAAATCGCGGCCAAAGGTGCTTACAGACAATCCATGCCAAAAGCGGGTCCGCAGTTAATTGAGCCGATCATGAAGGTTGATGTGTTTACACCTGAAGATCACGTGGGTGATGTGATTGGTGATTTAAACAGACGCCGTGGCATGATCAAGGACCAAGAAGCCGGTGTAACAGGTGTGAGAATTAAAGCAGATGTGCCATTGTCAGAAATGTTTGGCTATATCGGACACCTTCGTACTATGACGTCTGGTCGTGGTCAGTTTTCAATGGAGTTTGCGCACTACTTGCCTTGTCCGCAAAATGTTGCTGAAAAAGTCATTGAAGAGACGAAAGCGCGAAAAGAAGCGAAAAAGTAGTCAAATTCAAAGACACCTTTCAAAACCCAGCCGTTGCGCTGGGTTTTTTATGTCTGCTTTGCTTGTGAGCTGAGTGCTTTGATACATTTATTCAGTGCGCTATTTAGTGATTGCACATTGTCATTATTTGCATATCTAAGTGCATAAAAATGTGTCTCAAACTCATAAAGTGAATCCAAAGCGATCGGATCTAACTGATGTTTGATGCGCGCGATGAACTGTTTGATTGTCTCATGTTTTCGCCTTTTGAATCCTTTTTTTCTGAGCAGATCAAGCAGGATCGTCTCTGACGAGACAGGCTTGCTCATTAGCCATTGGCGCCAAGGCAAAAAGGACGTAATCAAATACATGGCAATGCCAGCGAATGCAAACAACAAAAACGTGACAAGGTTTTTGACGTTCGCATTACCAAATAGCTTTTGAACGATATCGAGTTGTGAGTTTTGGTCATAGCCAAGCACCATTTGCGACCAATTGTGGTTTAACAGGACGAGGCTATCCTCCAGAGACTTGATGACGCCAATGCCAATCAACGTGCGCATCAGTTTATTGTCATCAATCAGATCCTGTTCACTCTCCATTAAAGAGTCAAACAGGCCCGCAACCATTCTGTTCGGCGCTACTAATGACGTTGGATCAAATCGTATCCAACCTAATTCAGGGTCCTTTGCTTCAATCCACGCGTGTGCATCGTATTGTTTCACGGTAATAATAGAATCCGCTTGATCTTCTCCCCCTTGATAGCCAGATACAAGGCGGCTTGGCACCCCCGCGAGTCTAAGCATATACGCCATCGCCGACGCGTAGTGAGAGCAAAATCCCCGACGGTGTTTAAATAAAAACTGGTCAATGGGATCAGATTTCATCAAAGGCGGCTTCAAGGTGTAGCGAAAGGGTTCAGACGTAAATATCTGTGCAATGGTATAAATGATTTGCTTAGTTGTTTTTCCCGTCAGGTCGAGTTTTTCGACATATGCTTGCGTCAGTGGATTGCCCGTTGGTGGTACCTGAAGGTACCGAGAATAGTCTTGGTTAGCATCTGTTACCGGCATTTGGTAAAAAGAATTAAGTACGTAAATGTGACGCGCATCAGAGGCTCTAGTAGTAAACAGTTGATAGTTGTCGTTTAGAAACAATGGCCATTCGCCTTTGTTTTCTGCTAATTGCGGCACGTCCAAGGAATACAACCACTTTGATTCGCTCGGTTCAGCATTGATGAGATATTCCCATCGCAATCCTTCGTATCGTTTATTTGTGATGAGCTTGACGTTTCTCTCGCGCGTTGATATTGACCATGTTTTACCATCAAACTCGTCCATAACGATGGCTCGCCAGTAGCGATCGCTGGGAGACGGCTTGTCACCAAAAAATTCAGCTCTAAATGCGAGTTCGGAAGATTTTGCTAGATTAGCAATATCACCAGGGGTAAGCGTTTCACTTAAGCCAGTTTCGGTTGAAGCTTCTTTCGGGACTTGCCATATTGGCGGTAATCGAGGTGCGACCAAGAATATCAGCACGGCAATGGGTACGGCTTGTAAAAGCAATTTGCTTGTTTCTATTGTGCTCCTTGAAAGAGAAAGCGTGCCTTTGTTGAGTAAAAACGTGATTAAAAATACGAAGAAAACGGCAACACCATAGTAGAGTGCAAAAAACAGCGATTGGTTAAAGATAAAACCCGCGGCAATGAGAAACATAAAGACAATTGACAGCAAATGAAAATCCGCATCGTTGCGCATCATGATGAATTTGAGGCTGCAGGCAACGACCAGCAAATTAATCATTGTACTTAGTAATCCGTGGTCTGGATAAAACAAGACCAGGAGGGCAAGGCAAAATGCAGAAAAAAGATTAATGGTTCGATTTCTTAATTCAGGCAAAGGTGCAGACGCGCGTATCAGGCACACTGCAATAGCACATAGACTTAAGATGAGTACCCAGATCATCAAGTGTGTGGCAAGCGGC
>JBCDMA010000059.1:0-15889 GCA_038744645.1 Pseudomonadota bacterium | reverse complement strand
GTATCCTCCCGGTCAATTTGCTGTACCTCCCCACGCAGAAATCTCAAATATCGCTGGATGGTCTACTTGGCTAGCGTCTCTTAGCTGGATGGCACTGCTTAAAACATCGACTGCATTGTTGCTCTTTTCCCTTGCTTGGCTTGCCTGGCGACGCGGCACTGCGGCCACATTACTGACGAGAAGCCAGGAATTTGTCAAACGTCTAATCGGCGCACCGGGGATTGTTGCCTGCTTAGGCGTGCTACTGATGGTAATCAGCATTACGACCTTAAGCTTTCGTTTTATCGAAGAAGGTGACTACGAAAGTACCGGACAGACAGTCGCGGGCAACATAAGTTGGGAACAAAAATGGTGGTCTCAAGCTGGACGATATACCTTATCCGGCGGTGATGTGAATATTAATGTTTCGTTGGAAAACCGCAGCGCTGAAATAACGTGGGTTCTTCGCCAACTTGCACTGAAAGACGGTGCGCTTCACGCAACCCTTCCTCATGGCCTTAGCTTTACATCTGGATTTATTAATACATTAGACAACCCGCTGAGCAACCAAGGTGACGAAGACCATTTAGTCTTAGTTACTGATGCATGCCCTGCCTCAGCCCCCTGTGACGCAACACTCAAGTTTGCATTGTCACTTGCTGATTGGCCTCATCATGACCCGCTTTGGTTACATGAGAGTGCAATGTGGCTTTCCGCTGACCGTGTATTACCCAAGCTTGGACATGACCGACACCGCGTCGAAACTGGGCCAAGCGATCGAGAGAAATATGGCGTTCAACCCTCTTTACCCAACGCCGTTCCAATCACATCATTGGCAGCGATTGAGTCCGTAGCGCCCAAAGGCGCATGGACGTGGAGTGTGAGTTTATCTGAATTAGAACAAGGCTGGATGCTACACGATAATGGCAAGATTGACGGGCCTTTGAGTTTTGCCGCTATATGGTTAGACGATGCGCCTGAAAGCATTCAAGGTCAAGGCACGCAGATATGGCATTCAAGCCCTCGTAACCTGGCAGCGCAAATGATTCGCGATTCCCTGCCGTCGTTGACGCAATGCGTTGAACAACGTTTAGGACAACAATCAGGCCTTACTGACATTGTGCAAGTGCCTAGGCATATGGAAGAGATAGCCCTACATAACAATACATTGTTTGTTCCTGAGGACGGTATTTGGGAAGTGAAAAAGGGCGGTTTTGGTCAAGTTGAGGGGCTATATAGGATTACTCAGGTTCTTGCAAAATCTATCGTATTGAAATCGCTTGAGCTTAGGCAAGGCAAAGGCGCACACTACCTGGCGGAAGGCTTAGCGGGATGGGTAGCGCTAGATTGCATAGAAACAACGATGGATAGCGATGCTTACGTCGCGCTAAAAGCTCACCTGGCGCAAGAGATAATCGATTCGTTTAGCGCAAGGTTCGAACCAGTAGAATTTGTTTCTACCAGCTTATCTTCATGGGTAAGCGACTATGCAGCCCTATCAATAACAAATTGGGCAGCTAGCCAACGCCTACTAAGCGCAGCGGATTTACTCTCGCAGCTCAATGAGGCAAACGCCAAATCGGACATCAAACAAGCGCTTGATAAAGTGGTTGGCATTGAAACTGCCACACAGATGCTCGGCAAACCACTAAGCTACGAAGTTAACGCAATCGAAGGCGATCCTGATGCTTATGAGATAGTGATCTGGGAATGGCAACTGAATAATTGGGTAGAAACCGAAAAGCGTAGACTAACCAATTCAACTTTGACCGATGTTTTCACCTACCCTGCATTTCAGCGCAATATTGAATCCCTGGATCCAGAGCGTTATCTAGAGAATGCATCTTCGATTGTTTCAGTCACCGATTAAGAGAGACAGATTATGCAAAAGTTACAAGCACTCATTATGATAGGCGTGTTTATTGCGGTTGCAATTACCATCGTGATGCGACTAGATATCAATGGTATAGGTTCTGCTATATGGTTTCTTGCTAGTTTGGCAATGGTGTTTATCCGGCGACCGCATGAAACCGAAAACATGCAAAATAAGTCAACCCTAATCAGGCAGAATACCCTTGAAAACATTGCGCTTGCATTGGTTTTTCTTGGCGCGCTGATTTTACCACTGATTCATTTGTGTTTTGGACTCTTACGTGCGTTTAACTATACAACGCCAATTGGAGTAACCGTACTTGGCACACTGGTCATGATTGGTGGGTTGTGGCTATTTTGGCGTAGCCATAAAGATTTGGGCAGAAATTGGAACGTATCATTGCATATTAGAGAGGGTCACAGCCTGACAACCGGCGGTGTTTACTCGCGCATCCGACACCCCATGTATACTTCAATTTTTATTATATACATTGCCCAAGCATTGCTGCTGACTAACTGGATCATTGGATTGAGTGGTTTTGCTTCTTTCGCATTTTTATATCTTGTCAGGGTCAAACAAGAAGAGGCTATGATGAGAGAAGAATTTGGTGAGCAATACGATGAGTTTTGTCGTACACGTGGCCGAATTCTCCCTTCGTTTCGATCTTAAAAGACTAAGATACCGCTAGTCCTGTAGCGGTATCTCTTAAATTTTTCAATGGCTAGAAGTGATTTGCCAATGACGGTCCGCTTGTTGTGCTTGCCACATTTCAGCGTAGCGCCCATCTTGCTCCAGCAGCCGCGTATGTCTACCTTGCTCAACAATTTCACCCGACTCTAAGACGATGATGTTATCAGCCGCAACGACTGTTGATAGTCTGTGCGCGATTACAATCACAGTTTTGTCTTTAACTAACGTATCAATCGCCTTTTGTACGGCGACTTCGCTTTCAGTATCCAGCGCTGACGTGGGTTCATCGAGTATGACGATTGGGGCATCTTTTAAAATGGCTCGCGCTATCGAAATCCTTTGACGCTCACCGCCTGATAACGCACCTCCAATTTCACCCACGCCCGTTTCATAGCCCTTGGGTAACGCCGAGATAAAATCATGGCAATTAGCTGCCATCGCAGCTTCAGTAATCTCTTCTTTAGTGGCATCGGGTTTCGCTAGACGAATGTTCTCTTCAATCGAATCATCAAAGAGGTAAACGTCTTGGAAAACGACCGAAAATTGACTCATAAGCTCTGACTGGGTCAAGCTGCGAATATCCGCGCCGCCGACTGTAATGTGACCGTTTTGTGGATCTGCAAATCGTGTCAGTAATTTGGTAATGGTGGTTTTTCCACTCCCAGAGGAACCAACCAAGGCCGTCAAGCTACGTTCAGGTATGTCAAGCGAGACATGTTTAAGGACTTTTTCGTCATTTTGATCATAGCTAAAAGTCACATTGTCGAAATTTACGTGGAAACCTGATGTCACGCATTCTTTGTCAGCTGTTGGCAATGGTTTGACAGCCAGCAATTCGCTGATTCTATCAATAGCGGTTTCCATGAAATCAAACATAGCTGACAGGTTTGCAAATATTGCCAATGGTTCGCTGAAGCGAATGGTAATGACAATTAACGCGAGCACTGACGCGACTCCCAACGCATCGCCTAAGACGAGATAGATAGATAAAGCTGTAATTGCAAGAATGCCCACTTGCACTAAAGCTGATATCAGCATCGTCGGCATCGTCATGAGCTTGGTGCCATGTGTTTGCGCGTGCCTCAATCGCGCCAAAGACGCTTGTAACCTCTGTGACTGAGCACCCACTTGTCTAGTAGCACGCAGCACGCTTAATCCTTGTGTGTATTCAATAATGTGAGACGCCGCATCTGCATGCGCTTCTGCGGATATCTTGTTTTCTTCAGCAGCAGTTGAGCGAATAATTCGATACATCGGGATGGCCACTGGAAACAAGATCATCATGGCAATCGCTAAACGCCAATCAATAAAAAAGGTAGCAATAACGGTAACGGTGGGTGCAATCATGGTGTTGATTACAATCCCAAACAACCCACCTGCAATCGATACCACATCATTGACATTGCCCGTTAGTACGCTGTTTAGGTCACCGGTTTGTCTTCGTGCCAGTTTTTCCAACGGCATGCGTTTGAGTTGCTCACCCAAATTCTTTCGGGTTTCATCCGCCACCTCGATATAAACCTCCCAGCCCCCTTTTGACTCTCCTAGCCTAAAGTAGGCATCTGCAATGATTAATAGGATAATAGCACCCACATACCACCAAACGTCGGTTGAACCATTGGCAAGGGCAGTGAAAAGTGGGAATACCAAAGCATAGGCCAAACCCTGTGCGACAGCAGCCAGGCAAGCATATAGCAAAGCACTTTGCATTACGCTCGCTTTTGAACCGCACGCAGAAATCATATTCTTAAAAGTTGCAATCATGACGGTACCTCACACAGATTGGTTAGTAGTGGATTGATTACGAATGCCCCAGCCTTGCGCTTTGTCAAAGTGTGACCAAAGTTTTGCGTATTGACCGTTGCGTTCGACCAATGATTGGTGATCTCCAGCCTCCACCACTTGTCCTTTATCAAGCACGACAATCTGATGTGCATCCACGATGGTAGATAGCCTATGCGCTACCACAATCAGCGTTTTACCTTTTGCAAGCTCCGCAAGCGCTCTGTGTATTTTCGCTTCGTTGTCAGGATCTGCAAACGCAGTAGCTTCATCCAATACAATAATGGGTGCATCCTGTAGAATTGCTCTGGCAATTGTGATCCTCTGACGCTGTCCACCTGACAGACTAGAGCCTCTTTCGCCAACCACGGAGTCATACCCGTCAGCCAGCTCTTCCATTATAAAATCATGTGCTTGCGCGGCTTTGGCTGCTGCAACGACTTCCTCTTGTGTGGCATTTGGCTTGCCCAATCGTATGTTATTCGCAATGGTATCGCTGAGCAGAAACGGCGATTGAAAAACAAAGGCAACGTGTTTTAAGAGTTCGTCGGATTTCATGTCTTTTACGTCAACGCCTCCGACGAGCAGTTGGCCTTGGTTGACATCCCAGAATCTTGGAATCAATTGCGCCACAGTGCTTTTACCAGCGCCTGAAGCACCCACAAGCGCAGTCACTTGGCCAGCAGGAATGTTGATGCTTACATCTGTCAATGCATTGTCTTCTCGATTCTCATATTTGAACGTTACGTTTTTTAGTTCGACCGATGCATCTTGCGGTATTTTTGCGTCTTCAGTTTCTGGAATGAGTTTTACGTTTCTAAGTTGACCGATGCGCTTGACCGCTGCGGCAGCATTTACCAGCAGTTGTTGCAACCACACTATGGGGACGATTGATTCGGTCACCGTAGGTGCAATCAACAAAAACATCATAAGAACAGGTAATTCCAAATTGCCTGACTGGTACATCGGCACACCTACGGCAAGCAGGACAAGTACCGTTGGAAGTGCTGCAAATAGCGTGCGTGCAATAAAGGCACCCGTTTGCGATTTTGCCGTCCAGTCACGCACCGTTTTCGTCGCTTGATCCAGCGCATCATGATAGCGTTCAAATGATCCGGAACCATCATCAAATGTGCGCACGACGTGCATTCCTTGTACGTATTCATTGATCACTGAATTGATGTTTTCTGTTGCATCATCTACTTTCTTTCTGGCTGTTTCATAGTCGCGAAATGCGAAGAACATACCAATCATCCCAATTGGAAAAAGCGCAAGTGATATAAGTGCCAGACGCCAATCAAGTATGAACATCAAGATTATGCCCAATACGGGAGCCGAAAACGTTTTAGCAAACAAAGGTGTGCTATCAGCCACGAATGCATGCAGAGCTCGCACATCATCCAAGACAATCTTTTTCAATGCGCCAGACCCGGTATTGACAACATAGCCAAGCGGAACCTTGGCCAGTCTACTTGTGAGTTCTGTGCGCAGTATCTGTTCAAGTCGAAATGCACCAAGGTGTGAAATTCGAAATGAAAACGCCCTGCACACAAGCGAAAGTATGACAAGCGCCAGACTTATAAGTAGTAGAAACCACAAATGACCCGTGTTCGTTTCGTCAGACATGAGTGTTTCCGTTATGGGTAAAAACAGCATGATTGAACCCAACCAAGCGATAAGGCTAAGAAGCGATACTGCCATACCCGTGTAAATTTCTTTGTTTACTGGAGAGATGATGGTCCACAATCCCGGTTCTTTGGGATTGGGATTACCACTGTCTTGTTGCATGAGAAGTTCCTTCTAAAAAACAATGGCCTATTTTGGCCAATGCGTATGTGATTCATCGATAAAAAATTCGTGGCGATGGGTTACTTCGCCATGTTGATGTTCAAGAATGATTTCATCCGGATGAGGATAGAGAAACAGACAAGCCATTCCAGCCAATAGCGGAAGACTGCCCATAATCAAAAACGTGTTTTGCCAGTTAGACTGCGCTCCCAAAAAGCCAGCCAAAAGATAAGTAAACAGCCAAGCAGCATGCGAAAGGGTAAAATTGGCTGCAAAAAATGCGTCTCTGTGCCTGGGATGACAGGATTGGCGAACAACCGCACCCACCGGCGTTTGTGTTAATCCCAATCCAAATCCGACGATAAGCCAGGAAAAAGAAAGGCCTAACCAGTTTAACTCTGCGGAGCCACCGAAAATGGCAAGCGCCATTGTAAAGTTGCCGAAAACAAAGATATTGCGAGGCATCAGCTTAAGCGTCGGTACAAGTAAGGCACCAGCTACTGCGCCGAGTCCAGAGGCCGCCAGCACAATAGACATTACACTTTCTGATTCACCAAGCGTTTGTTGGACATACACTGCAGTGTTCACAATCACCATCGCGCTAGCGCCGGCAATGCCAATGTATGCGATGCTTATCGCGCGCAATCTCGGTGTTTTCAAATACGCTGAAATACCCCACCATGTTGACGATGTACTGTTTGTTTTCTTAACGAGTGGTAACGCAGTTGTTGAGATGAGCATTGCAGAAAGTAAAAAAGTTGCGGTGTTCAAAAAAAACAAATCACTAAACGAGAGCACAATTAAAAGGGCCGCCGCTGCTAACGGACTCCCAATTTGTTCAATGGCGCTTGCCACTTGCGCCCATGACAGCGCCTTTATATATGCCTTTTCATTTTCAACGACACTCGGGAGCAATGCTTGATAAGTGGGCGTAAACAATGCTGAGGCCGCACTAATAACTGCAATTGCGAGGTAAATTTGCCATTGAGTGCTGATCCATACCATGGATATAAGCACCAATGCTCTAATGACATCCAGTACCACAAGTAGCGTTTTGGGCACGAAAAAGGTGTTTAGCCGACTGGTAAAAGGCGCAATTAAAACATAGCAAATCATCTTAATTGCGAAGGCAATTCCAAGCACCTGTGTCGCGTTATCTGACGCCACCTCAATAGCAAGTAATGCAATGGCAATAGTACTTATGCCTGACCCTAGCAGCGCAGTCGTGTGCGCCGTAAAAAGCCTTCTGTAAGCTGGAATTGCAAATGGTGATAGCTTTGTCTGTCGTTCCATCGGAATTTCGAAATTTGGATATAGTGTGATAGAAGTATACCTACTTCCACCGCTAATTTGACGTTTGTATGTCCGCACACCCATATAATAATGATTCTCATTCAATGATAATACGAGAACGATTAGATGTATATACAAGTATGCAAAGCGGACATCACCAAGCGTATCTCACACTCGCCTCAAAATTCCTCGGTGCGCCGAAAAACCCTTGATTAAAAAAATCGATGCTAGAAAAGTACTTTTCATCGAATACATTGTTTGCATTTACGCTCACTTTTACTTGGTCATTGAGATCGTAGCTCGCCATTAAATTAACCACGCTATAAGAACCCTGCTCAAACGTTTCTCCGTTGGGGCCGGCGTTCGGCAGTGATATTTTACTTTGCCAATTGAGATTAACGCCCAATACCAGTTGTGAACTTGCGTCATAAAAAACACTGGTACGCAACATTTCATCAGGCAGATAAGGTGACAGTGCGTCCCCATTTGCTTGTTCTGCATCGTTATTGGTGTAACTGAAGTAAATACGAAGTTCATCCATTGGTTTACCGTTAACTTCAATTTCATAACCGGTAGTTTCTGCTCCCTCAATCCCGATTGAAGGGAAGCCTCCGTCGGGCAAAAGATCAGTATTAATTGGATCGGGTGCGGCAATATTATCTTCTTCAACTTTATAAACGGCGATACTGGCAGTGAGCTTTTCATCGAAAAAGTCACCCTTGATACCAAACTCGACATTTGACCCTTCGACTGGGTCTAAGCGCTCGTTGTTTGCATCTCTCGCATTTTGCGGTAAGAAAATCTCCGTATAACTTGTGTATGCCGAAACAGAATCAGTAATATCGTAGACAAGACCAGCATAAGGCGTATTTACTCCTGTATGTTTTGTATTGTTGGCATCTACACCATCTTTTGTATCAAATTCATATGTACTAAAACGATTCCCCAAAATGAGCGTAACATCATCATGAAGACTAAACTGGCCAGCAACATAAAATCCTTCTTGCGTTTCAGTTTCATCACCCTCAAATGGCGTGTCGCTAAATGTGGGGCGTGCAACTGAGCCATCCCAAGTGAAAAGGCTCGGGATATCAAGCGACGTGACGGCAGAGAAAGAGGCAAAACTATTGTCTTCCTCTGAGTAGAGTAACCCGGCTGTCAACGTATGATCTCTCCCCAACAACGAAACGGGGCCTGTCGCCATCGCACGAAAAGCAATCTGCTCTCTGTCGGCGAGATATACAAGCGGAAATGAACCCAGGCCCAAACCGGTGTCCTGATCAGGAAAGCCAAACAAGTACAGTAAGTTACCATCCATTTCGTTTTCTCTGCGTTCGACTTCAACCTGAACATTCCAGTCACTTTCAAATTGGTATTCGAGCTGCGCAAATACATTTGTCCCTTCACGAGCCCATTTTGTCCAACTTGCAGCCGTCGTTTGTTCTACTGGCAAATCATCAGATTGCTGACCGTTTGAATAGAAAAGGGGAAGCGCTCCCCACGTGCTTGAGGTTGGGTCTCTGTCACTGTGATCGAAACCTACGGTCAGCCTTGCCTTATCAGATAAATCAGCCACCAAAACACCATAAATGCTCAGATTTTTCTTTTCGGCCAAATCTACGTAGCTTTCACCCTCTTCATATGCGGCGGCGACTCTTCCTCTGACCGTGCCAGCCTCATTTAGTGTGTGAGAATAATCAACCTCTAGCCGACTGTTACTCCATGAACCGAACTGCGCACTGACGTAACCAGAGTCCTCATATTTTGGACGCTTTCGAATCAGATTGATTGAAGCTGAGGGTTCACCTGCACCGGTCAATAAGCCCGTTGCTCCGCGAATCAATTCCACGCGGTCAAAAATAATTGAATCTGTAACCGCATCGCTAAAAAAACTATCATAAACGACAGGTACACCATCAAACTGGAAATTAGTGATGTCACGGCCCCTGGCTCGAAAGAAAAAACGATCTGTTTCGGCCTGTTGGGTTTGAATGCCCGGTGCAAAATTCAGCACATCAGCCAAGGTCTCTAGTGCAAAGTTGTCAATAAACTCACTGTCAATAATAGATATGGATTGAGGTGTTTGGCGAAGCGTCAATGGCAAGCCGGTTGCTGAACTTGCTTTGTCAAGTCTGCTGCCTGTAACTTCAATTCGTTCAAAAAGTTTTTCCTCGATCTGCTGCGAATTGTCATCTTTGAATGAGTCAGTGGCTCCATCAGAAGCATGGGCATCTGAAACAATCGAAAGCGCAATGCCTGATAGTGCAGTCGATACTGCGATTGCAAAGGTTGAAGGTCTTTTTAGTGTCATATCCGTATTCGATCCTTATACTTTTGGCAATATTGTAAATGATAATCATTTACAAATAAAACGGATATACAGTTTCAATAAACAATGGCAGTGACGTTATGTGTCACGCGACGCATATAGGTGTGCTCTAAAGGGAATTTCGATAGTACTCATTCTTCTCTCATCCAATTTTATGGCGGAAAAAAGGCTGATGGTAGATTTCTTCATACTGGCAGTTGGACGTGTCGACACACAGAATCATTGCAACGGCTTTTAGTGTAATTCATCGATATTGCGACTCTTCGCGTATTATATTTTATCAATCAATTCAAGGAATCTTGCAGTTTATGACGCTACCACAACCGCTACTTTTATCTCCCATATTGCTTTATTTCTTGGCACAAGCATTCGTTGCTTCTCTCGCGCACGCAACCCTATTGGTTGGCAATACGCATGGCAATAATATCCTGATGGTTGATGATAAAACCGGACAAATTGGTAGCGCTTTTGTTTCCTCTGATGTCGGGTTAGATTTCCCAGATTCCCTCGTATATGGTCCAGACGGGAATCTCTATGTAAGTAGCGGCACCACCAAAGAAAACTCTGCCATTTTTAGATTCAATGGGGCGACCGGCGAATTCATAGATATTTTCGCTCAAGGAAATGGCATGTTGCGACCTTACGGCGTTGCATTTGGGCCAGACGACAAGCTCTATGTAAGCAGTTTTCGAAATAACAAAATTATCCGATTCGACGCGAATACCGGAGAATTCATAGACGTATTTGCAACTGGGGATGGCGCAGCCAATAGCTTAAATGGACCCAATAGACTGTTGTTTGGTCCTGATGGAGCGCTATATGTGACCACGCAAGGCAGAGTAGCTGATGGGAAAGGTGGTTTTGCGTATTTACAAGACAGCCAAGTCTTAAGATACGATACAGCAACAGGCATTAGTGACGTTTTTATAGAACAGCCCGAAGCAGGCGAACTAGACTTTGTTAGCCTGCTCGACATGAAAATCGGTCCAGAAGGTTATTTGTATGTAAGTGATTTTGCGAATGGCATTCGCGTCTATGATTTCGAAACAGCGTCATTGATAAAAACATTTTCCACAACATTTCCTGAGCCTAAAGAGCGAAGCAATTACGCAGGGGCTATAACCTTTGACACGGAAGGTAATCTATATACCGTCGGATTTAATTTTAAGCAGAATAATATTGGTGCTGTACTGAAAATAGAAGACAATAGCGACATACCCACCTTTGTTACAACACCCACCTCAAAACTGAATCGCCCAGTAGGCATAACTTATGTGCCTTTTGAATTCAGACAGTGAACAAACATGCGCATGTTTCAGTAAGGTATGTAGATAATAATGAAGCTTCATTAACTTTTTTTAATCGAACTAATTGAACGTAATTTTGCCAAAAAGGGTACTTATACATTGAGTGGCAACGATGTTTGATGGATCAAGGCTGTGCGAGCGCAAAATGCGCCGCATTGTTACATTATTGTGAGATTTAAGTGATGGTAATTTTATGTTTCATACACAAAAAGGACAAAAACTCACGGTATCATCAGCGTCACAGTTCGGTTAACTTAGGCATCCATTGTAGCGTTACGGACAAGCGCTCGCTATTTAAGCGCTAATTCACGGTTGAATCATTTTTTTTGCAGTCTATGAATTATTTCAATAGGGGAATGGTGCAAAAACGTGGTGGCAATGGGTGGTCTATTCTTACCTCTTCTTCAAGCAGTTTAAGATCCTAAATAACGCAACTAATTTAAAGACAAGCGATAACCGTTCCCTCTTAGGGTTTGGATCGTAACGTCGCTATGGCTGATTTTTTTGCGTATTTTGCTGATATAAACATCAACGACATTGGTTTGGGGATCGCTGTTGAGTTGCCAAACACGACTTAAAATGCGCTCTCGATTCATTACCTTGTTTTGGTTTTTCGCCAAATAAAGCAGCAGGTCAAATTCAATTTTTGAAGCTGTGATTTCTTTCTCTTCGACCAATACCAATCGTTCGCCCGTCAATAACGTGAGGGAACCGACGGATATTTGATTGAGAGACGCGTTCAAATTCGCGTCTTTGCGGCGATACAATGCGTTGATACGTGCTATAAGCTCATCGAAGTCAAAGGGTTTACACAAGTAATCGTCTGCGCCTAGTGTTAACCCTTCAATTTTATCATCGGTGTCATCAAGTGCGGTGAGCAAAATAACCATTGGGTTACCGAGTTGTTTAATATCCGCTAGCTTTAAGACACTGTCTTCAAATCCAAACATCCGATCCAGAACGATCACATCGGGTTTAAAAAATGCAATTTCGCCAATCAAATCATGTAAATCATTGACTGTCGTACACTCGATACCCTCTGCTGAAAGCCCCTTTTCGAGAAATGTAAGTAACGCCTTTTCATCATCTGCAATGAGAACCTTCATACTGGTGTTCCTTTTGGAAGGGTAAACCTAAATGTAGCGCCTTTTCCTGACATCGACTCAACAGTCAAACTCCCTTCATGAGCATGAATGATCGATTTGGCTATGGATAACCCGATGCCTGTACCATCTTCATAACGATGAAACCGCACAAATCGTTTAAAAATTTGTTTTTTCTCCGATTCACTAAGTCCTTTGCCGCTGTCAATGACACTTACGTTAAATGCACGATCCTCCTCCTCAATTTTCACTACAATTGCGCCATCTCTATCTGAATACTTGTTGGCGTTATCCACTAAAATTGACAATACTTGCTGAATACGACTTCGATCTGCCACGACACTTGCCTCTCTTACATCGTGGTATAATTCAAAGGCACGCGCTTTGATTTTTCGTCGCCATACGCCTAGTTCTTCTTCGATACACTCTAATAGGTCAAACCTGACCAAAGAAATATTTAATGCGTTATTGTCAGTGCGACTCAGCAATAGCAGATCATCTACGAGCTGACTTAATGCCACTGATTGAGAAAGTATGACTTTTAATGATGCATTCAAATCCTCAATCTTCGCTTCCTTTAATCGTAGAGTGACTTGCGCTTCACCTCTAATAATTGTCAGCGGTGTGCGAAGTTCATGCGAGATATCCGCGAGAAACCTTTTCCTTTCCTCATCAGCATTTTTTAGTTTTCTGTTCGCATTTTCTAGTTCTCTTGTGCGAGCATTGACCGTGTCCTCTAGCCTATTGTTGTTTTCGACAATCTCCTGTTCTCTTATTTGCAAACGCTTTGACAGTTGATTGATAAGCCTTGCAACGCTTAAGAATTCATCATCCAGTTTTTCGGTAATAGGATGATCGTAGTTGCCATTCAAGATACTGGTAGTGCCTTCCTTTATAGCGATGATCGGATGATAAAACGCATTGAATAATTTGATACAACTAATGATGATGTACGGTGCGCTCAAAAATAACAGCACATACGCAAACAGCACAATATTGTCATTTAGATTGATAATGTCGGCATTGGAGAGTGAAACAAATTGCCTTTGCTGTTTGATTGCGGCGTCAATGATTTCCCGAAATTCCTGGTCAATCATTACCTCTAAAATGTTAATCAATCGCGCCTTATTTTCCGTATCGTCAAGCTCCATTGAAACAAGCTGAAACTGCTGATCGATATCCATAATTTTTTCTGAGATCCGCTCGTGATACTGAAATAATGAAGGTTCTATTGCCTTTTGAGACTGTTCAATTTGCTTAATAATCGACAGACTTTCATTAATAAATTGCCGTTTATTTCGAATTTCAGCTTGATTGGCGTCCTCACTGAGTATTCTCTCGTCAGTAAGCTGTTTGAAAAACCGATAGGAAGTATTTGAAAGTTCGGTGTATTCGAATAGGAGGGATTGTGCTGATATGTTTTTTTTGCTCCTCAGCTCTATCTTGTTTGCGATAAACAAAAGTGAGCCAAGCGTAAAAAGTAAAACGATACTGGCAATTAGGCCAAATAAAATAAGCTTCTTTTTATACATTCGTCGTCGCTAACACAGCTTTTTGGTATGTAGTCCCTAAAAAGCATAGTTTAGTCGAAATCCCCAATTTGTATTTCTAGACGCTGACGTGAGACCGGCCAGAATTCTCACTTCCCACTTTAACTTATTGTTGATTTTACCGCCCATGACGGGGCCAAGAAGGTGAACCTGGTTGTTTGAACTATCAAAATTGTTGATTCGACCAAACTCATTAAACATCTCCAACCCTATTCGCAAACCGCCTTCAAGTCGTGTTGTCACGCTTGAACGCGTTTCCAGCAGTACGCCAGAAGCCGCGGTCTCACTGCCGAATTCTCGGTCTAATTTCACAACTCCTCTGATCCGCCAGTCTCGCCCAATATCCCACTGATTTGTCCAATTGATTGAAAACATTTCTGGGCGCTCCCCGCGTCTTGTTCGAATATCAAATCGAACACCACTTGACCAAACACCATCACTCGCCTTTTTCTTGAAATTGTAAAGCGCCTCTGCACGCAAGTTATCATATTCAAACTCACCCCTATCACGATATTGGATGATACCTCTTAAGCGCCAGCGGGTACTTATGGCATGTTGATAATGCAATCTATACGCTAAGTTATCCTCCTGATTAGAATTATCAGACGGCGACAATGCGTACCGCAGTTGTATGCTTCTGTCATCCTCATCAACGTTTGGGCCATGCACGCCTGACGTGCTAGAAAATGCTTTTCCACATACCAAGAGTAAAATAAGAGCAAAGAAACATTTATTATTCATATATTTATTCGACGTAAGGAATAAAGAGCAGGTAGGTATAGGCAGGATGAAAGGAATCATCCTGCCTGTTAAGCGTTGCGGAAGCTATGAGTCAGATGAGACTAAACGTCCTTTGCTTATTTTCGTTTGGGCAATGTTTACCTCAGATTCATCAGCCATCATAAGATATGACCGAGACTGAAAATCACCGGGCCTTACGACCTTTTTGACATAGTAAGTTTCATTTGGCTTCGCAACAAAATCTAATGTACTCATATTCTCGCCACGACTGAGTAGTTCAACCTTTCCGGGTTCAACTTCTTTTTTTGCGTAACTGCCTGCAGACATATGCCCCATATAGTTACCATTAATGACCAGAGCAATAGAATTTCCGGCGTCGAAACGATCGGCGTGCACGACATACACCAACGCCTTTCCATCTGCAGGTGCATCTGCTTCTTTATCAATAGGTGATGCTGTCGCAACCTGACTCATCAATATAGCTGAGGCTACACCGATGCAGGCAAATAGTTTGTTAAACTTCATATTCTAGTTTCCTCAATTTGATAACGGTAGTTATCCGCTGTAAGGAAGCGAGGAATGATGAACGTTTATTTTTACGTTACCTTCCTCATCTCTCATATAACCAAAGGTGTATTCGACTTTGACTTCTTCACCTTCTGTTGTCGTGAAGAAGTAGTTACCCATTGCCATTGCTGAATCACCATCAGTGATGATGCCTTCATTTTCCCAGCGCACGGCTGTGTACGGCGCTAAGGCAAAACCTTTGTCTTCTTTCAGATCCTGACCAATAAAATAGGAAAGCGCTTCTTTTTCTGTGCCTCTGAATTGATCTTCCGCTGCTAACGTCGGCTTAAAGAGTACATTACCTGCATCAAATGCGTAAAACTGGTCTATGTGTTCGATTGCTGCTTGGCGTGGGTCTTCTGCTTTACCGATTTCAACAATACCATTCCCCCACGCCATCTGCGCTTTTTCAACTTCCTCTGCTGTGATTGCTGTGACTGCAGATGAGTTGATGTTTGCAAATGCCGCTGTTGATACCAATCCTGCAATTACTGCTGCACCAATGATTTGTTTTTTCATAACTTTCTCCGATAATTGTTATTCGTGTAACTTGAATGTTCGCGTCGTTTTCGACCACTGTTTGAAAATAGTGCAAAAGTCTGAATAATTTCTTAATGCAACATTAAAAATACATTAAAAGGACGAAAAGCAGTCGCTAACAAGCAGTATTGCAGAGAGGTAGCGGTTGAAGATCTATATGAGTGCTAGGTAGGTTTCTTTGGTATCAATATCAACCAAGGGCGTTAGTGGCGTTATTGCGAGCACATCATCACGGCGCGTTTGAATCAGTGCTTTTGCACCTCTATCGCCATTGAGAGAGATGAGACTATCAAAATAGCGTTTGTCGAAAATAGCCGGTACGCCTGCCATAGCATTTTCGTAATCAG
>JBCDMA010000058.1:0-15909 GCA_038744645.1 Pseudomonadota bacterium | reverse complement strand
TATCGGTGGTAAGTGCATAGGTTGTTTCTATGATCGGAATGTATGATGAAAACAATGATTCAAGCTGCCTGGTTTCAATCAGTTTTATCTGATTGCTGTTACTTAGCGATAAAAGAAAACTGGACACAGTTGCCATTTCATCGATGCTGAACCTCGACAACTCAACGGTGAGGCGCTTAAAAACCTGTTGTTGCTTTAGTGCTTCTACGAGCAACACGGCTAAATCATTCGCCCGCTGCACTTCGGTAACCGATGACGAGATGGGCAAACTTACGTTAGCCAATACATTAGATGAAAGCGCATCAACAGCGGTGACTGAACGAATAGATGACTGTTCAAACTCATAAAACAACACGAGTTCAGTATCTGGATAGGTCGCAATAATCGTTTCAAACAATTCAGGTGATGATGGTTCGCAGCCTTTTTTGCAGAACAACGCAGAAAGATTGCTTCTTGTTTGATGCCCGCTATTCTTTAAGGCCTTTGCTAATGCCAGTTCAATCTCTTGATGATCAATAGCTGTACTATCGTTGTTTAGTGGTAAGAGAACGCTTTGATATGCCCAGCTATACGAAATACCCATGGACAAAGCACATATCAATAATGAAGTGACGCGATACAACGTATTAATCATCGAAAACTATTCTAAACCCTGTGTCTATCGATCTTGCCCGTTTTTGCAAAACAGAAATTGGATGGCTCATGATATCTTTGTGATTGTCTCGCCAAGACCCGCCAGCAACGTACCCTTGATAGCAGCGCTCAATGCCGGCTTTATCATGCACACAGCCACTCAACCATTCCTTCACATTTCCATGGATGTGCACTATGCCGTTGGCATCAGGTGGTATTGCGTCAACCGCTAAAGGGCCGCCACTATTACCAGAGTAGCCAGACAGACAGTCTTTGCAGTGCATTGAATATACTGCATCACTTGCGTCTTTTCGAGCTGAAACACTTAGTGATTGCCACTCTTGCAGTGTGAGCAATCGCATCGATATACCGAAAGTACGCGTTGCAAAGGGCAAAAACTCCTCTTCAATCATGACCTTACTAAGATTTACCGCTGGCATTTGTGGTTGATTCAGCCTTTTCTTACTCTCACTGGTACTGAAAACAGTGTTGGACGTACAGTTACCAGCACGCACGCAGGCGCTATATAAGCGATTATCCACTTCGTGTTTAGCTATCCAAACAATTCGTTTATCGATGACTTTCTTTACAAAAGGAACGCGTAGCCAGTCCCCTACGTCATTTTGATACAGCAGATCGCGTGTCGATCGGTTAGCTAAACTGCTCAGGTCAACCTGATGTTCATTTATGACATTAGTATCTGATGGTACATCGATATCATGTGTGAACACGTTCAAGTCTGCAACCTTATCCTCACCATTCTTATCAACACCGTTTTTTTTGTTAAGCGGAATATCCGTCAAATCACTTGTCAAATCACCAGTCGCATCATCCATAATTACCCACAAGCGTGATGTGACCGTAACAGCAAGTAATACCAACACAAGGGTAAAAAACCCGGTTCTCTTTTTAGCGCTTGATTTGCCCGCTTTTCCATCATTTTGTGCGTCATCTGTTATACCGTTTTTTGTCTGGTGTTGTGCGGTATTATTTGCAGTGTACTGAAAATCGTCATCCGTACTTAAGATTCGTGTGGCACCTTTTTCATAGTCAGACATTGCCAAGCTCAAGGTATTGATACAATCTATGAGCGTATTTTCTGACTTTTGAATATCGACATCGATACATTGCGACATGACTGACTTCAACCGCGCGCCTTGATTTGCAGGCATTTTTTCAATGATATTCTGAATGACTTTCCCCGCTGCAAAGACATCTACCCAAGGGCCGAGCGGACCATGTTGGTTGAGTAAATCGGGGTGTGCATAGTCTTCGGTAACATAAAGACGCTGCGACCAAAATGCTAACGGTTTTGTCTTATTGGTCGCCTCTTCACTATAGGCAAAACAACTTCCATAATCCGACAATATGAGCTGCCCGTCTGATGTGAGGAATATATTGTCTGGCTTTACGTCAAGGTTTAAAAACCCGTTTGCATGCAAATGAATGAGTTGCTCAAATAATTGTTGAATAATTTCAACCGCTTCATCAATGGTAATCGTGTCCGCTTGTTGCAGTTTTTGGGCAAGTGAATAGGGAAAATATTGCCTGACAAAGTAAACATTTCCTTCGCTATCAACACCTTCTTCAAGCAAATTGCTCGGCCTGTCATCCTGACTAAGATGTTTAAGACACCAGCGTTCTTTTTCAATAAGGTCGTGACCGGCGTTTTCAGTTGCGACCTTTTTAATCAATGACGTTCCATCATCGCGCTGTACAAGCCAGGTTTGAACCGCATTTTCAAAGTGCAGTAGCTTTTTCTTTTTCAGCGGTGAATTCTCGATTTGCATCGCGTTAGTTAATGACTGTCAGTGCTTCTATCCGTTTTCTATCAACGTTTAAGCAAAAACTGCACCGGATAGAAGTGTACTGAGTAACAAGCGACACTAGGATCTCATATTTGATCTGTAGTTTTCGTGATATTAGATTTTTTGTCTATCTAGTGTGTGGCTGGACTTTATAACGTGCGGCTTGCTTGTAGTCTTCGCGCCATGTACTGATGTCCACATCAATGCCCTGTTGAATCTCTCTGTTTTGAACGCTGTCAGGCTGACCTCTACGCAAAGCGCGATTGATGTTTTTCATTCGTAGGGAGTTTAGTATTTCTAACGTGTTGCGCGTACTTGTTTCAGTGTGCTGTACGTTTGTGTGATTCAATTGTTCGGTCGCGCTTGACGTTGCCGTATTGGCCTTGTAAACCGTTTTCGCTTGCTCAAAATCAATGGGAAATGAGTTGGGGTGGCTAACACTGTCGATTAAAGCACCACCAATGACCAAGGCGATAAAAAAAATGACCAGACTGAAAGAGAAAACGATTCGTTTTGAGGCCGTTGATAATTTTGGGCGTATGGTTTTGATACGCGCGTAGGTTGTTGCTTGTACAACGGATTTATTTTGCTTGGATGCGATTAAATCGTACGTCAACTAAAGTAATCCCTGCGACAAAAAATAGGCTTTCCATTCTTCATTCATTATAGTGAATTCAACATCTAGCCCCTGAGTATCAGTTTGTAACGTTATGAATTCCTTTACATTCATAGTGTCTGAGATTGCCAATACTGACCGAGATGTTTGATTTAACTGTTGATGACTAACTTCATTTAACTCACTGTCATAAAAAGTTGCATTTGCGTAGAAAAAGAGTTTTAGCGCTTCCCCTTTACTATCTTGCTGATTTTTATTGATATTAATATCATAGGACGGTATGTGCGAAGTTGATTGATTATTATGGTTATCTTGAACCACAGTGACCGGACGCAAACCCATTGAAACTAATGCAACGACCAATAGGGCAAAAAAGGCCATTGATAGTCCCAGTGCGACTTCTGTCATTGCATTACTGCTTGCATCTTGCATATCAAAAAGTATGTTCAGTGGACTCTGTAATGGACTATGGAACAGTTAGGCATAAATAGGTTTGCAGTAAACCGTTGCTCCATGTTTTACGTCATGAGTCGAGTGTGGTGAGTTACGAGAGGCAAATAAAAGATCGAGGGCGCTTACCGCAAGCGGCCACTAGTGCTCGCTAATCAATGGCCTTCACATTATCTCTTGCTTCTCTGTCGATGAAATTGACGAAAGGATCGACTGCGACATATTTTGGAAGAGTGTCTGTTATAAACTCAATCCGCTGATTACCGCTTTCCAATCGGACTGACCTTTCCATTGTAATTTCATTTGCAAGATTGAATTTATCAGGTGACTCTGCAAAAAACACGAAATCAATATTGCTGTCAAATCCTTGTCTCTCTTCAACTCCATCGGCGTTTAATTGAAATTTGTCAGCAAAAACAGTCATTGCGATTCGATACTGGTTGTTAACCAGAGGCGATGCTTCAACGTCCTCAATTCGCAAATCATAAAGCATGACTGAAGAAAATAGTTCGTCGATATACTGATGGTCGTCAATATCAGCGTACGCTTTCAATTTAGCAATCAGATCGCCGATGGATGCATAACGGTTTGTTTCGTAAGAGAAGTCCAACATCAATTCATTAATCGCTGCGTCGACGTTTTCAATGTCAATCTTTTGCGCGACCGACATCATCACCAAAGCACCTTTATTCATTGAGAGATAGCGCTGTTGTTGACTTTCCGCCAATGGGTATTCTTTATCTACCGCGACCGCCCTATCTAGCAAGTAATTATCGAGCTCATGACGTACAAAATTACGAAGATTTACACGTCCAAATGTCTCTTGCACCAGGCTTAGCGCTGCATACTGAGCTAAAGCATCTTGTAGTACACCTGCGCCTTCGACATCGGCAATATTCAATTTATGTACAAACCATTGTCGAGATACTTCATGCGCAATGTCATAGAACACGGTGTCAACATGGGCTGACTTTCGCAAATCAGCAATGAAACCCGCGTCTTCTGAGATTGGCATTGTGCCGGTAACGCTCTTCGCGTGTTCTTTGTATCGGGGGACTTCTACCAGTCGCAAGTGTGAAAACGGATAATCACCAAATCGGCGTGAAAAGCTGCCTATTGCGGTCTCCATTGCTTGCACCATATTTCGGGTATTCCATTGATGCTTAGGGTGATAGTGCACGCTTAAATCAAGTCCGTTAAAACGTTTTGCATAGACTTGCCAGTTTGCTGACATGATATTGTAAAAATTGCTCACGGGTAATTCAGTGCGATACACAAAATGATTTCTATCGTTTGCCTGCCAATAGTCAACCATGGCACCCGGTGCTAAGGCCACTTGTTCAGTGTCAGTCGATATGTGCGTTGTGATATGCGTTGTTGACTGATCTTTTGTTAGAGCGGAACGATTAGCTGCCATTGTGTTATTTGCGCTTGGAAGTGTCTTACGCGCTTCAAGGCCATACTTTCGCCTTTTTACGCTGTCTTGCAAAAACAAGCTCTCATTTACGCCAAATGTTGGCAAGAGGTCCATATTATTGATAAAACTACCATTTTTTACTAACCCTTCGTCTTCTCCTGCATCTTTAAATCCAAAATGTTGACGTATCAGCTCGATATCTAATGTAAAGGTTTCCGTCGGTAAAAGGGGCGTATCAAAGGTAAACCATGCTGTTTTTAATTCCATAAAATCAGCATCTACCACACCGTGATCAGAACGAAGACTAATGGAATGAGAGTGGTTAGGTAGATTGATCAACAATTTTTCAATAGCCGTTGTACCGGTGTTTTGTAACGTCAGTTCAGCCATCAATTGCAGTTTTCGCTGTTGGGGAAAAATCGCAATGTTCAACTCAGAGTCAATAACGCTTGGCGTTGGTGCGTATCGGTAAGCGCCGTACGTTCTTTCATAGGCTGCGCTATTGGCTTCAAGTGATTGAAGTGAAACAAATTCGTTGGTAATCGTCGTATTGTGGTGAATGACAATACCCATCGACAAAAATAAACCGATACAGCACACAACGATAAATCGACCACCATAACCCAATGTATGGGATAGAATGCTGAATCGATGCCCGAGCGATGTCTGATTACCTCGTCGCCAGAGACCAAAACTAACAACCGCAAATAGGGTTGCCAACGCCCCCCAATAAATCATGTATTTTTGTTGTGTTTCAAGCGACCATGCATACCGATTCATATCAGAGTACAGTAAATGAGGCGATTCTGCGTATCGATACATATGGTGATCGACACCCACTTCACTGAGCAACGCCGATATCACCATAAAAACAATAAAGAACAGCATTCCCAAGTATTTATTCGGACTAATGCTCTGAATAAGAAAAGATAGCACCGTCATATAGAGCAAAGGTAATGCATCAAAATAGAACAGGCTCACTACATATTGTTGCAAATCAATTGCGTAAAATCCGCTCATCACTTGGTGGATCACTGTGATCGCAATCCCCATGATGTAAACAAACGCCCCCAACAGACACAACGCGGTTAGCTTCGCTAGCCATAAGACTTCGTTGGGAGTTGCAGTGACAGCAATCAATTCTTGAAACTGATGGTTGTGTTCGCGCCAGACAATTTCTGCACTGTAAAACGTGATGATAATCAGCATTATGAGACCAAAAGATTCACGTATATATCTGACCATTTCGTAGGTCACGGGAAAGTTTGCTGTACCAAAGTACGTCACTGGAAAAACCAATTGATAAATCAGTAAGTACGCGCAAAACAAGAGCAGGAGAATGAATGATGGTGAATACACCAATAAACGGGTCTCAAATAAAACCCGCATTAAGTATTGCTGTATTTTATTCTCACCTAATGATGAATGACTGTGCCACCGTATCCTTGGCGCGCGACACCTCGCCTTGTGTTTTTTATTTGACGGTTTCTTGCTAGTGTCAATGATTGCCCATTTATATTGGCAAAAATAGAGCGCTAGACAGCCTACAGATAACCACAAAATGCGATTTGTTAGCATTTCTTTTGTAAAACCCGTTAGCTGGCTGTTTCGTTCTAGTGGTGTCCAATAGCGCGTTTCATTGGTAAAACTGTTCAGGGCGAAGGGGTCAAAAATGGCGGCAATGTTGCCAAATTCGGGATTGGCCAAAAGGTTGTCCATTGTTAGATATACAATGACAACAACCAGTGCTGCTAAGTACACAGCCATCATCGATTTAAACCTCAATGCAACGGCATATACCAAGCAGCACAAGGCAAATAAACTAGGAATGATATAAATTAAAAACGGTTGTACGTAAAACCAGATGTTGGTTTCACCAACTCGTTCTGGCCCTAACCAAGGCATCAAACTACCAAGAAAAATACCAGTGGGTACGAACGTGAAAACGCAGATCACCGTAAAGCAACTGCCAAAAAAACTACCCAAAAAATACCCTGGTGGCGTTTGTTTGGTATAGATGAGTTCATGCATGCCGCTTAGGCGCGCACGAAGTGCCGTATTCGCAACAAAATTCACCATCAGAAAAAGGCCAAATACGCAAAATATCAACAACATTTGCGTTATCAGGTAAGGGCTATTTAAATTGAGGCTGTGATTTGCTGACGATCCTATGTATATTTGCTCAACGCTTGTAGCAAAGAATGACAAAACGAGAAATAGGGATGACATAATGATGAAAGACGGCTGTCTGACGAAATATCGCCATTCAAAAACCAATGAATACAGAAATGTGTTCATTCTTCCGTCATCTCGTTAATCGTTCGGCACTGAACAACGAACAATAACTATTGCTTGTCTAGTGCGTGAAAATAGACATCTTGCAGACTCACAGGCGCGGATTCAAAGCCTGCTGGCGGCGACTCTGCATAGACATGTACAATGGTGTTCCCCGCAAATAGCTTCTTGGAGACAACATTATAGATTTGTTCCATTTCAGGCAGTTCGAATTTAGTGATTGCTCGCCTCCATATTTTGTCTTCCAATGCAGCTGTTAAGGTGATGGGATTTCCATGAAGAAGGATCCTGCCCTCGCCAAGCACAGCCATATTGCTGCAAAGTTCTGACACATCATCAACAATGTGAGTCGATAATATAATCACTTTATCATCAGAGAGAGTAAGTAGTAGTTCATGAAATCTGGCTCTCTCCTCAGGATCCAAGCCAGCTGTAGGTTCATCAACGATGAGTAGTTCAGGGTTGCCCAAAAGTGCCTGGGCAATACCAAATCGCTGACGCATGCCTCCTGAGAAGCTACTCACGGCTTTGTCTTTGTCTTGATATAGGTTGGTTTCTTCAAGCAAGCGTAACACAGCTTCATGTCTTGTATTTCTATCGCTGTATCCTTTTAATATGGCGAGATGGTCGAGTAGCTCATATGCACTGACTCTTGGATAGACTCCGAACTCTTGCGGCAAATAACCCAATTTCTTTCGAACCTCATCCGGTTGTGCGATAACGTCGATGCCATCGAACATAATTTCACCGCGGTCGGGCGTCAAAATGGTTGCAATGATCCTCATCAACGTTGATTTGCCGGCACCATTGGGACCAAGCAACCCAAAGAGTCCTTTTTGTATATTTAAATTGATATTATCTAACGCAATAACGTCATTGTAGGATTTTGACAGGGCATTGATTTGTAATACATCACTCATTATCTAATGTACCTATCGGGACCACTATATTGTGATTTCTCCACGCAGATCTGTTTCCATCATTTTTTTTCTGTGTTCAAACGTCCACTCTGATTGACTCAACACATAATGCAGTTTAGTCAATGCTGCTTCAACCGTAATGTCATGCCCCGATATGACACCGAGTGACTGCATCCATTTGCCATTAGCATAGCCATCCATATCGACGGTGCCTTTGATACACTGGGAACAATTGACCACCATGATTTTCTTTTCACGTGCGCGCATTAAGCTATCTTTCAGCGCTGCCGACTGTGGTGCATTGCCAACACCATATGCCATCATCAAGACTGCTATGACGGGTCGCTGCAACACGTTATCTAGCAATTCTGCATCAAAACCTGGATATAGACTGACCAAGCCTATAGGTTGGCGAGCGATGTCATTTAACATCAGAGCCGGTACTTTTTGAGGTATTTGAGCAATTGCAATGTGCGCCTGGATCTTAATACCTGCAGACAACAAGGCAGGATAGTTAGGAGAGTCAAATGCATTGAAACCGCTGGCGTCGACTTTTTTCGCTCGATTGCCTCTGTACAGCTTGTTGTTAAAAAACAGCGTGACTTCTGGTATTCCATAGTTAGCAGCGATGTAAATTGCGTTAAGCAGATTTGATTGACCGTCCGAACGCAATTCTGCCAACGGGATTTGAGAGCCCGTCACAATGACAGGTTTTTGCAAATTACCAAAGATAAATGACAGCGCCGATGACGTGAAAGCCATTGTATCTGTACCATGTAAAATGATAAATGCGTCAAAAGTGAGATAGTTAGCCTGAATATCCTTCGCTATGTTGAACCAATCTGCAGGAGCAACATCACTCGAATCTATCAGGTTTGCATACTCATTGATGACAAACTCCGGCATCTCTGGCCGATGGAATTCAGGCATCTTTGCAAGTGACTTAGACAAATATCCCGGCACGGGTATATAGCCTTGTGCTGAGGCCTTCATACCTATGGTGCCGCCAGTGTAGGCGATATAAATACGCTTTTTATCTACCATGCTAGGTCAAAGCTATGCGTTATATACCCACTATAGTATACGGTCAGCACTGTCTAGTAGTTTCCCCTTACTGTTTTGCAGCAGTATCACATCACTTTCACTCAAATGACCTCTGCTTAGCCAGTATGACAGACTCAATTGTGGCGAAAGGTCTTCTCTTCCTTCGAGCTTAGCCGCCATGAGTGCTATGCGGGTACTGCTCTCAATCGCCGCATCGCTTTGATCTAATAATAAGAAAATTGATTGAAAAAGCTGTTCTTTTGACAAATTATCGTAGACATCATGTTGGTCAAGTTTTTGTTCAAGTCCTAATTTTAGGTTGCCGCTGATGCCGCTGCATGCCGCAGAATTATTCACCAACATATCAATAAGACTTTCCATCTGCATTGCTTTTTCAGACTTGGTGGTTTTTGCAATCAACGCGTCAATAGCGTTTCGCGCGTCATTTACTTTTGCGTTAAACGTTTTGGCCTTATGGATACCGACATCGTCTTTTGTTAAATGTAAATCTTGCAATTGGTTCTTTTTATTCGCAAGAGCAGCGCTTGACGCTTTTTTCAGCTCTGCTGATTGCATAATGGTGTCGAGCTTCTCTAGGCATTGCTCGTACAAACTTGCGTTTCTCGCATCTTGCTGCGCCTTAACCTCTGACAATTGAGCAAAGATACGATCATTACACGATCTAAATTCTTGCCAAAGCCGCTTGTCTTCTCCTTTTCCGGCAAACCCTATGGTTTTCCATTCCTTTTGTAACTGCTTGGCCTCTGATACTGCCGTATCTGATAAATCTTCTGATGCAAGTTTCGCCGCCTGTTTTATCAGGCGTGATTTCTGTTGTTGCCGAGACAGATAGATATCTGCAATGCGTTTCTTAATTGGCGCGGTAATCGCTTTTAACGAGGTTCGCAGGGCCTTGTGCTTGGTGCGATCAAGCGCTTTTATCGCGTGAAAAGACGTGACTAAATTGTCATATGTTTTTAGCAAGGTGTCATTGTCTTCAATGCCTTCGAGTTTGCTAAGCTCAGCCAATATTGCTTCTGCTTCTTTTGCATTCTCTTCGCGCTGCAATTCCATTTTTGCGTAATGTACTCTGCAAGGCTCAAACGCCTTTTCCAGAGCATTGTCAAACTCGGTATTTAACGCGTCATCTTCTTGTGTATTGAGTTTGCCCAGCGAATTATAATCAGCCCGCAATTGCTTAATTGCTGCCGAGCGCTCTTTAATACTGAGTTTTGCATTCTCAATTAACGATTGTGCCTGCAGGATCATTTCGGGTTTTTTAGGCGCTGCGATATAGGCCTGCCAATCAATGATTTCACTGATGTCTTGAGACACGTCTTGGAATTTTTTCGTTAACGCACGATCGGGGATTGGAATGCGGTTAAACATTTGCTCCGCCGTTTCAAATACGCTCAAGGCAGCTTTGAATTTTCCAGATGTAACCAGTGTTGACGCAGTCCTCAATTTACTCATGCAGCGTTGCTTCAATTTTTTCTGTTCATCATCATGCAATTTAATATGCTTTTTAATCGCTTTTGACAGCGCGTTATATTGTTGCATAAGCGCAGTTGAATAGTGCTTCTCGGACAATAATTTATCTGTCTCAATTTGAAACTGTTGGCGAAGCGTATCAACAGTGAGATTGCCAATCTCAAATTCGCTTAGTAGGTTTTGTAAATTCGACAGCATCGACGATAGCGTTTTGTTGTTCTCCACAATTTTCAGTGCATTGTCTAGCTTGTGTTGAATGCTATCAACGTCTTGCTGCATCCGTTTTAATTTAACGAGATGCGTGGAGACGTCTAAGTCAGCACTTGAAAGCAATTCGCTCATACTCAGACACTGTTCATTTGCATCTTTAACAGCATTGCTAAGAAGTTCATGTTGCGTATTAAAATCAGCTATATTCTGAATATCAAAGAGATGCTCAACTTGCTCTCCGATTGATTCTATTTGTTGCGATATTTGCGATTGTTGTGCGGTTAATTTTGCCTTTTCCTGCTGTTTTTCATACTCAGGCAACAAGTCGCTTTGACGTTTATCCAAACGCGCTTTTAAGAAAAGGTACTTTTCTGTCAATTCGCCAACGCTCAACTCATCAAGGTAGATGAATTCTGCTTTTAGCCGTTCAAACTCAGCGTTCAACGACTGCTTATTGGTACCAATGAAGTTGTAATCATGGCTTTCAATCAATGCATTCATTCGTGCATTGAGTAGCTTTCCTGCTTTGATGATTTGATCAGGTTTTTCAGCTTTATGTCTAAGCGTCTCTAAGTTTTCATCAATTAAATCATGCAGTTCTGACGTTGTTTGTTTTTTCCTGAGTTTTCGAAGTACTTTTTCATTTTCACTAAAATGTGCAATGACGCTGGCTCGCAAGTTATGATTCGTGCTTTGCAGGAAAAAACGCTGCAGTGCAAGTTCATCTCCCTCTTGCAATAAGCTTTTTAGCAGTAAATTATCATCGAGAGACAATCGCGCACTTGATTGTCTTAATAACTTTGTAATCATTGCATATTTTTTGTTGAGTACAATTTCTTCAAACATTGCATTGGACACTTGAATGGGGTCTTCAATTCGCTCCATGACTTGTTTTAATGCACGTTTTTGAATGTTGTTTGCCTGGTTTTCCTCATATGCTTTCAACCAGAGCGTAAATTCATTCAACGCCTCAAGCGCCGCCAACTTGACTTCATTGCTTTCGTCATTGAATGCTAAATCATGCAGCCAGCCTTTATTCGATGATGAAACCTCTGCGATTTCATTAATTGCTTCGCGTCGTTTTGTGGGGTTTTTATGTAGATGTTTAGGTGTGAATAATTTTTCAAATATCATCGTTTTTAAATTTAGCTATTGGCGTTTGACCGTCTTTTTGATGTTTCATTTCTTGTTGCAGCTGCTGTCGTGATTTTTGCACGATTTCACCGTCTTTACCTACGGTCATGTGTTGATCTGAACCGTCGATTTTTGATTGGTAAAGCATGATGGCTTGAAGCGCATTCTCTTTTTGTTCGTCTGACAACGCCTCTCCGTTTGCCCATTTACCGGTCTCTACGGCTGCACATAACAGCTTATAGATGGTGGGATTCATTGCGTTGATTAAGTGTTCTATTTGCATATTACTGCCGTTTTTTACATTCTAATATTTGCGCTATTTCTTGCGCTTCGGTTATTTCTTGCGCTTCGCCAGTGCCAACCGAACGCGATTGACGCCATACCAAACAAAGCCAATGGCGGTTAAACCAAGCGCACCATTTTGTAGAATGCGATCAGTTAAGCTGTTCCCAAAATCACCCATAAAGGTGAAATACGCGCCAATGACAAAAAGCAAAATGGCCAACATCGATTGGTTTTGTAGTTTAAGGCGCTTTTTGTAGAGTTCATAGTTGGCCTTACGCTCTATGTCTTCCGCAGACTGGTTTTCGAAGCTCATTCCGCAATGTGGACATTCTTTCGTCTTGTCTGAAATTGCCTTGTTACACGACGGGCAGCTGATGATAGCCACAATTTACTCCTGTTTCATCGTTTCCGTGTCTATTCCACCTAACCCGGATGTTTTTTACAACGGCACATACTAATGTTTAATTTTATTCCAATAGGTGTTAACCGTCTCTTTCATTTCTTTATGTAGCACCATGATCCCAAAAAGATTCGGCAATGTCATTAGTACGATGGCAACTGCGGATAACGCCCATACCAAGGTGGTATCTGATACCGCAGCCCAATAAAACCCAGCACAATAGATGACTCGGTAGGGCATCACGGATTTTGGTCCAAGCAGATATGTCATGGCTCTGTCACCATAATACGACCAAGCGATGGCGGTTGAAAACGCAAATAGCAATAGTCCAATGGATACAATATATTGTCCATAATCGCCAAAGTATCCTTTTGTAAACGCAATCGTCGTTAACGGCGCCGAATGCACCAACGATTCTCCCTGCACAATGATGTTGGGGCGCGCGACTTCACCATCTTCAATACTGATGGTGCCCGTGAATGGGTCGGTGAGTCCACCTGCATAGAAACGCACGTTTTCAGCAATTGAACGCGCATTGATAAACGTATAGCCCTGCGACACCGAAACGCCATTAACAACACTGATTTCGCCTGAATATAAAGTAAGTGTGCTGTTATCGATGTTGTTTAGGTAAGAAAATAGCGCTTGAACATCTTCAGGCGTTTGCTCACTGTATTCGCCAGCAACAATCATCATATCTGAGCGGTCAAATACATTGAGGTGCTTTTGATGCCAAACACCCGATGACAAAATGACTAAGCCGGTTATCGTGCAGATTATGATAGTGTCGATGAAGGGTTCAAGAATTGACACCATGCCTTCAGAAACGGGTTCTTTTGTTTTGGCTGACGCGTGGGCTATCGGCGCACTGCCCTGACCTGCTTCGTTGGAAAACAATCCTCGATTGACGCCGCGATTAAATGCATAGGCGAACGTTGCACCGAGAAAACCGCCAGCAGCCGCTGATCCCGTAAACGCATCAGTGAAAACAGAAACAAACGACGGACCGATATTTTCAATATTAGCAAAGATGACAGCAAATGCACCTATCAGATACACAACCGCCATAAAAGGTACAATCTTAGACGTAACTTGCGCAATACGGTGAATGCCGCCCAATATGACCAATCCAAGCAGTATCGCGAGTACCCCACCCATAATATGTGGACTTATGCCAAAGGTAGCTTCCATACTGGTGGCAATACCATTACTCTGCGGCAAGCTGCCCGTACCAAACGAAGAGATGACTGTTGCAATGGCAAATATAACGGCAAGCCATTTCATGTTTAAACGCTTGTCCATATAGTACATCGGACCGCCTGCCATTGTGCCGTCTGCCGTTTTTTCCCGGTATTTGTGCGACAGTGTCACTTCTACGAACTTTGTGGTCATACCAAAGAACGCCGTTGCCCACATCCAAAACAATGCAGCGGGCCCGCCGAGAAAAATAGCCAGCGCTACACCTGCGATATTACCCGTGCCAACAGTGCCAGAAAGTGCCGTCGTTAAGGCTTGAAAATGCGTCGTATCACCTGGATCGTCCTTTTCGTCATATTTTCCTGTCACAACTTTCCAGGCGTGATTAAAGTAGCGTATCTGTGGGAATTTCAAATAAATCGTAAAAAAAATACCAACACCCAATAGCACATAAGGAAACCATGCGGCACTGCCCAAAAAACTGTCTAATAGGTTAAAAAAGTCTAGTAAAACATCCATAAGTGTTCCTGTTGATTGCCGTGCTATTCTGAGAGCACAGCAGGTTGCAATACGCTTGTTTTAAATGGTTACCTCAAATCATCCGCGACGGCGCGAATAGCAACCAGAAGGTCTTTTCCCAACTGCTTACAACGGGTCGGTGACCATCCGTAAGCGGGATCGGGTAAATCGTTATTGTCTTTGAAGGGCTGCTCCAGAGTGTACGACAAACAATTAAAATAGTTTCCAACGGCATTGCATGCAATGGTTAGATTGGATTGCCCAGGTAAATCTTTAGGATAACCGTGAACATCTTGAAACTCTGGTGTCGTTGCCATGAGCTGCGCTTTGAACGCTGATTCTAATGCTTCAATTCGTTCACTGTAATTTGGATTGCCCTCGGTGCCAGCAACAAAATTATAAGGCAGTGCTTCATCACCATGCACGTCTAAAAACATATCTACACCGGTTTCACGCATCTTTTGCAACACGCAATAGACTTCGGGACTACCCTTTGGTGTTGGATTTGCCCATTCTCGATTGAGATCTTTACCAGCCGTATTTGTGCGCAAGTGCCCTCGATAAGCACCATCTGGATTCATGTTGGGTACGATATAAAATACATGTTGCGCTAATAGCGATCGAGCAACACCATCTTCATCATCGAGAAGCCGTTGCAACAGTCCCTCAATCAACCATTCAGCCATGCTTTCACCGGGGTGCTGGCGTGCTATGATCCAAATATTATTGCCCGTCGCGTTTTCATCTCCAACGGTAAGCAAATTGATTTCTCTGCCATCAATGCTCTCTCCTAAGAGCGTATGACGACAATCAAATTGCATTTGAGATTGAGCAATAAGCTGCAGATGTCGTTGGTATGAATAAGGCGCGAAGTAGGCAATATAGATGTGATCATATTCTGGCGTTATGCTTATGGACAGGCAGTCGCCATCAAAAGTAGTGTCAACCCTAAACCACTCATTGGTGTCATAACTGGCTACAGCTTGATAGTCCTCCCACCCTTTAGGATAGGAGGAATCAGCAAGTTCAGTGATCTTAAGTATGTATGTTTTTAATGGTTGGCAATGTGCTTTAAAGTGAAACCATTGTTTAAACTTTGCTGCTGTATCAGGGCGAATTTTCAATATGACTGTTTCATCGGACTCATATGAAACCACTTCAATATTGCCTGAATCGAAATTACTGTTTATTTTAATTTTCATCTATGTATCAGGCCCTGTACGCCTGTGTATTCCGACTGCATCCTAAAACTGACCCAATACGCTCATCAAGTAAGGTGCTTAAGCCATCATCGTCAGTATAGATTAACTCTAACGCCACGTTGACATTAAAGTAGTGTTTGAGGCCGATTGAGGACATTTTATTGCTGAATGCCGAATTCACATCGGCTCGCTCAGTAAAATAATAGGCGCCAATGAACTCAGTTTCGCTGTTGCTACAAATATCGCTATGTGCAATACCTAACCGAATAAAGTTGCGAGGTTGTATCG
>JBCDMA010000057.1:0-15999 GCA_038744645.1 Pseudomonadota bacterium | reverse complement strand
TGCAAATAACCACGGTCTTTGTAGTAGCTCACGATAGTTTCGAGGTCGCCAGAGAGTGTTTGTTGTTGGTATCTCGTTTCTGAGAGAAAATCCCACCAAGGCGCACCAAATTGCAGCTCGATTTGATTCAGTAATTCTTCATCTTCATAGACTTCATTACCGACAATATTTATCTGCTTGATTTCTGCTGCATCGCCTTCCTCAAACTTCATCTTTAAATCGACGCGGTTGCGCGGAAGCGGCGTAATCATCGCCTCTACATCTGCGTTGTATTTACCGATACTGTAGAAAAAGTCCTTGAGTCCGTTTTCGATTGAACTAATAACGGTTTTATCGAGTGGTTCTCCAATGCGAATACCCGATGAATCTAAGCTCTCCTGTAGCTGTTCGTCTTTAATGTCATCATTGCCGTCGAATTCGATACTTGAGATTGTAGGTCGTTCGGCTACTTCTACGATGAGAGTGGCGCCATCGCGATATATTCTTACCGATTCGAAATGCGTCGAGGAGTATAATGAACGAATCAATTGCGTGATCCTAAATTTGTTCATCACGTCTCCGCGTTGCACGGGTATATATGTTAAGGCTGCGCCAAGCGCAACGCGCTGCAGTCCCTCGACGCGGATGTCTTCTATTACAAAATCATAATTTGATTGTGCGTAACTGGGAAATGCAGCCGCAATAATCGCTGCCAAGAAAATTGTTTTATACTTCATCTACTGATTTAAACCCAAACTCTTTATTCTATGATCGATTCTTTTTGTTAAATATTGCGCACAATATCATTAAAGATGGCGGTCGCCATAAGCGCCAAAATTAAAAGCCCCCCGATTCTCATGCCTATTTCCTGCACCGATTCCGACACGGGTTTTCCAGTTACCCATTCAACAAAAAAGTACACTAAGTGACCGCCGTCTAACATAGGTACTGGCAAAAGATTGATAATACCCAGGTTTACACTGATAAGCGCTAGGAAACTCAAAAACGCAATCAATCCAGCACTGGCGCTATTTCCTGCCCCTTGTGCGATTGACACTGGGCCGCTTAAATTCTTTACTGAGACATCGCCAATGATAAGCTTGCCGAGCATAGTAAGCGTCAGGCTTGAAATATCAATCATTTCCTGCACACCATATGCCAGTGCGCCGAAAATCCCATATTGCACCTGATGTATAAAATTATCTGGAAAGGCTTCTCGATAAGGAACGACACCGAGGTAACCTACGCCTGGTCGATCAGGATGCTCACCAAAAGTGACCTCTAAACGCTCAAAAACGTCGTTTCGAGATACCAAAAACGTCACTGTTTCATTTGGATTTGCTTCAATTATCTCGACCATTTGGCTCCAGTTTTCCTGAGTAGTTCCATTAATTTCCAGGATTTCATCGTTTACTTTTATGCCTGCGATTGCTGCAGGTGTGTTTTCTGACACCATTGCTATCGTGGTCGTAACTTCAGGGAGATACCGTTGAATGCCAAATGCACCCAATAAGTCCGGTTCATCCGGATCGATTTTCCAGCCGTTGATAGGTGCAACGAGATTCTTTTGTAAACCATTTTCTGACATCACCGTGAATGGCATATTTTGTTCGCCACTGAATGTGGAAAGCTGAAACACCACTTCGCGCCAATCCTGTGTCGACTTGCCGTCAATCGCCACGATTTGATCGAGCGGTTGCACACCTGCGTGATACATAAATGAATCTTCTTCAATACCTTGGATCACGGGTTTGGGCGCGCTAAATCCAATCAGACCGATAATCATTGATGCAAAAACAGCAAAGATAAAGTTAACTGCAGGGCCTGCTGCAACAATAGCAATGCGTTGCCAGACCGGCTGATAGTTAAATGCAACTTGCTGCTCCGCAGGCGTTACATCATCCACCCTTCCGTCCAGCATTCTGACATAGCCACCTAATGGTATCGCTGCAATAACAAATTGCATGCCTGCAGATGTAACGCGCTGGTAGATTGGCTTACCAAAACCAATTGAAAATCTCAGGATCTTTACGCCACAAAGCTTTGCAACGTAATAGTGCCCCCACTCGTGCACGGCCACGAGTATCCCAAGCGCCACGACAAAAAAGAAAATATTATTCAGAATTTCAATCATTTTGTATTTGCTGTATTGCGGTTTTAGCCATATCTCGGCAGCGTTGATCGTGATTAAGCACTTCTTTAATCGTTTCAAGCTGATTCGATGAGAAATGATCGGTCACTGCTTTGTTCACTTTATAGATGTCCAAAAATTGAATTTGTTCATTCAAAAACGCATCGACTGCCACTTCGTTTGCAGCGTTCAACGCTGTTGTTGCGGCTTGTCCACGCTTACATGCTTCGATGGCCAAGTACAAGTTTGGAAAGCGTGTTTCACACGGCGACGAAAAACTTAAATCGTTCATTTCGAATACGTTTAATTCAGACACGCCTGATGGTATTCGCGATGGGAACGCGAGCGCATGTGCGATAGGCGTTCTCATATCAGGATTGCCCAATTGTGCAATCACACTGCCATCGATGTATTGCACCATAGAATGCACAATGCTCTGTGGATGAATAACGACCTTTATTCTATCTGGTGCAATGCCAAATAACCAAAAAGCTTCGATGAACTCAAGGCCTTTATTCATCATTGATGCAGAATCCACAGAGATTTTCCGCCCCATATCCCAATTGGGATGAGCGCACGCTTGGGCGGGTGTTACCGCTGATAATTGTTCGATGGGTAAGGTTCTAAATGGGCCGCCAGATGCTGTTAATAAAAGGTGGCTTACCCCGAACTTTTCGGGATAATTTCTTGAATAGTTCGACGGTAATGCTTGAAAAATTGCGTTGTGTTCACTGTCTACAGGGATAAGCGTAGCATTGTGTTTTTCCACTGCACGCATGAAGATATCCCCTGACATAACGAGGCTTTCTTTGTTTGCAAGCAACACACATTTACTCGCTTTAATTGCGTCCATGGTTGGGACTAATCCCGCACCGCCCACAATGGCAGATACAACCGTATCCGCGGATTCATGTGACGCAACCACAGATAAACCTTGCTCGCCAGCGAGTATCGTGGGCTTATACTTATCTTGTCGCAATAGCATTTCTGTCAGTTGTTGCTTGCCATGTTCATCTGATACTACTAACATTTCTGGAAAGAACTCCATGGCGATTGCATAAAGATTTTCAACTCGAGTAAATGCTGTTGCCGCAAACAGCCGAAATGATTTTGGGTTATTGCGAATAACATCAAGGGTACTTGTTCCGATGGAACCCGTTGCACCTAATAGCGTGATGTACTTACTACCCTGCATAAGTCCCTCTAGCTCTATGCCATCCAAACGACATAACAAAACGTGAACACAGGAAACGCAGCCGTGAGGCTATCAATGCGGTCCATAATACCACCGTGGCCTGGTAATAGTTTACCGCTATCTTTAATGCCAGCGCAGCGCTTAAACATGGATTCGTTTAAATCACCAAGCGCGCTTACGGCGACAGTGATAGCGCCGACGACAATGTGTAACCATATACGCGTTGGCTCAACTTGATAGTGCAATGCAGCAAACGCAATGATCGCAAGCGACGCTCCAACGCCACCAAGTAAGCCTTCTAGTGTCTTTCCCGGCGAGACATTGGGTCTTAACTTGTGCTTACCGAATTTAACTCCAACAAAGAAGGCACCAATGTCAGCAGCCCATACAATACCAAGCACATAGAATAATAGTGACGCACCGTAGAAAGGGTCCACCTCATATAGGCTTGTCCTGAGACTCACAACTGCGACAAATGTCGGTATGAGTGTTAGCACGCCGAACATAGCGCGTATCGAAATCGATTGTTGCCAAAACCTGCTGTATTTTGGGTAGGCAATAATCATCATTAGACTCAATACCCACCATAATGCAGAAATCGCTAAAATACCTTTGTACAATGGATGCAACTGACCTTGCTGCCATATTATTTGATCATCAACGGTAACAATAAGGAGTGCTAAAAGTGCTCCTACAAGCACGCTAAACCAACCCTTAAAGATCCTAATTTTGATGCCAGACATTTTGGCCCATTCGTATGCGCCTAGACAGATAACAATTGCGATGAGTATTTCAAAATATGTGATCGGTAAAAACAAGATTGCAGCAAGTGCAAGCGGCGCCAAAATGACCGCCGTAATAATGCGCTGTTTTAGCATTGTTGTTGCTCAGGGCTTTGCGGCATCATTTGCTCGCCAGTCAGTCCGAATCGACGCTGACGTGAGGAAAAGTCCTCGACTGCGGATTGAAAAACGTCTTCATTAAAATCAGGCCAAAGAATATCAGTAAAATACAATTCAGCATAAGCCGATTGCCAAAGCAAAAAGTTGCTGATCCGGTGATCACCACCCGTTCTTATTAACAGATCCAATTCGGGTAAGCCTGCAGTACTGATGTGTTCGGCAAAAATATCTTCCGTGATGTCACCGGTTGTCAATTCACCGCTAACGACTTTTGACGACACTTGCTTTGCGGCATTTACAATGTCCCAACGCCCACCATAGTTCGCAGCAACATTGAGCGTCAATGCATCATTGTTTTGAGTTAATGCTTCGGCTTTTTTGATTTTTTCTAACAGCTTATTAGCAAATGCGCTGAGGTCCCCGATGACGCGTAATTTGATGTTGTTTTTATGCAAGCGTTTAACCTCTGACCCAAGCACGAGTGCGAATAATTCCATCAACATGCTGACTTCTTCGTCGGGTCGCTTCCAGTTTTCACTAGAAAATGCAAAAAGGGTGAGTGATTTTATATCGGAGCTACGCGCATATCGAACTGCTGCTCTGACGGCTTCGATACCGGCTTTATGGCCAAATGTACGTCGTTTTCCACGTAATTGCGCCCAGCGACCATTGCCGTCCATGATGATGCCGACATGCTGCGGAACTTTTAACGTAGTTAATGTGGATTCTGTTGTCATAAAATGCTGCGAGTGAGAAAACGGAGAAGCCGATTAGACTTCCATTAATTCTTTTTCCTTGTCAGCAAGCATTGCATCGACTTTCTTTATAAACTCGTTCGTGAGTGTTTGAATGTTTTCTTCTCCCGCCCTGCTCTCATCTTCGCTGATCTCTTTCTCTTTTAATAGTTCTTTAATATCACTGTTGGCATCACGACGAATGTTTCTAATAGCCACTCTGCCTTGTTCTGCTTCTGCCCTAACAACCTTGATTAAATCCTTACGCCTCTCTTCAGTCAGCGGAGGCATGGGGATGCGAATCGTAGTACCCGCTGACATGGGATTTAAGCCCAAATCCGATTGCATAATCGCTTTTTCAATTGCCTGAGTGGTACTCTTATCAAAAACTGAAAGCGCAAGTGTACGAGAATCTTCGGCAATAATATTAGCCAGTTGTTTTAATGGTGTATCCGCACCGTAGTAGTTTACCATGATGCTATCCAACAAACTGGGGTGTGCCCTGCCCGTCCTTATTTTGCTCATTTGGCTACGTAATGCATTGATGGATTTTTCCATCCGCTCGCTGGCGTCCAGCTCTATTTCATCAATCATCTTGCGTCCCTTATTCTATTACTCTTTTGCGTGAAAGATTAATGTACCTTCTGGCTCGCCAAGCACAACTCGCTTGAGGCAACCGGGCGTATTCATATTAAACACGCGAATTGGCATATTGTGATCCCGCGCGAGTGTAAACGCTGCAAGGTCCATCACTTTCAACTCTTTTTCTAATACTTCTTGGTACGACAATTCTTTGTGTAAGACTGCATCAGGATTTGTCGAAGGATCTGAGTCAAACACGCCGTCCACTTTAGTCGCTTTAAAAACCGCATCCGCTTCTATTTCAATGCCTCTCAAACATGCAGCCGAATCGGTTGTGAAAAATGGATTTCCGGTGCCTGCAGCAAAAATCACAACTTTACCCGATTTCAACAAACTAATAGCGTCTGTCCAGTTATATGAATCACAAACTCCGTTAAGAGGAATTGCCGACATCAATCGCGCATTGACAAAAGCTCGGTGAAGCGCGTCTCTCATTGCCAGCCCATTCATCACTGTGGCAAGCATCCCCATATGGTCACCTACCACCCGATTCATCCCAGCTTTTGCCAATCCTTGACCTCTAAATAAGTTACCACCGCCGATGACTAAACCGACCTCAATACCGAGCTCAACCAACTCCTTGATTTCTTGCGCCATTCTATCAAGAACCTTTGCATCAATCCCAAAGCTTTCATCACCCATCAACGCCTCACCTGACAGCTTGAGAAGAATTCGACGGTATGCGGGTTTAAGTGAAACACTCATCAATAATTAATCCTTGTCACTCTTTTTCTTCTTGATCAGATTTGATTCAAGAACATTGGGGAAAATACGGGCCTTACTCACTTACACGCGAGACAGGCAAAAAAAAAGCACTTCTGCTGAAGTGCCTTAAGTGTATATGAACATAGCAGTTTTCAAAACCATAAACTGCAATATAACTGCTATTTACTTCTTAGCTGCTTCCATCTGCGCTGCAACTTCTGCTGCGAAATCCTCGGTTTTCTTTTCGATACCTTCGCCTACTTCAAAGCGCACAAAATTAATCACGTCAGCACCTTTTGATTTTAACAATGCACCAACGTTCATCGAGGAATCTTTTACAAAGGGTTGACCCGTAAGACTGATTTCACCAGTGAATTTTTTCATTCTTCCGACGACCATCTTCTCAGCAATCTCGGCTGGTTTGCCCGATTGCATTGCAATATCAACTTGTATCGCCTTTTCTTTTTCTACAACTTCTGCAGGTACGTCTTCAGGTTTAACAAATTGTGGTGTTGCTGCCGCGACGTGCATTGCAATGTCCTTTGCAAGCACTTCATCACCGCCACGAAGTATGGTAATAACGCCGATTCGGCCGCCGTGGACGTAGGCACCAAGGTTGTCGCCTTCCACATTTATTACACGACGAGGACTGATATTTTCACCGATCTTAGCAACCAATGTCTCACGCGCTTGACTGACGGTTGCTCCGTCAAAATCAGCAGCACTCAATGCATCAATATCGTTAATGCCCTGTTCTGCTGCAATCGCGATAAGCTTATCGCCAAAGGCGAGAAAGCCTTCATCACGTGCAACGAAGTCGGTTTCACAATTGAGCTCCAACATGGTTGCTTTGTTGCCATCTACTTTTGTTATGATGACGCCTTCAGCCGCAATTCGTCCTGCTTTCTTCGCAGCTTTTGCTTGACCAGATTTGCGCATATTTTCAATTGCTTGCTCTATATCGCCTTCTGTTTCAACCAACGCTTTTTTACAATCTAACATGCCTGCGCCAGTTCTTTCGCGAAGTTCTTTAACCAGTGCTGCTGTCACTGCCATTTTCTATTCCTCAAATAATTTTTAAAAAAGGAGACCGAGCGGTCTCCTACATTATAGTTTTTTACGTTGAAGGATTAGTCGCCTTCAACTACAAATTCGTCTGCAGTAACTGACTCACCACCACCGTTTTTACCTTGAAGCACAGCGTCCGCTGCCGCATCGGTATATAGCTGAATGGCGCGGATCGCGTCGTCGTTGCCAGGAATAATGTAGTCAACACCATCGGGATTTGAGTTAGTGTCCACAACCGCAACGACTGGAATGCCAAGATTTCTAGCTTCGGTAATGGCGATGTGTTCATGATCAGCATCAACAACGAATAACACGTCTGGTAAGCCGCCCATATCTTTTATGCCGCCTAAGCTATTCTCAAGCTTATTCATTTCACGCTGCAGCAATAACACTTCTTTTTTCGTCAATTTATCAAACGTGCCGTCTTGGCTTTGCGATTCTAAGTCTTTTAATCGGTTTATCGATTGGCGTACTGTTTTCCAGTTAGTCAACATACCGCCAAGCCAGCGTTTGTTAACGTAGTATTGACCACTTTTTATAGCAGCGTCTTTTACCGCTTCTGATGCGGCTCTTTTTGTGCCAACGAAAAGGATCTTGCCTTTGCCTGACGCTCGATTGCCTAAAAAGCTCAATGCGTCGTTAAAAAGAGGTACCGTTTTTTCTAGATTGATGATGTGAACTCTGTTTCGAGCGCCAAATATATAAGGCGCCATTTTAGGGTTCCAATATCGGGTTTGGTGGCCAAAGTGCACACCAGCTTGAAGCATATCGCGCATGGATACGTTTATCATAATAACATCCTAATTAGGGGTTAAGCCTCCACACGCCCTCATTGCCGATCCAATACTTGTAGTGTTTGAACAAGTGAATTGAACACCCCGACCAAGAGTCTTGACGTGTGTGTGTATTTTAATCGTTTGCTGTCACTAAATTTTCAGCGCGCGTTTTATAGCATTTGAAGTGGTTTTAGGCAAGCTTTTGTTGAATATCATAGAAAAAAATATGCATTATTTAATGGGGTCTAGACGTTGCCTCAAACGCTGTTATTGAAGTCAAGGCTGATGGCAGATAATTCCGATGTATCGAGAATTAAGGTGACTGCTAGGTCGCGGGCTACTTGATGTTTATTAGCAAATGAAAATTGTGTGGTACAATCTGGCTGAATTTCGTATACAGCGCATATTTCATTTACTCGCATTATACGAAAATAGTTACCTTTGTACGCTTTAACTAATACCCGTACCTAGACGATTGAATAGGCAACTATCGTATCAGATATAACAAATAGGCGGAGTTCTCATTGGCAATAAAAATTAAAACGGCAGATGAAATCGAAAAGATGCGCGTAGCAGGCAAACTTGCCTCAGATGTACTAATGATGATTGGCCAACATGTGAAAAAAGGCATCACAACAGACCAATTAAATACGCTCTGCCATGACTTTATTGTAAATCAGCAAGAGGCAATCCCAGCGCCGCTTCATTACGGTCATCCCCCGTTTCCCAAATCAATATGCACGTCAGTCAACCATGTTATCTGTCATGGCATTCCAAGTGATAAGAAATTGAAAGATGGTGACATTGTCAACATAGACGTTACTGTCATAAAAGATGGATATCACGGTGATACATCGAAAATGTTCGTTGTAGGAAAATCGAGCATCCTTGCGGAAAGGTTGATAAGGGTCACTCAGGAGTCACTTTATAAGGCGATAAAAATGGTGCGACCAGGGGCTAGGCTTGGCGATATTGGACATAAAATTCAACAACATGCTGAATCGCATAATTACTCTATTGTCAGAGAGTTTTGTGGACACGGCATTGGTGCGGGTTTTCATGAAGATCCACAAGTGGTACATTACGGCCGCCCAAACACGGGTGAAACGCTCAAAGAAGGTATGTGTTTTACAATTGAACCGATGATAAATGCTGGTAAGCGTTACTCAAAGATATTGCCTGATCAATGGACAGTTGTGACCAAAGACAGAAGTTTAAGCGCCCAATGGGAGCATACTCTATTGGTGACGAAGAATGGTGTCGAAGTTTTGACGCTTCGTGAAGATGAAGAACTCCCCCGTGTTATCGAACACGTTGAGCACGCTTGATTTTCATATTTCAAGGCGGCGATGAAGATGTTAGTAACGACAGTTAATTAGACACAAGCAGTAAAAATGACCATCGATTTGCTCATTCAGAAAGTTGAATCCATAGATACCCCTGAACAACTTACAGAGTTTAGGCATTGTGTTGAAGAATGTGCGAGCTGGCTTGTCGCCAATTTTAATAAAGTACACGTAGATGAGTTAGTTGTGGCAAGAGCGCGCTTTACTGACGCATTACTCAAGCATGTTTGGCAGCTGCTGTTACTTGACCAAGTAGATAACCTAACACTATGCGCAGTAGGGGGCTACGGCCGCGGGCAGCTGCAATTGTACTCTGATATAGATTTGCTTATTTTGAGTAAATCGTCCTTACCTTCAGAAGTGTTGGACAAAATTAGTGCATTCATCACTTTTTTATGGGACGTCAAACTAGAGGTTGGCCAATCGGTTCGTACCATTAAAGAAGCGGTACATTTGGCAAAGCAAGACATCACCATCGCAACAAACCTTGTTGAATCCAGAGCGCTTGCCGGAGACCAAGCCTTATTTAGTTTGTTGAGAGAAAAGACCAATAAAACATGGTCGAGCAAAGCGTTTTTTCAGGCAAAATTGAAAGAGCAGCATCTCAGGCACGCTAAATTCAATGATACGTCTTATAACTTAGAGCCCAATGTTAAAGAGAACCCCGGCTGCCTTCGTGACTTGCAAACCATCGGTTGGGTAGCGAAGAAGCACTTCAAAGAATACGATGGCATGACATTGATTGGCCATGGGTATTACACAGAACTTGAACATGCGGAACTTGTTGAATGCCGTTCTAACCTTTGGCGTATTCGTTTCGCACTGCACATTATCGCTAACCGCTCTGAAAACCGGTTGTTATTTGATTACCAGCCGCAAGTTGCCAGATTGCTCAATTTTGGCGAAGGAAAAGCGGCAGTAGAAAAGATGATGAAACATATGTTTCGCATCGTGCGCCGGGTGTCTGAGCTTAACTACATGTTGTTACAGCGTTTTTCAAAGGATATCTTGGGTACAAGGCACCTTTGGAAAAAACAAATTAGTGACGAGTTTTGCGTACAAGGAGACATGTTAGTCGCGCGTCAACAAGACTGCTTCGAAGAACCTGTTGATATACTAAAGTTTTTATCACTCATCACGCGTCATCCAGAAATAAAAGCCTTGGACGGTGAATGCTTACGTTTATTGCGTATTGCAAGACGCACATTTCAATCCACTTATTATGCCGATATCCCTGAATGTAGAGCCGCATTTATCGAATTGGTATCCAATCCCGATTTCTTTGACCTAGGATGGGATCTGATGCACCACTACGGGATCTTGCAAGCCTACTTACCAGAATGGGATAAAATTGTAGGTATGATGCAGTTTGACCTGTTTCACGCCTACACGGTTGACGAACACACGCACAGAATGGTCAAATATATTCGGCGTCTTTATACGCATCGCGACGAATTTCCTAGATGTAGTCGCATCGTCAGGGATCTCGATGAACCTCAAATTATATTCTTAGCCGCGATTTTTCATGATATTGCCAAAGGCAGAGATGGCGACCACTCGACATTAGGCGCAAGAGACGTCGCTGCTTTTTGTCGACAGCACAATATATCAGAAAGGAATACTGAAACGATCATTTGGCTGGTAGAAAATCACTTGCTCATGTCGGTAATTGCTCAACGCCGCGACATCTATGATCCAGATGTAGTCAATGAATTCGCAAATCAGGTAAAAAGCCAACAACATCTCGAGCTATTGTACGTGTTGACGCTTGCGGATATTCGCGCAACTAACCAGAACCTTTGGAACGATTGGAAATCGAGTCTGCTCAGAGAACTTTTTCTATTGACGCAAAAAGCACTTGAAAATGGATTTGAATGCACGAGTACATTTGAAAAACGCGTCATCGACCATAAAGACCTTGCCGCAGAATTGTTGGAGCAAGTGGGAATAAAAAAAGAGGACTTCGCCTCATTCTGGTCAAATATGAACAATGATTATTTTGCCAGGTTTAAACCGAAGCAAATTGCGTGGCACACGCAACAAATTAGCCAACGCGGCAGGTTAGATACGAATGAATTTCTCGTTGCTGCCTCTAATTCGACATCAAGTGCTGGCACAGAACTGTTGATTTACTGTCATGACAGACCAGCATTGTTCGCTCAAATTGCGTCGGTCTTGGACAGCCGAAATTGTTCTGTTCACGATGCTCAAATTGTACTTACTAACGATGGTTATGTTTTTGACAGCATGATCATATTAGATGAAAATTCCGAGCGAATAGAACCTGATTCACACGCTTCTAATGTCGCGCATGCTGTACATGAGCAATTGACCAAACCTGGTCGAAGTCACTCGAATCCTAGAAAACTGTCTCGTCAATTGCGCCAACTTGACGTTCCTGTAAAAGTGCGTTTTTTTGATATCAACCACTGTAGCACGCTTATTGAATTAGAGGCGCTTGATGCACCCGGTCTTTTGGCTACCGTGGGGCATTTGTTTGTTGATCTCGACATGACATTAAAAATGGCAAAGATAACAACTATTGGCGAGCGAGCTGAAGACGTATTTATTATTTCAAATCGAGAAGGCGCGAGCCTAACGCAAGAACAAAAAGTAAATCTAAAAAAACAAATCAAACTCACCTTAGAACAACCGGAATTAAACACAACATCATGAAAGAAATAGCCAACACAATTGAAACTGCATTTGCACAAAGAGACACCTTTACGGCAGCATCTGCTTCTAGTGAGGTCCGACATGCAGTCACTACAGCGATCGATCTTCTCAACTCAGGAGAAGCAAGAGTCGCAGAGAAAATAGACGGTAGCTGGCAGGTTCATGAATGGCTTAAAAAAGCAGTGCTCTTGTACTTCAAGCTGCATGACAATGGACTCATCAGTGATGGAAAAACAAATTATTTCGACAAAGTACCCCTAAAGTATACTGATTATGATGAAGCGCGTTTTAGAGAAGAAGGCGTAAGAGTTGTACCACCAGCAGCGGTAAGAACGGGCAGTTATGTCGCAAAAAATGTCGTCGTCATGCCGTCATATGTCAACATTGGAGCGTATGTCGATGAAGGGACAATGGTAGATACCTGGGTCACGGTAGGATCCTGCGCTCAAATCGGAAAAAATGTACACTTATCAGGTGGCGTTGGTATTGGTGGCGTACTTGAGCCACTTCAAGCATCACCCACGATAGTTGAAGACAACTGCTTTGTTGGCGCGCGTTCTGAAATAGTCGAAGGCGTGATAGTAGAAGAAGGAAGTGTCATATCAATGGGCGTTTTTATCGGTCAAAGCACAAAGATCTTCGATAGAGAAACGGGCGAGATCCACTATGGTAGAGTCCCAGCTGGCTCCGTTGTTGTGCCAGGCAATTTGCCCAGCAAGTGCGGCAAATACTCACTGTACGCGGCGATAATCGTAAAGAAGGTGGATGCAAAAACGTTAGCTAAAACAGGTATTAATGAAATTTTAAGAAATGCAGAATAGTACGTCGTTTACCGCACGCAGCAAGTGTTTATAAAAAGCAGTCCCATTTAAACAGTATGTTAATGACATCGACAACACATCTATTCCTTTGTGAAAAAGGAATAGATGCTTCGTTAATCTAAACACCACCTAGCGTAAAGTACGTCATCAATTCACCAGCGCATCAATGTGTTGCTTAATAAATGGCACAACTTCGTCCTCGGGTGACAGTGTTTCAATAGCATCAACCTCAAGCATGTCTGCAACCGCTTTGCCCTGTAACTCAGTCAGCAAAGCATTAAACTGCCGTCCGCTACCACAGTAAGTGTCTCCATAGCTTGAATCACCCAATGCCGCTACAATAAAAGGCTTACCTTGCATAAGCGGAGAATTCTCTTTCAGCTCTGCATAGAACAGCTCGAGATTCGGAGGGATATCGCCTTGGCCTGTTGTAGACGTCACTACAACCACTGCTTCTGCATTTACAAAATCTTCTAACGAAGGATCAGTAAATACTTCTGATTCAACAGCTTCGGCTTCTAGCATCGACTGTACTTCTTCAGCGACATGTTGTGCATTACCATAAACCGAGCCGGCAAAAATACTGACGCCTTTCATTTATTCTTCCTCTTATAGATCGTTGAATTAGTTGATGAGGGCTGAGTATCACATATCAACCATCAAAGTGTTAGTACATTTGTATGGTGATTTGTATTTTAGATTTCAACGATAGAGCATAGACTTCTCCACGGAAAATCCGCTCAACATTCCTTTAGCTACATTTGAGCTGTACGATTAAAGACCGAACACAAAAACTTCAACACCGCCTATTTGGAAATTGCACATAAGACACGCTTTACAACGCTTGCGTTTACTTCACTTTCGATGTCAAAAAATGAGATTGTATGGATAAATGCCTCATCTAATGGCGCGAATATATCAATTTTTTTGCCTAACTCAGGATGAATAAATGACAACTTAAATGCATGAAGTAAAAGTCGTTGATTAGCCAACTCTACTTTTGCAAAACGGTTTTGTTTACCATCGCCATGCGTGGTATCACCAATGATGGGGTGACGGAGGTGCGCCATATGCCGTCTTAACTGATGTTTTCTGCCTGTTTTTGGGAGTAATTCAACTATGCTAAAGCGCGCTGTTTGATATCGAGACACTGGCTTATCTATTTCGACAGTGACAATTGGGTTGACCTGCGTTATCGCATGCCTTGGTGGGTTGTCTTTATTAAGGTTATCAGTAGTTTTGTCTAGCTTTTCTACAAGCGGATAGTCGACAGTTTCAGATTGGTTTACATACCCCCTTACCACCGCGACATAGCCTTTATCTATGGAATGAGTTGCGAAGATTGGTTGAAACAAACTGGCGACTTCTGACGATTTTGCAAACAATAGTGCGCCTGAAGTGGGTTTATCAAGTCGATGCAAGCAGTAGACAGGTTGTCCTATTTGGTCGCGTAATCGTTGTACTGCGAATTCGGTTTCCGTTTTATCGATCTTGCTCCTATGAACTAGCATTTTTGAAGGTTTGTTTATCGCAACTATGTGTTCATCTTCATACAAAATTTGTAGCTTGTTATTTAGCAAATTAACTCCACATCATGTAAATGGTAAAGCGCTGATGAGTACGCAATAAAATAAATTACTCAGCACTATTGAATATATGAATACAGTAAATAGAATCTCCACCATTAGCGAATTCTTGTTGCACGCTGGCACCGAGCACCTTGTCATTGATGTAAGCCGTGGACGGCAGCTAATCGATAACCAAGTATTTTTTGATATTGAAAATACCAAGTATCCGTTCCCGCGCCCTCGCCAGAATTGCGCTTGGCTTTGTATTATGTTTTGGAATAAACAGGCAAGCAACGAACACTATATATGGTATCTCAAACTCCCACTGGATGAGCGCGGCCTGATGCAGATTGCTGCGCGCGACCAGTTTTTGCAAATATTGCTCGAAGCACTTGGGAATAAGATGCAAATTGACGATAGTTTGGACCGTGGTTTACCAGAAAATCCGTTTATATTTGAACCGAGTCAGCAGATGCGCGCAGACTGCAATGCTATGCTTAAAAAACGTCTGGATATGCCACTGAGCGACAACGCGCAGTTGGCTACACAATATTTGATCTCGCCAGAAATCATTGACTGGCGCGAATTAAGTGTTCAGCACCTGGCAGATGCAATTGCCAACCTTGACGAAAAGGTGATTGAACGCATCTCCAGTGAACAACTAAAACGATTCCCAACGGCAGTGCTTAACGCATTGTTCTCAGGTTTTGAAGGTATTGAGTTGAATGAGAAGAGCAGCGTCAATATTGCTGCTTTTGTAAAAGATAGCGCAGAGTACACAAGGGCTATGGCGCTAAGAGCAATGAGTCATGGGGAAAAAAGCGTTTGCCGCGCACTACTGGAAGACCTGTTTGCCATGGATGATCCACTCGATCTAGAATTGCTTGTGGTGATAGCAGGTCGACACTGGCAGCATCTGGGTGATGAAGAACTCCTCGCCAAATACCTCAATAAAGTATTATCAATTGATGGGCAAGAGAACTTGTTTCAAGGGATCTACGCTGACTTGGTTTCAATTCCCGAAATCAGGCCCACAGTTTTGAGTCTATTCAACAACGCACAACTTGAACCTAAACTACAAGAACATCTAAATGAGATTAAAATGCGGATACAGGCGGTATGACACTTGGTAATATCCTAATCCTTGCCATCATCGTAGGTATTGGTTGTCAATTTTGGCGACTACGCGGTATTTCAGAAACAATTATTACGTTAGTTAAACAATACTGCGTAAAGGAAAACCTACAGTTTCTTGCATTGGCGCGAATATCGACGCGTCTAGGGTCACACAAGGGCAAACTGGATTGGCGATTAACTTATCAACTCCATTTTAGTAGTGATGGTGAAAACGAGTACATTGGGATCGTAGAAACCATAGGAAAAAGGATTATCCGCATAGACTTACCTGTGTTTAGGGTGAACGCACAGCATTAGTGGCACTGAGGATAGTCACTTA
>JBCDMA010000056.1:0-16027 GCA_038744645.1 Pseudomonadota bacterium | reverse complement strand
CGTATCTCTTGTAGGTTGCCGTTGTCGCTTTCAAGAATCAGCTTCGGCTCTTTCACGTTTGACTTACTCAAGTCTTTAACAACAACGCGCGTTAGACCAGTTAAATCATCCGTCTGTGATTCTGTGTTCGAATCGTCAATGTCGGCAAAAGTGATCTTCGACTTGCGCTCTGTCACGATTGGGTGGCTGTGTGGGTCCCAGTTTGCGACGATATCGCCTGGATTAATCGCCGCACCATCATCAACGGTCAGCGTTGCACCATAAGGTACTTTGTAACGCTCTTTTTCACGCCCAAATTCATCAATCACTGTAAGCTCAGTCGAGCGAGAAATGATGACGATTTTGTCGTCAGTGTTGCGAACAAACTTCTCGTTGTGTAACTTCAGTTTACCTGTCGTCTTAACCTGTACGCTGTTCTCAGCAGATGCTCTTGATGCAGCGCCACCAATGTGGAATGTACGCATCGTTAGCTGTGTACCCGGTTCACCGATAGACTGAGCCGCAATGACACCTACCGACTCACCTATTCCGACCATATGACCTCGCGCAAGATCACGACCATAACAGCGTGCACATACGCCGTAATCATTGTCACAAGTGATAACAGAGCGGACTTTAACTTTGTCAACACTGTTTTCTTCAAGAAGGTCAACAAGCTTTTCGTCAAGAATAACGTTGCGTTCGATTAGCACTTCATCATTGCCTGGTTTGAGTACATCTTCAGCGACAGTTCTGCCTAATACCCGCTCTCGAAGTGGTTCAACAACATCGCCCCCTTCGATAAGCGGCGTCATTTCAACACCTTCATAAGTGCCGCAGTCTTCATTGGTAATCACCAAGTCTTGTGCAACATCTACCAAGCGACGAGTTAGGTAACCTGAGTTTGCTGTTTTAAGTGCTGTATCGGCAAGACCTTTACGCGCACCGTGCGTAGAAATAAAGTACTGAAGTACGTTAAGGCCTTCACGGAAGTTGGCGGTAATCGGCGTTTCTATGATTGAACCATCGGGTTTTGCCATCAATCCACGCATACCTGCCAGCTGACGAATCTGTGCAGGGCTACCCCGAGCACCAGAGTCCGCCATCATATAAACAGAGTTGAAGCTTTGCTGCTCTTCATCTTTACCATCACGGTTAACGACCGTTTCTGTCTTTAAGTTATCCATCATCGCTTTAGCCACGTTTTCGTTGGCCGTCGACCAGATGTCGATAACTTTGTTGTAACGCTCACCGGCTGTTACAAGACCAGATTGAAACTGCTCCTGGATCTCGACAACTTCGGCTTCTGCTTCTTCAATGATTTCTTTCTTAGAGGCAGGGATGACCATATCGTCAATGCCAACCGACGCACCTGCGATCATCGCATAGTGAAAACCGGTATACATGATTTGGTCAGCGGCAATAACCGTGTCTTTCAAACCAAGTGTTCTGTAGCACTCATTTAAAAGTTTAGAAATCTGCTTTTTACCCATTGATAAGTTAATCAATGAGAAAGGCAATCCCTTAGGTAATACCAAGGAAAAGATAGCTCGCCCAACGGTAGTATCTACCATTGAAGTTTTTGCGATTTTCTCGCCATCTTCATTCATTTCGTATTGCGTCAGACGAACTTTCACGCGTGCATGCAATTCAGCCTGATCAGTCCGATAGGCTTTTTCAGCTTCATTAGGGCTTGCGAAGACCATGCCTTCACCTTTACCATTTACGCGTTCGCGAGTGAGGTAATAAAGCCCTAATACAACGTCCTGTGAAGGTACGATGATCGGTTCGCCGTTTGCAGGTGATAAAATGTTGTTTGTTGACATCATCAACGCACGCGCTTCGAGCTGCGCTTCAATGGTCAACGGCACGTGAACGGCCATTTGGTCACCATCGAAGTCTGCGTTATATGCCGCACACACGAGCGGGTGAAGCTGAATTGCTTTACCTTCGATCAGAGTAGGTTCAAATGCTTGGATACCAAGACGGTGAAGCGTAGGTGCTCTGTTTAAGAGTACTGGGTGTTCACGAATAACTTCGTCAAGAACGTCCCAAACCTCCGGCGCTTCCTTCTCTACTAGTTTCTTGGCTGCTTTGATGGTTGTTGCTAAACCACGGCCCTCTAGTTTTCCATAGATGAATGGCTTGAATAGCTCCAATGCCATTTTCTTTGGTAACCCACACTGATGTAGTTTAAGGGTAGGACCAACAGTAATTACTGAACGACCAGAATAATCTACACGCTTACCAAGAAGGTTTTGACGGAAACGGCCTTGCTTACCTTTTATCATGTCAGCAAGTGATTTCAATGGGCGCTTGTTCGAACCAGTAATCGCTCTTCCGCGACGACCGTTGTCAAGCAGCGCATCAACCGCTTCTTGCAACATACGTTTTTCGTTGCGCACAATAATGTCCGGTGCAGCGAGGTCTAATAACCGCTTCAATCGATTGTTACGGTTGATAACGCGACGGTATAAATCGTTTAGGTCAGACGTTGCAAATCTGCCACCATCCAGTGGTACTAGAGGACGCAATTCTGGTGGAAGCACAGGTAAAACAGTAAGGATCATCCATTCAGGTTTGTTACCTGATTGCTGGAAAGACTCGAGGAGCTTCAAACGCTTAGTGATTTTCTTACGCTTTGTCTCAGACGTTACGCTAGGTAACTCTTCGCGCATCGCCGCAACATCAGAATCAACATCCAACGCTTTGAGTAATTCAAATACAGCCTCTGCACCCATTTTCGCGTCAAAGTCATCACCGTGCTCTTCTAATGCATCAAGATATTCTTCTTCGTTGAGCAACTGGCCCTGAACCAAATCGGTCATGCCCGGCTCTGTAACAACGAAGCTTTCAAAATAAAGTACACGTTCAATGTCGCGCAATGTCATGTCTAACATCAAACCGATGCGTGAAGGCAGTGATTTTAGGAACCAGATATGAGCTACAGGAGATGCGAGCTCAATGTGCCCCATTCTTTCCCGACGCACTTTAGTTAGGGTGACTTCTACGCCACATTTTTCACAAATAACACCTCTGTGCTTAAGTCTTTTGTACTTACCACATAGACATTCATAATCCTTAACGGGTCCAAAAATACGCGCGCAGAAAAGGCCATCTCGCTCTGGCTTAAAGGTACGATAATTAATCGTCTCAGGTTTTTTGACTTCACCAAACGACCATGATCTCACCATGTCTGGTGATGCAAGACCAATTTTGATGTTATCAAACTCTTCGGTCTTATTTTGCTGTTTTATGAACTTTAATAAGTCTTTCACATTTCTCTCCAGCGGAGTCTTAAAACAGGCCCGACTGATGTCAGGCCAACCTGTTTATTTTTCTTAAACTAATAGTCTCTTTCGGCTTCTTACTGCTCTTCGAGTTCTATATTGATACCGAGTGAGCGGATTTCCTTAAGTAATACATTAAAGGATTCCGGCATACCTGGCTCCATTCTGTGATCGCCGTCGACGATGTTTTTATACATCTTGGTTCGACCGTTAACGTCATCTGATTTGACCGTGAGCATTTCTTGAAGCGTGTAAGCGGCGCCGTATGCTTCAAGTGCCCATACTTCCATCTCACCAAATCGCTGACCACCAAACTGTGCTTTACCACCGAGTGGCTGCTGTGTAACCAGACTATAAGAACCTGTCGAACGCGCATGCATTTTGTCATCAACCAGATGGTTAAGCTTAAGCATGTACATATAACCAACGGTTACTGGACGTTCAAAAGCACGACCGGTACGGCCGTCATAGAGCGTTATTTGACCAGACTCTGGAATATCAGCTAGTTTAAGCATCTCCTTTATTTCAGACTCTTTGGCGCCATCGAATACCGGTGTTGCGACCGGTACGCCGCCGCGCAAATTCTCAGCCAAACGCATTACTTCGTCGTCAGTAAAGCTGTCAATATCAACTGATTGTCTAGACTCGCCTAACGAATACACTTGTTTCAAGAAGTCACGCACTTTGGCAACTTCTTGTGCCTCTTTAATCATGCGATCGATTTTCACACCCAGGCCGTGAGCAGCCATACCTAAATGCGTCTCCAAGATCTGCCCGATGTTCATTCGCGATGGCACACCCAATGGATTTAGTACGATATCAACCGGATTACCTTCATCATCGTATGGCATGTCTTCAACCGGTTGTATGGTTGAGATAACACCCTTGTTACCGTGACGACCAGCCATCTTATCACCTGGCTGAATACTGCGTTTCACCGCTAGGTATACTTTTACTATTTTCAGTACACCTGGTGCAAGGTCATCGCCCTGCGTGATCTTACGGCGCTTAGCTTCAAACTTGCGGTCAAAATCGTTTTTGATGTCGCTGTACTGCTGTGCCGCCTGATCAAGTTCGTGTTGTGCATCATCGTCTTTAAGTACGATATCGAACCACTTCTCACGCGGGGTATCAACGAGCTTGGCTTCTGGGATACCAGATTTGATAAGCAAATCTTTTGCACGCGCATAGATGCCGTTCGCAAGAATATCAAACTCGTCATTTAAGTCTTTTTTGACTTGACGAAGCTGCATGTCTTCGATGTCCAACGCACGCTGGTCCTTTTCTACGCCATCGCGCGTGAAGATCTGTACGTCAATTACAGTACCAGATACGCTATTTGGTACGCGCAACGATGTATCTTTAACATCTGACGCTTTCTCACCAAATATCGCTCTCAATAGCTTTTCTTCTGGCGTAAGTTGCGTTTCGCCCTTGGGTGTAACTTTACCCACAAGGATGTCACCGCCTTTCACTTCACCACCAATGAATACCACGCCAGACTCATCTAACTTACCGAGAGCAGCTTCACCTACATTTGGAATATCAGCACTGATTTCCTCAGGCCCCAGTTTGGTGTCACGAGCAATACAACTAAGCTCCTGAATGTGGATAGTTGTGAAGCGATCTTGCTGTGCAACTCGCTCAGAAATCAAGATTGAATCTTCAAAGTTATAACCATTCCAAGGCATGAACGCGATGCGCATATTTTGACCTAATGCCAAATCGCCAAGATCTGTTGAAGGCCCATCAGCAAGCACATCACCCGCAACTACTGGTTCACCAACATTACAAGTCGGACGCTGGTTGATACAGGTGTTCTGGTTGGAGCGTGTATACTTCGTCAGATTGTAAATATCAATACCAGCTTCGCCTGGTACCATCTCTTCTTCATTTACCTTCACAACGATACGGCTTGCATCAACATAGTCTACTGTGCCGCCTCGCTTCGCTACGACGGTAACACCTGAGTCAACAGCAACGGTTTTTTCCATGCCCGTACCTACCAGTGGCTTGTCAGCTTTTAATGTAGGTACTGCTTGACGTTGCATGTTCGAGCCCATCAATGCGCGGTTGGCGTCATCGTGCTCAAGGAATGGGATAATACTTGCAGCAATCGATACGATTTGTTGGGCAGAAACATCCATGTAACCAATGTCTTCGCGCTGAACTAACGTCGTTTCACCACGTCGGCGACATGGGATCAAATCATCGACTAAACGGTTATTATCATCAAGAATGACGTTAGCCTGAGCGATAGCGTACTGGCCTTCTTCAATCGCGGATAAATATTCGATGTCATCAGTAACTACGCCATCTACGATCTTACGGTATGGCGTTTCAAGGAAACCAAAATCATTTGTACGAGCAAAGCTCGCCAATGAATTTATAAGCCCAATGTTTGGTCCTTCAGGCGTCTCGATTGGGCAAACTCGACCGTAGTGAGTTGGATGCACGTCGCGTACTTCAAATCCAGCTCGTTCACGTGTGAGTCCACCCGGCCCAAGCGCTGAAATACGACGCTTGTGCGTTACTTCTGACAGTGGATTGTTTTGATCCATGAACTGCGACAACTGACTCGAACCGAAGAATTCTTTTACTGCAGCAGAAATTGGCTTCGCGTTAATCAAGTCTTGTGGCATGACATTGTCTAAGTCACCCAGTGATAAGCGCTCCTTAACGGCACGCTCTACTCTCACTAGGCCGACGCGGAACTGGTTCTCTGCCATCTCGCCAACACTTCGAATTCGGCGATTACCCAAGTGATCGATATCGTCAACTTCATCTTTACCATCTCGGATGGTAATGAGTTGTTGCATAACAGCAATGATATCTTCTTTACCTAACGTGCCTGTTCCAATCGTTTCCTCTCGGCCCAAGCGTCGGTTGAATTTCATTCGGCCAACAGAAGACAGGTCGTATCTATCATCGCTGAAGAACAAATTGTCGAACAAGTTCTCAGCGGCATCCTTTGTTGGCGGTTCACCTGGACGCATCATGCGATAGATCTCAACCAACGCTTCTAAGCGATTGCTGGTTGGATCGATGCGCACGGTGTCAGATATGTACGAACCATGGTCAAGTTCGTTAATGTATAAAATATGGAATTCTTTTAAGCTTGATTCTTGTATATTGCCCAAAATTTCCGAGGTCAACTCATCATTAGCGCTAGCTATGACCTCGCCAGAATCAGTATCAACGTAGGTGTCTGATAACACACGACCGATCAGATACTCGGCAGGTACCGTCAATTCGCTTACATCAGCTTTCGCTAACGCACGTGTATGACGTGCTGATATGCGACGACCTGCTTCAACAATGACGTTGCCGTCGTTGTCTAATATGTCGAACTGCGCTGTCTCACCACGAAGACGATCAGCCACAACGTCCATCAAAAAGCCATCTTTACCAACACGAACGCTAACCTTTTCAAAAAAGGTATCTAGGATTTCATCTGTGCCCATTTCGAGCGCACGCAAGATGATTGTTGCAGGCAATTTACGACGGCGGTCGATTCGCACAAACAAATTATCTTTTGGATCAAATTCAAAATCTAACCATGAGCCACGATAGGGTATAACGCGCGCGTTATAAAGCACTTTACCGGAACTGTGTGTTTTGCCTTTATCGTGATCAAAAAATACGCCAGGAGATCTGTGTAACTGAGATACAATGACGCGCTCTGTACCATTAATCACAAACGTACCGTTGTCTGTCATTAATGGTATTTCACCCATGTATACTTCTTGTTCTTTTATGTCTTTTACTGTGCCAGGCGCAGCATCCTTATCAAATAACACTAAACGCAGTTTGACGCGTAGTGGCGCTGAATAGGTCACGCCGCGTATTTGACACTCTTTAACATCGAATGTCGGCTCACCTAATCGATACGCTACATATTGAAGCTCTGAGTTTCCTGAATAACTCTTAATCGGAAACACAGACCTGAATGCTGATTCAAGACCGTATTCGCCATCTGGGTCTTGATCGATAAACTTTTTGAAAGAATCTAGTTGTATTGAGAGAAGGTACGGTATTTCAAGTACCTGAGGGCGCTTGCCAAAATCCTTGCGGATTCGTTTTTTTTCACTATAAGAGTAAACCATGGGTTCCTCAGTTGACTGATTTTTGACCCAACTTGCTGCACAACTTCAACATGCAACAAACATCCATCCTACCCTGAACAAGTGGGGAAAAAACATTAAAATTGGCGTGACCACAGCCGATAACACCGTAGTCAAGTGGTGATATTTAACGCATTCCCCGCGCTTATTACGCTTAAATAAAATGGGTAGTTTTTTATTTAAGTTATAGCGCAAAAAGGCTGATGGTTCAAAAACCATCAGCCTTAGCCTGTTAAACAGACCAGTAATTAACGTTAATTAATTACTTAACTTCAACTTCAGCACCAGCTTCTTCAAGCTGAGTCTTTAGTTCTTCCGCTTCTTCTTTAGAAACACCTTCTTTGATCGCTTTAGGTGCAGACTCTACTACTTCTTTCGCTTCTTTCAAGCCAAGACCAGTTGCGCTACGTACAGCTTTGATTACAGCTACTTTGTTTCCGCCGAATGAATTAAGTACTACATCAAATTCAGTTTTCTCTTCAGCTGCTGCTTCGCCGCCTGCTGCAGGACCAGCTGCAACTGCAACTGCGGCTTGCGCACTAACGCCAAACTTCTCTTCAGCTGCTTCGATAAGTTCTACTAGTTCCATCACAGGCATTTCTGCGATCGCTTCTAAAATTTCGTCTTTTGATAGAGCCATTTCTCTATACTCCTGGGTAATATTGTTAATAAATCAAAAATTGCCGGGACAACAAATTATTTGCTGTCTTTAACCGCTGCCAACACGCGCACAAATTTGGCGGGCACTTCGTTAACTGTTTGAACGAATTTGCCAACCGGTGCTTTAAAGGTTGCAAGTAGTTTGGCCAAAGCTTCATCTCTTGTTGGTAATGACGCTACTGCATCCAGTTTTTCTGGACCCAATAGACCACTACCAATAGAGAGTGCAGTCACTTTTAGTTTTTCATTAGATTTGCAGTAGTCTTTGAAAAGACGCGCAGCACCGCCTGGTGCATCTATTGAAAAGCCATAAATAAGTGGACCAACTAAAGCACTGTCCATATCGTTGAACTTACTGTCTGAAAGGGCGCGCTTTGCAAGAGTGTTACGAATAACTTTTAAGTAAACGCCTTGCTCGCGAGCTTTAACTCTCAATTCAGTTAGCTCTTCTACTTCCATCCCACGGTATTCAGCGACGGCAACAGATAGAGCACGAGACGCGACGTCAGATACTTCCGCTACGATCTCTTTTTTTGCTTCTAAGCCTAATGCCACTGAGTTCACCTCTGTTGTTCTGCGTTGCAACAACCATTGCCGTTTAAGGGGCATAAGCGGTCGCTTCACAGAGTTTATAGATTGATAGCAATTATCATCGCTACCGCTCCGCGGTGTTTCATTACCCAGAGAGTCTGAGCTGATACCACCGTCTGCGCAGGTAATATTAAGGATGTCATTAGTGTTAGAGTTCTCTGATCTCTCTAACTGATATCCGCCTGCGGTCTTGGACGGGAGTTCACAAAAATATATGTAAACTCCAACCCATAGTCTTGCAGAGAATTTTCCTTTTGTTTCCTATCGGAAAACCTTTAGAGGAAAATTAAGCGCTCAACGACCCTTGGTCGATTGTTACGCCCGCACCCATAGTTGTACTTATGCTGATTTTTTTCAGGTAAGTACCTTTTGCAGATGAAGGTTTTGCCTTTTTCAACGCTTCTAAAAGTGCTTCTAAATTTTCTTTAATTTGTGGTGTTTCGAATGCGATCTTGCCGATGCTCGCATGAATGATACCGTTTTTATCGTTGCGATATCTGACCTGACCAGCTTTCGCATTCTTAACAGCTGTAGCAACGTCTGGCGTTACTGTGCCTGTTTTAGGGTTTGGCATTAGACCACGTGGCCCTAATATTTGGCCTAGTTGACCAACAACCCTCATAGCGTCAGGGCTGGCTACAACGACATCAAAGTTCATTTCGCCTTTTTTCACCTGAGCCGCTAGGTCTTCCATCCCAACAATGTCAGCGCCAGCTTCTTTTGCAGCGTCAGCAGCAGCACCTTGGGTGAATACAGCAACGCGCACTTCTTTCCCAGTGCCGTTTGGCAACACAGTTGCACCGCGCACATTTTGGTCTGATTTACGCGCATCGATACCCAAGTTCACAGCAACATCTATACTTTCAGGGAACTTTGCTGTCGCAAACTCCTTAAGCAATGCAACTGCTTCGTCAAATTCGTACTCTTTTACCGGATCAACCTTTTCACGTATCGCTCGAACGCGTTTTGATAATTTAGCCATCTCTATTAGTCCTCTACGTTCAAGCCCATGCTGCGAGCAGAACCTGCGATAGTTCTTACTGCTGCGTCAAGGTCAGCTGCGGTTAAGTCAGGTTCTTTTGTTTTCGCAATCTCTTCTAGCTGAGCGCGTGTAACTTTGCCCACTTTTTCAGTGTTTGGACGGCCCGAACCACTCTTGATACCTGCTGCTTTCTTCAATAGAAATGACGCTGGTGGCGTTTTTGTTTCGAACGTAAACGAACGGTCTTCGTATACTGTAATAATTACCGGTACTGGTGCGCCTTTCTCAAGTGCTTCTGTTTTCGCATTAAATGCCTTACAGAATTCCATGATGTTGACACCTTTTTGACCCAATGCTGGGCCGACCGGTGGGCTTGGGTTTGCTGCACCCGCACCTACTTGAAGCTTAATAAAGCCAGTGACTTTTTTTGCCATTTTGGTTGCTCTCTGTATTTGTGGGTATAACGCCTCGTAAGTAAAGAGAATACTTAGTCAAACGGCTTCCCGTCTATAAAAAAGGGCGCAAAGTATAATGCGACGATTAAACTAATGCAAGAAGTAATTAATTAAAGAAAATCAATATAAAGAAGCTTACTTTGTAAGTCTGTGTTTTAGTTCAATTACGCTTCTAACTGGAACTTTGGGGTCTAGCACGAAAATAGAAATTAAAAAACAACACCTTCATGTTGTAACGCCCGCAGATTCTTTCTAAAAGGTCCTGAAAATCAGCCTTTTTCGACTTGCCCAAATTCGAGTTCTACTGGTGTAGAACGCCCAAAGATGAGTACAGATACCTTTAAGCGACTTTTTTCATAATCGACAGTTTCAACAACACCATTAAAGTCTGCAAATGGACCATCAACGACACGGACCACTTCACCAGGTTCAAACAATGTCTTCGGTTTCGGCTTGTCGACAGACTCTTCCAATCGATTGAGTATTTGGTCTGCTTCACGTTGAGATATAGGCAGTGGACGGTCAGAGGTGCCGCCGATAAATCCAAGTACGCGAGGAATGCTTTTCACCAAATGCCAAGAATCTTCGTTCATGTCCATTTGAACTAGCACGTATCCTGGGAAAAACTTGCGTTCAGACTTTCGTTTTTGGCCAGCGCGCATCTCGACAACTTCTTCCGTTGGCACTAATATTTCGCCAAAATGCTCTTCCATACCATGCATTTTTATATGCTCTTCAAGCGTTTTCTTGACGCGCGACTCATACTGCGAGAATGCTTGTACCACGTACCACTTTTTCTCTGCCATATTTATTTAAGCCCCGATTCCCGTAATTAATCCAACTGCCCATACGATGAGCAAATCGAATAAGTAAAGTAACAAACCAACAAAAAAAGTTGCTGCTAAAATAATCAACGTCAACCTGACAACTTCCTGGCGTTCGGGATAGATGACTTTTCGCATTTCGACACGGGATTCTTTTGCGAAAGTTAAAAACGCTTTTCCTTTCATTGTTGTCGCTGCAATTCCCAGCGCAACGACAACAACTGCCACGGCAGCTAGTGCTCTGTATAGAACAGAGATTTCAGCATATGCACCATAGGCATACACAAGCCCGGCAAGTAATCCAAAAACGATCACCCATTTAGGCAAATCTAATGGACTGGATGCGTTTTCAACCTTTTCACTCATCAATATAACCTTTCATTGAACAACCAACTCATTGCTCAGACGTTACTTTTTATTGGCAGGGGTGGAGGGACTCGAACCCCCAACCATCGGTTTTGGAGACCGCTGTTCTACCAATTCGAACTACACCCCTAAATTCTTTCATTTAGATACACCAACCTTGTGCGTGTTTTTATTTGTGGAAAACATAAAGCGTATACAAGGAGGGACGCGTATTATACTCAACTAATACCTTGTTACAAGTAAAAACTGGTCGGCATTTCGAGTTTCCACTAATCCAATTTACTCAGACTAATTGTCGTCGCAATGTAGACTAGTCGTAGTCGGTAAAAGTTACAAAAATAAACGGTCTTACCGCGTTAAATTTTATTGGTAATGTGCAGTAAACCCATTTGTTTAGAGGTAGCAAACACTATGCAAAAGCATGACAGCAAACCACTTGACGATTACATTGAATATACTGAACCACAAATGCTATCGCGTTCTAAAGAATGGTTAAATAACCTGCGCAGGAGACATAGTATAAGACAGTTTAGCGGTCGGCCCGTGTCAAAGGAGATTATACAAACCTGCATTAAAACGGCTGGAACGGCGCCCAGTGGCGCAAATCATCAACCCTGGCATTTTTGCGCTATTTCATCACCCGATGTGAAACAGCAAATAAGAACTCAAGCAGAAATGCACGAGCGTCGATTTTACAGCGGTGCGGCAAACGATGACTGGCTTGAGGCGTTGAAGCCACTTGGTACCGATGCACAAAAACCGTATCTGGAGATTGCACCTTGGTTGATTGCCGTCTTTAGTCAAAAAAAGGGCGGTATTGATGCGGGTGATAAAAAACAGAATTATTACATTCAAGAATCGGTGGGCATTGCCACTGGCTTTTTATTAACCGCTCTACACAATGCTGGTCTAGCAACCTTAACGCACACACCAAAACCTATGAGTTTTCTCAGTGATATTTGCCAACGACCGTTGGATGAGCGCGCGTTCATGCTAATTGTCACCGGCTACCCGGCAAGCGATGCTAGCGTCCCTGAGCACGCATTATGCAAAAAAACGCTAAATGATATTTCAACGTTCTTGTAGGTAAAGCTCCCGCTCGGAGCATATCCATGTACATGTATTCTCGGCATTTAAAAGATAAGTTTATTCGTGCTGGAACCTAACGGAGATATACCCTTAAAACGTTGTGAAAGGGAACAGTGTTATACTCGTTGTGAAAATGACCTGACCAAATGACTTGCTTGCCTCACGCTGATCATTTGGGTTAAGTCACCCGTCAGGTTTTGCAGTGGGAATTGAAAACCCTCTCTATTCCAATCATCCAAATCGTAATCATCTGATTCAAGATTGACAAACCCCATGCTCCATGTGGTGAAATCTCGAATTGCTATTTCTCTGTTATAAATCACACCGAGATCGCAATGTCGTGTGTCGTCGAGAATAGTCAGCAGCAGTTCGTTGACTACATCTCTCTCGCCTTCAATGACTTGAAAAAAGGACTGCTCTTTATAGAGCAAAAGACCGGTGATGTCGTTTTCTGTATTGAACTTTCGCGCTTGTTGAAGAAGTTGTATCAGCTCAATCTCTGACATGGGTTTTACTGCTGTGCTTGTGTATGCAAGTTGGATCATTGTTGACGTTTGATAACCTATTTCTCTGTCGTCCATTTGATAAGTGTCCTGTATAACAATACTATGTATATGCTTTTCATATGCGCACTTGAATCTATAGATAACAAAGTAGGAAAAGACAAATTGAGAAGCAACATTATCAGAAGTAGCTTTTCTTAACTTAATGTAGATCAATGAACCGAAAGGTTTTCTAGCTGATTCAACCCTAGCATTATTGAAAAAATAAATATCTACACTACCCCCTACCTCACTATTGTTTTTACATGCCTTTTCTCCTCAAGCGTAGGCCCATATCAACAGTTAGCGCTGTATAAACACACCTAGTATGTAAACAGTTGATTAATAGGCTTTTTAACTTGCAAGGTTAACGTCACCAACTGTCACAAAAACGTCATTCATCCAATACGTAAATGTAACAATCCGATGGTAACGTCACCAAGTTTTTTAGAGCCGTTATACCTCTACATAGCTCGGTTCTTACACAAAAACTTCCCGCTTCTGCATAACCATAATGAATACGGCGGGAAACCCTATTCGAATAAAAAAGGAATAACCTATGTTATCAACAAAAAATAAGTTGACGCTCGCGATTGCTTGCGCCTTCACGCTTGGTCTATCTGGTTGCTTTTTAGACGGTGATGATGGCGATATTGGACCTACAGGTCCCACAGGGCCTGTTGGTGCAGACGGTGAAGCTGGAGCAAATGCACCCACTACACTAAACGCCACAATTGTCGGCCGCTCTGTCCTAAACGATACCGACCCCAGCGGCGCTGCTGAAATAGTCGCCTTCCAAGCAAGTAAGGGATGGGTGTACGCGGTAAACAGTTCAAGTGATCCTGTAGTGGTTGAAATTATGGACATCAATAGCCTTGATGCTGCAGCGTTAGCGCCAGACGCAGAGGGGGTGATTGATAACACAAACCTCGATTCAACCATTACTCTTGATGTGAACGGAACCAGTGGGCTGACAGGCGATGCAAATAGCATCGCTGTTGATAACAATAATGAAGTGCTTGCTGTTGCTGTCGCTGCTGAGACGGGTGTGAGAGGTAGCATTGCATTCTATGATGTTTCCGGTGCAGCACCCGTATTCTTAAGCAACGTTGAAGTGGGATTTTTGCCTGACAACGTAGTATTTACGCACGATGGCAGCAAGGCTATCGTGGCAAACGAAGGCGAACCTGCGGGCGATTATAGTGTCGACCCTGAGGGTTCTATTTCGATTATTGAACTAACAGATGGTGTTCCTGCTACCACACATATAGAGCTCACATTTGGCGGTTTGGATCAGGCAACGCTTGAAGCACAGGGTGCTGTATTTGCAAATCCCGACGGTCGCACAATAAATGGTAACTTGTATACTGCGTCAGTCGCGCAGGATTTAGAGCCTGAATACGTCGCGATTGCTGAAGATGATTCCCTCGCCTTTGTCGCCGTTCAAGAAAACAACGCGCTTGCCATAGTTGACCTTGCCACAAATTCACTTTCAGGTGTCATTGGGCTTGGTTTTAAAGATTGGGGCAACTTGTTATTAGATGCGTCTGACCGCGACGGTGGTGTAAATCTCACAGAATACCCTGGACTATTTGGCATGTATCAACCGGATACGATTGACAGCTACACGTGGAACGGCGCCAACTTTATCGTCACTGCTAACGAAGGTGATGGTCGTGAGTATTTCTTTGATGCACCTGACGAAGCGACCTGTCTTACAACGCTTGGCGGCGTCGATTTTGACGAAGACGATGGCTGTCTTGCATTTATTGACGAGATCCGCGCAGAAGACCTTACCTTGGCCGCAAACTTTGATTACGTAAACAATGACGACAATGATATCGGCCGACTTCTGGTTACCACCTTTTTGGGTGCTACTGATGGGTCAACCGATGGCAGTGGTACATACGATGAGCTTTATACCTATGGTGCTCGCTCATTCACGATTTGGGACACGAATGGATTGGTTGTCTATGACTCAGGTGATGACTTTGAACGTATCACTGCATCGATATTTGGTCCATTGTTTAATAACAACAACGATGAAAACGAAGGTGATACCCGTTCAGATGCAAAAGGTCCAGAACCTGAAGCACTTGCGCTTGGCATGATAGAAGGACGTCAATACGCATTTGTGGGTCTTGAGCGCATGGGCGGTGTCATGGCTTACGATATTACTAACCCTTACAATGTGCAGTTTGTCAGTTACTTTGTTAACCGCGGAGTTGCTGAAGGCGCTGATATTACAGGAGACTTGGCGCCGGAAGGAATGGCATTTATAAGCGCGACAGACAGCCCGACGGGTGAAGCATTGCTGGTCATTGGTAATGAAGAGTCAGGTAGCGTTGTTATCTATGAAATTGTGCCTGAGTAACTCATAGAAATTTCACATTCATTGTTAGAAAAAGGCGCGATTAAGCGCCTTTTTTGTTTGATTTGCTTTATTCAAGCCCCAAGAAGCCGCCAGTTTGATGCGCCCAAAGTTTTGCATAAATACCACCAGACGCCAGTAACTCTTGATGACTTCCTGATTCTACAATCTTGCCATTATCCAGAACTAATAAGCGATCCATTTGTGCAATCGTTGACAGTCTATGAGCAATGGCAAGCACTGTTTTATCTTGCATAATTTGCGTCAATCCCTCTTGAATTGCGACTTCGACTTCGCTATCGAGTGCTGATGTTGCTTCATCAAGCAGTAAGATAGGCGCATTCTTTAGCATGACGCGCGCGATAGCGATGCGCTGACGCTGACCACCTGAGAGTTTAACACCCCTTTCACCGACATGCGCATCATAGCCGCTTCGACCTTTTGCGTCTGAAAGCAACTGAATAAACTCGTGCGCTTCGGCTTGTTTCGCCGCCGCAATCATCTCTTCTTCTGTCGCATCTTCTCTGCCGTACATGATGTTATCTCTTACGGAACGATGCATTAGAGAAGTATCCTGAGTCACCATACTGATTTGGCTGCGCAGGCTTTCTTGACTGACTTGTCGCACAATTTGATCATCGATAACGATTTGACCGCTGTCGATATCGTAAAACCGCAGTAACAGATTGACCAGCGTTGACTTACCTGCGCCTGAACGCCCTACAAGGCCTACTTTCTCACCTGCTTTAATGGT
>JBCDMA010000055.1:0-16035 GCA_038744645.1 Pseudomonadota bacterium | reverse complement strand
TACGCTTGCTCAACGGCAGGGATTGTTTAGGGATACTGACAACAGTGATAGCGCAGTAAGCGGATATTGCAAAATTGCTGAAAACTATGAAATTACTCCCAGCCAACTTGCATTGGCATGGTGCGATCAAATTGACGGCGTGACCTCCACTATTATTGGCGCGACGACTATTGAGCAACTCACCGAGGATATCGATGCTTTTTCTTTGAATCTGCCTACAGGATGTCTGGAAGAAGTGATGCAAATATTTAAGCAGTATCCCACACCGTTTTAATAAAACTTTAATACTAACGCTGTAAAAGGTGCTGAGTACGCTTTAGGTATTTGGTATGTCACAAGTAAATGAATCAGTAATTTCGCAAGGAAGTTTGCATCGGTTGCCGAAACCAATCAGGTGGGGTTTTCTACTCGTGTTGGTCGCGCTGATGCTAACTGCAGTGGGTCTGATCGGTGGCGGGTTCAAGACGGCAACCTCAGATCAAGCCGAGCAGTTGTTTGCATTTGCATCGAATCCAATCCTAGGGCTAATTATAGGAATGGTTGCTACGGCGCTCATCCAATCTTCTAGCACTGTCTCGTCAATCATAGTCGCAATGGTTGCAGGTGGACTGCCAATCACTATTGCCATCCCAATGATGATGGGCGCGAATATTGGAACCAGCATAACTAATACCATAGTGAGCCTTGGTCATATACGGGATAAAGAAGAATTCCAGCGCGCGTTTAATGCTGCAACCATACATGACTTTTTCAATATCTTTGCAGTGTTGATTTTTCTGCCCCTGGAAATGGCATTTGGTATTTTAGAAATGCTCAGTGCTGCTATGGTTAGCTTATTCTCCATTGGCGCGACGGCAGGTATTGATGGTTTTAATCCAGTGAAAACGATCACTGGACCGCCGATTGAACTGGTGAAAGGAATAACTGCATCATTACCCGTCGTTTATGGTGGTATTGCCCAAATAGTGATTGGCTTGGGATTGATCATTATCTCAATCACTTATATGGGAAAAATCATGAAGTCTCTGATGGTGGGGCGCGCCAAAGATATTTTGCAGAACAGTTTGGGAAGAGGTGCTGTAGCAGGTATATCCTCGGGTACCCTCGTGACAGTGCTCGTGCAATCAAGCTCGACGACGACTTCTCTGATGGTGCCTTTAGTCGGCAATGGTATTGTCACCGCAAGATCGATATACCCCTTTACCTTAGGTGCCAATATTGGAACCTGTATCACTGCGGTTATCGCTGCGCTATCAATTACTGGCGATAATGCGGGTCTTGCATTACAAATCGCTTTTGTTCACTTCAGTTACAACGTGCTAGCAGTATTAGTTATATACGGTATTGCCTTTCTGCGCGAATGGCCTCCTACCTTGTCATATCAACTATCTTTAAAAGTCGCAGAGCAAAAGCTTTATGGGTTGGCTTATATAATAGGCGTGTTTTTTGTCACGCCGTTATTGGCTATCCTCTTTCTCGCCTAATCGGTTTTCCTACCATGTTAAATAAAAAAAGCCGTGTAAAAAACACGGCAATGTTGTTGGAATAGACATTCGATAATTAACATGAAGCTTATTTCATGTTAATTATTTATAGAGTTTAAGTTAAAACTCAACTTTACCAATACACAGATCGTCTATCAGACTTTGGTGTGAAAATGTGAATAAGCTAAGTCCTTAATTTTCCTTGGCTTGACCCTAGTCAACTTTGAGGAGAACGTTGATACCAAAGTAGCATTTTTGCTGAGTTAGAAGAGGACTATTGTTAACAGGGTGACTACAGGTATTTAACGGAGACAAAATAGTGACTGCCAAAACTTATCCAGTACCAGCGGAATTGACCGCAGGTACGCATTTTAGTGATGAAGACTATCAAGCAATGTACGCCGAGTCAGTTGCCGATCCCGAAGGGTTTTGGGGTAAACAAGCTGAATTGCTTGATTGGTACACTCAACCAACAATTATAAAGAACACAAATTTTTCACCAGATAGCTGCGAGATAAAGTGGTTTGAAGACGGTCAGCTTAACGCTAGCTACAACTGTATTGACCGACATCTTGAAACGAACGCGAAAAAAGTTGCTATCTATTGGGAAGGTGACAACCCAGAAGACGAAGAAAAAGTAACCTATCAACAGCTGCATTATGAAGTATGTAAACTAGCAAATGGTCTGAAGAAACTTGGCGTTGGGAAAGGTGACCGCGTCGCAATCTATATGCCAATGGTCCCTCAAGCTGCTTACGCTATGTTAGCTTGTGCACGTATTGGTGCGATTCATTCCGTTATTTTTGGTGGTTTTTCTCCTAACGCTATTGCCGATCGTATTAACGACAGTGATGCAAAAGTTGTTATTACTTGCGACGAAGGTCATCGAGCAGGCCGCAGCGTTCCACTTAAAGCCAATGTTGACGAAGCAATAGCCAATGGCGCATGTCCTTCTATCACAAATGTGATTGTGAACAAACTTACTGGTGGCGACGTTGCTTGGAATGATGATGTGGACATTTACTGGCATGAATTAGTTGAAGACTGTTCCGCACAGTGTGAACCAGAAGTAATGAATGCTGAAGATCCGCTTTTCATTCTTTATACATCTGGTTCAACTGGTCAGCCAAAAGGCGTTGTGCACACGACAGGTGGCTATCTTTTATATACGACATTAACGTTCAAGTATGCGTTTGATTATAAAGAAGATGACATCTATTGGTGTACTGCTGATGTGGGCTGGATCACGGGTCACAGCTACATGACATATGGCCCATTGGCGAGCGGCGCAACGCAAATATTCTTCGAAGGTGTGCCAACGTATCCTAGCGTACAGCGCATAGCACAAGTCGTAGAAAAGTATAAAGTTAATCAATTATATACTGCACCAACTGCTATTCGTGCACTAATGGCCCATGGCGATGCACCTGTTGAAGGTTGTGACATATCTACCCTTAGAATTTTGGGTTCAGTAGGTGAGCCAATTAACCCTGAAGCATGGGAATGGTACTACCGAGTGTTCGGTCAAAACCGTTGCCCAATCATCGATACTTGGTGGCAGACTGAAACGGGCGGTATGATGATCACTCCTCTACCTGCTGCAACTTCACTTAAGCCAGGTTCTGCAACACGTCCAATGTTCGGTGTTCAGCCAGCGTTGTTTGATTCCGAAGGAAAAGAACTCGAAGGCGCAGTTGATGGTAACTTAGTTATCAAAGACAGCTGGCCAAGCCAAGCGCGAACGGTTTATAACAACCACAAGCGTTTCATAGAAACCTATTTCAGCGCATATAACAACGTTTACTTCACAGGTGACGGTGCGCGTCGCGATGAAGACGGTTACTACTGGATCACCGGTCGTGTTGATGACGTGCTCAACGTATCTGGTCATAGACTTGGTACTGCAGAAATCGAATCAGCTTTGGTCGCTCATAAATTAGTAGCAGAGGCTGCAGTTGTAGGGTATCCGCATGATATCAAAGGACAGGGCATCTACGTCTATGTTACTCCTAACGAAGGCGTTGAAGCAGACGATGCATTGACGGCTGAAATTAGAGCATGGGTGCGTAAAGAGTTAAGCCCAATCGCCACACCAGACCTTATCCAATGGACAAGAGGTTTGCCGAAAACACGTTCCGGTAAAATCATGCGCAGAATTTTGCGTAAGATTGCAGCGAACGAGTATGAGAGTTTAGGCGATACTTCGACGCTTGCAGATCCTACTGTCGTAGACGATCTCATAGACGAGCGCTTGAATCGCTAATTGTTAAAAAAGGCGAGTACTTACTCGCCTTTTTGTTATCAGCTTGTTACACTGCCTCCCGAAAGTATTACCAAAAGGACCAGGGTATGATATCTCTTCTCATCGCCGATGATCACCCACTCTATAGAGATGCACTAAAAGGTGCATTGAACATGAATTTCTCCAACCTCACTATTCATGAAGCAGAAGACTTAAATTCAACAGTCACCAAATTGGAAAATGAAGACATTGATTTATTGCTTTTAGATTTGCATATGCCAGGAAGTAGTGATTTATTTGGATTTCTCCATATACAAAAACAGTTTAATGACTTACCAATTGCAGTTGTTTCGGGCACCGAGGACACGGCATTAATATCAAAAATTATGGGACTAGGCTCTTCAGGTTTTATTCCAAAAACCGCCAGTGCCGTAGAAATCAGCGAAGCAATAAATGTTATTTTGGATGGTGATATTTGGGTACCTGAAAAGCTCCGTGAACAGATAAACCAAGTAGATGAAGAGTTCACAACGCTAGCAGAAAACGTTGCCACGTTAACACCGTCTCAGTATAAAGTACTTTGTTATATGCGTGACGGATTGTTAAATAAACAAATTGGTTACAATTTAGATATTGCAGAGGCAACGGTTAAAGCACATGTTACTGCAATCTTCAGAAAGTTAGGCATCAATAATCGCACGCAGGCGGTTTTGATCGCGTCACAGCTACAGCTAGAACCGCCAGCGAAAGAAGAACACTAATTCAGTTACGCTTCAATCGGTCTGATTTCATACGTGTTCTCAGGCTGTCTTAACCCTTATAAATTTACTCATACTTTGCAGCAGCGTCCTCATTTTTGCGGGTTTAACGGGTTTGGCCATGTAGTTGACGCCTTGCTCGCTGCACATTTTCATTAAATCATCACCACGTTTTGCTGTTACCAAGCAAGCGGGCAGTATTGTGTTTTGCTGGTGTCTGACTTTGTCGATAATACTGAGTCCATCAGGTCCTGGGCCCAATTGATAATCCACAAATAAGATATAAGGTTCAAACTCGCGCGCGATTTTTAGTGCTTCTTCGCAACTTGACGCGGTTCGTACGATACAATCCCATTTTTCTAAAACGGTTTGCATTGCGTCCAAATTTTCTTGTTGGTCGTCAACACACAATATTTTGAGTTTGCTAAATGAAGACTTCAGCGGTGATTTTATAACTTTAGCTACTTCTGGCGGCGGTACTTTTGTAAATATCAGAGAAAAGCATGAGCCCACGCCTTCTCTTGAATCGACTTTGATTTGACAGTTAAGTTGTTGTGAAAGCCGTTTTACGACACTAAGGCCAAGACCAATGCCCTTTTCTTGGGTATTCGCTACGCGGTAGAAATCAGAGAAGATAGCAGCTTGCTGTATCTTGGGTATGCCAATGCCTGTGTCCCTTACTTCTATCCAAACCTTATCATTAATGCTGCGCACCGTCATAAGCACTTTGCCTTTCTGTGTGTATTTAACGGCGTTTGATACAAGATTTAAAACCAGGCGGTAGAGATAGGTCTTGTCTGCCGAAACCCAACAATCTCTAATATTTGTGCGAAACTCTAAATTCTTCTCTTTTGCTTTTATGGTGAGCTCATTGACAACGGGTGTAACCACTTCTTTGACATTTACGCTCTCAATAAAAGGTTTTAGTTCGCCTTGGTCTAATCGAGTTATGTCAAGGATAGTGCTAATTAAGTTTTCACTTGAGACAACAGCATCTGAGAGTTTCCTCACTATTGAGCGCAGTTCATTATCTAATTCTGCTTCTTCTAATACCGTCATGTAAAGTTTTGCAGCATTCAATGGTTGCAATACGTCATGACTTGCCAAGGCTAGGAAACGGGTTTTGCTTTCATTGGCGCTTTCGGCTTCCTGACGTGCTCTGATAAGTGATTTTTCTAGCATGTTTCTGCGTTCAATTTCTAATCGCAGTTCGGCATTGATTGAGTGAACTTCTTCGGTCCGCTTTGCAATTCGGGCCTCTAAGTCAATATTTGATTCTTTTAATGCTTCCTGTATTTCTACATGCCCGGTAATGTCGTTAAAACTCGTCACAAAACCACCTCCTGGCAGCGGATTCCCAACGATTTCTATGACTTTGCCATCATCGCGTTGGCGTACAAATCTATGAGGCGTGCCGTTGCTTAGGTGTTCTATACGTTTTTGTACCTCAATATCCAACTCTCCTGGTCCACACTGGCCTCTAAGTACATTATGTCTGATCAATGGCTCGACGGGAGCGCCCACTTTCAAGAGGGCATCCGGATAGTTAAACAAACCAGAATACTTTTTGTTCCATGCCACCAAGTTGAGGTTCTTATCTATAACGCTGATGCCCTGGTCTATGTTTTCCAAAGAGGTGAGTAGGGCACTCATGTTAAACTGCATAGCTTGGGTGGTATCATCAAAGAAATTGACTATTTCAGTGATATCTAGTTTTTTACCTTTTACCAGGCTGTCGATGAGTGCTTTTGCGCTCGAGGAACCCACAACGCCTCCAAGCACCCGTTCGCAAAACTGTAGAAGTCGAGCGCTGACTTTACTGTCATTTTCTAGAACGACTTGATTTTGCCGTTGATAATCATCAAATACTTGCTTTGATCTTTGTTCGCCAGTAAAACGCGTGATGAGCGTTTTCACGTCGGCGACTTTTACTTCATATATGGTCTCGGTTTGCGACGAATGCAGATTGAAAGGGTTTACAAATATCTTTGCTTGTATGCGGTCAATAAATCGGGGTTTTGCCAATAGACTAAACCCAATAAATGCAATGATATTAGCGACAAGGCTAACAATTGCACCTTGACTCAAGGCTTCAGTTTGATAACTGGAGGTCACAGGATTCAGCAGTGGGACTTGTAGATACATCATCCAAACAACAAACCCACACAACAACCCGGCATACACGCCCTGCGCATGTGCTTTTTCCCAATACAAGCCACCGACGATTGCAGGCAACAAATGAATAACCAATGAAAATGCCAGCAAACCAATCGACGCTAAGGTTGCATCATTTGTCATCTGGTTTTGATAAATGAAAGCGAGCAGCAAAATAAGAAAGATAACAACGCGTCGTATATTTTTAATGCGTTGAACTTTGTTCACAGCAGTCGGCAACGTATCCGAATTCATAATTTTCGGTAGGACAACATCGTTTGTTAGCATAGTACTCAACGTCAGAGTAGCAACGATGATCATCGCCGTTGCCGCAGAGATACCTCCTAAAAAGACGAGCATCTTAAGACCAAGTGATTCAGATAGGATCGCGATATTCACTACGTATGCATCACCTTCGACACCTTGACTTGCAAACAAGGCATTTCCCGCCATCGCGATAATGGGAATGGTTGCTGCAATGGCAAGTAAATATATGGGAAAAACAATTCGCGCTGTTCTGATATGTGATAAGTGCAGGTTGTCAATGACAGTAATATGAAACTGTCGCGGTAGACAGATGACTGCCGCACCGGCCATTAGCGTTTGTGCCCAAAAAGAAAAGCCCGAAAAAACCTGTAGACTATCTCTACTATAATAGTCCAAAAGCAGGTTAGAGTTGCCTTCTGCCTTCCATAATTGATACGCCACAAGAGCAACAAGTACTAATGCCATGAGCTTCACGAGTGACTCAAAGGAAATCGCCAGCATCAAACCACGTCGATACTGTGTAACGTCGGTGTTTCTCGTACCGAAGTACATTGCAAAGCCAGCTATAAAAATACTGGCGAGTACGATGACAACTTGACTATTTTGTTGATCCGTCATGGCGCCGAATGTACTTCCAATCGCCTTTAGTTGTAGCGCTATATAAGGAATGGTCGCCATTAGAGCAATGACGGTTACGACGAGAGCGACAACCTGCCTTTTGCCGTATCGAGAACTAATAAAATCGGCAATGGTACTGATATGTTGTTTTTTGCTGACAAAGGTTAATTTATAAATAAACCCGTTAAAAACAACGTAGACGATAATTGGACCAAGCAAAATCGGGAAATACATCCAACTTGCTTCACTCGATTGGCCTACTGCGCCAAAGAAGGTCCATGCGGTGCAATAAATACCTAGGGCGAGACAATAAACAAGCGGATGCGAGGTTAGCCAGCGCGCTGTTGGTGTGCTTTTATCACCCCAATTCGCAATCCAAAAAAGTAGCAATAGATAAGCAACAGACAAGACTAACCAACCGATTGACATCTATAACCTTAACTAAAATTGCAAAGTTTTCTAATGTAGCACGACTGATCACTAGACAATAATGCTAAGACCATAGTCGCATGTTCTTCTGGTGCAATAGGAGAACCTAAATGAAACAAAACGGCTTTACCACCTATCTCTTGGTTCTACTATAGAACTCAGCGATGTATTGACCGCCCTTGACCGTTGTCACCATTCTAACCTTTTGTTCACTGCCGGGTTCCCCTGCAAGTTCTTGAATCGGTGTCTTTTGATACCAGTAATACGGGCTGTCTTTCATCCCCATGCGATACGGAGTAGGCACATTATCATCGTCGACGAGAAATATTGTAGCTGTATCGAGTGGAAACGTTGAGTTGATTGTTGTTAATCCATCCTCAACATAAACGCTGATTTGGAATTCTCCAGATCGTAGGATACAAGCATTTGCTAGTATATCGCACGCACCACCTTCTGGTTCCATTTCAAAAAAGCGCGCTTCCATTGCTTTTTTTTCAACCCACATATCAGAGAGGGCGAAACCCAAGATCATCAAAATAGGTGCAACAAAGATTGCTATTTTTGTGTGTCTGTTAAGCCTGTTAAAGCCTTTAAAAATCATACTACTGACCCATTAAATACGTTTTATTTCTTTGGAGACGCATTGCTCCACTGCACAGAAGTGTTTGCTTTATCGCTATATTCTAAAACAAATATCAATAAATCAAACGCTAAATTTAACAGCTATCACTTAATTTAAAACTCGGCAATTGCTGATTATTCTGTTGTAGTTACCATAAAAAAGACCTCCAACGAAGTGGAGGTCTTTCAATTGAAATAACTAGTACTAATTTATAACTAATTAGTGATCGTGAGCTGCCGCAACATCACCGTGTGGAGAGCGGAAGTTGTCAACCAAGTCACCGATTTCTTTCGGTGCTGGCTGAGTCGCTTTCAATACGATGTATGCAACTGCAAAGTTGACTATCGCACCAACAACACCGAATGCATTAGGTGATATACCTAGGAACCAGTTCTCTTCTAATCCACCTAGGAATGAAGTGCCAGGGATAAACATGATACCTTTGTGTTGGAACACATAAAGCATTGTTACACCTAGGCCAGCACACATACCAGCGATGGCACCTTTGTCATTCATCGAGCGAGAGAATATTCCCATCATTAATGCTGGGAATATTGAAGACGCTGCTAGACCGAATGCAAGTGCAACTGTGCCTGCGGCGAACCCTGGTGGATTCAATCCGAGATATCCAGCAAAAAGCACCGATGCAGTCATGACTATACGACTCACCATTAACTCAGTTTTCTCAGTCATGTCTGGCGTTAAGATACCTTTCAACAAATCGTGCGAGATAGAAGAAGATATTGCTAATAACAATCCAGCTGCGGTTGATAGTGCTGCTGCTAGTCCACCAGCGGCTACTAACGCAATTACCCAGTTTGGAAGGTTAGCGATTGATGGATTTGCCAATACCATGATGTCACGGTCAACTTTAACCATTTCGTTGGTAGCAGCATCAGCAGTGTACTGAATTTTTCCATCGCCATTTTTGTCTTCAAAACCTAGTAGACCAGTAGTTTCCCAATCTTTGAACCACTGTGGACGTTGTTCATACTCAAGGTTTTGACCTGCAGAAGGCTCGATAGTGTTCATCAGGTTGAAACGAGCCATTGCGCCTACTGCTGGAGCAACAGTATATAGCAATGCGATGAATACAAGCGCGTAACCAGCTGAAGAGCGAGCTGCTTTAACTGAAGGTACAGTAAAGAAGCGCATGATAACGTGAGGTAAACCTGCAGTACCAATCATAAGAGACATGGTGTATGCAAACATGTTAAGTGAATTACCCAGCTTCTGCGTAGTATATTCCTTAAAGCCTAAATCTGTCAGCATCATGTCAAGCTTATCAAGCAGATAAACACCACTTCCATCAGCAAGCGTAGAACCCAGACCGATTTGCGGTAGAGGGTTTCCAGTCAACTGGAAAGAGATAAAGATAGCAGGAATTGTGTATGCTGTGATTAATACAACGTACTGTGCAATCTGCGTGTATGTGATCCCTTTCATTCCACCGAGTACTGCGTAGAAGAAAACAACAAACATACCGATGTATAGACCAGTGTCGTATTCAACTTCTAAGAAGCGTGAGAATGCAACACCAACACCTTTCATCTGGCCGATAATGTATGTAACTGAAGCAACAATCAAACAGACGATAGTTACTATACGCGCTGTTTTTGAATAGAAACGGTCACCAATAAACTCAGGTACAGTGAACTTGCCATGTTTACGCATGTAAGGTGCAAGACACATTGCCAGGAGTACATATCCACCTGTCCATCCCATAAGGAATACTGAACCACCGTATCCTAAGAACGCAATAAGACCGGCCATTGAAATGAACGATGCAGCTGACATCCAGTCCGCACCAATTGCCATACCATTTTGCAAAGGTGTTACACCACCGCCTGCAGCATAGAATTCATCAGTCGATCCAGCGCGAGCCCAAATTGCTATTGCAAAGTAGAGTCCGAACGTGCCGAAAACAGCGATGTAAGTGTAAATCCGTAATTCATCCATTAATTATTCCTCCACATCGTATTTCTTATCTAGGTCGTTCATTTTCTTTCCGTACCAGAATATAAGACCTAAGAATGCATAAATAGAACCTTGCTGAGCAAACCAGAAACCGAGTTTGTACCCACCTATTCTAAAGTTATTAAGAACGTCTACCAGTAATAAGCCAAAGCCAAACGATACTACAAACCATATGACGAGGCAGATTATGATCAGACGGAGGTTATCTTGCCAATATGAGCTTTGATTCTCCACAAGCTTTTCTCCTTGAATTGATTACCACGCGCCGCACACGACTACATGGACTACTTTATGTTTTTTTCCTGTTGATGGTCTGTTTGTTTCGATTTGAAAAAGAACGCAAACGAAGCCATCCCCCACGAAAAAGTTTATATAGATGTTAATTTTTTGATATTACACTTTAGTCGCGGCCATCAGTTGACCTGCATCAAAGCGTTTGACTACGGGAGCTGGCATCATTATAAAACACTGATTCGTAATATATTTGTAAACTAAAGGTCAAACCAATGAGTGCTGAGCTCGCTGAAATTAATGATTTTGTAAAGACGATTCCGCCTTTTGACAACCTAGAAGAAAGCGCAATTGATAGGTTAACCAAAAGTATAAACATAGAGTATGTGAGACAAGGTGAGCGAATGCCGCCGTCCCAAAATGAGCGTCCACATCTCTATATTTTGCGCAAAGGCGCAATCTCATATTTTGACCAAAATGATGAACTCCTCAGCAAATACAGTGAGGGTGATCTCTGTTCTGTTTTCATGTTGCCTGATGAAAACGTCAAAATCAGAGTAGAGGTTGACGAAGATACATTATTATACTCTGTTCCTAAGCCTGATTTGTTTTACGCGATCCAAGACTCGCAAGAAGCGAATGCTTTCTTTAATCAATCCGGCGCACAGCGCTTGCAAAAACGTATGCAGAAATTCTGTGAAGATGCCGTTGTGTCGTCAACGCTTACTAATGCGTGCGTTGAAGACTTTTACAATTCACCAGCGTCCGCAGTGAGTCACGATACCAGTATTCAAGACACGGCAATATTAATGAGTGACCTAGGCTATTCATGCTTGATGGTCACTAAAGACAAAGAAATGGAAGGGATTGTTACAGATAAAGATATTCGAAGAAGAGTTGTAGCAGCTGGGTTGGATACAAATAAACCTGTATCCGAGATTATGACAAAAAATGTATTGACGTTAGATGTTAAATCGAGTGCATTCGATGCATTGGCCGCTATGACGAGCAAATCTATTCACCACCTTCCTATTACGAGAGATGGAAAACTAGATGGACTTGTAACAGTCACCGATCTGATGAATCACGAAGGTAACAATGCAGTTAACTTGACCAATCTGATTCGACGTGCCAAATCCATTGAAGAATTATCTAAACTCAGTGGCATCATCCCGAAACTGCAGTTGCGAATGGCCAAATTGGGAACATCAGCAGAACATGTAGGCAAGAGCATCAGTGTAATCACCATGGCATTGACGTTGCGTCTTATAAAAATGGCTGAGCAGATATTGGGACAACCGCCAGTTCCCTATGCCTGGTTATCTGCTGGCTCGCAGGCGAGGCAGGAACAGCTGTCGCATTCAGACCAGGACAATGCGCTGATCATAGATGATTCGATGCTACCCGAGCACGATAAGTATTTCAGTGATTTGGCGACCTTTGTCAGCGATGGATTGAATAAATGCGGTTTTATTTACTGTCCAGGCAATGTCATGGCAACCAACCCAAAATGGCGCCAGCCAAAAGCAGTATGGGACAAATACTTCAGCACCTGGGTAGATAACCCGGAACCTCATGCATTACTGCATTCAAGTATCTTTTTTGATTTGGCCACTGTGTATGGCGATGAGTCTTTGCTTCGAGACGTTCGTAGAAAAATGCTTAAAAAGACCCAAAAGAACTCGGTCTTCATTGCCTATATGTCAAAGAATGCGTTGTCGCATAAGCCGCCGTTGGGATTTTTTAGAGATTTTGTCCTTGTAGAAAAAGGCAATAACGAAAAAGCGCTGGATCTGAAACATAACGGCATTGTCCCCATAGTTGATTTGGCGAGGATTTATGCCCTTCAGGAAGGGATCGAAGAAGTCAATACGTTAGAGAGATTACACAAAGCTGCAGGCACTAAATCACTGAATTCAAAATCGGGCAGAAACCTCATCGATGCGTTTGAATTTTTGGGTCAATTGCGGATGGAACATCAGGCCAATCTTATTCAGGAAGGTAAAGAGCCAAGTAACTACATGCATCCACGCGTTATCTCTCGACTTGAACGAGAGCATTTGAAAGATGCGTTTAAAGTGATTAAAACATTGCAAGACAGCAGACAGGTCGCTTTTTAACAATGCTTGGTTCTCTGATCAAACTCGTTCCTCAGTCATTGCTGTCAATTGAGCAACAGCGCTTATCCTGTTTGGCGATCGCGCCAGAGGGTGCACTTAAAGACTATCTAAGTGCACCTTTTCCGGACAAGGAGGAATGTTTAGAGCACTTGGACGTTGTTGCATTAGATTTTGAAACAACAGGTTTGCATGCGGTAAAAGATCAGCTATTGAGTATTGGCTGTGTCAATCTTGACAAGGGAAAAATTAAACTCAACACATGTCACCACGAGATCATTAGAACAGTGGGGCAGTTGCAAAAACAGAATGTTTGCATCCATTTGATTACCGATGCTGAAAAAGAACGCGGCGAAGAGTTAAAAGCCGCCGTAGATAAGCTTTTGAGAATAATGGCGGGTAAACCTATTTTGGTCCATTACGCACGAATAGAACGCGGCTTTTTACAAGAAGCATGTCGTCAGATATACGGTCTTGTTCCGCCGTTTATGATCATCGATACATTGGCAATCATTAAACGCCGGTTTGATCAGAAAGACACAGCTTATGACCCGTCGCAACTACGTCTTGGCAATCTAAGAGATAGCTTTAGGTTGCCAAGTTATCACGCACACAATGCGCTTAAAGATGCAATCGCCACTGCGGAACTGCTTTTAGCTGAGCTAAAGACTAACCACGATGGCCTACAAACACCCCTTAAAAAGCTGCTGTAGACGCTGTCGATAAAAAACAACGCTTAATACACTAGGTAACGCCCAGTTCGCGTAACCGTTCAGTAAGGTAATGCTTGGCTGTGTAGCGCTCTGATAGCACAACATCTGGCCTAGGGTGCAAAAATAAAGGCAATGAAATGCGCGCTTTTGTTACGTCAGCGCCTTTTGGATTAATGACGCGATGTGTCGTTGAGGGAAAATAATGCCCTGAGGCCTCTTGTAACATGTCCCCAATATTAACAATCAGATTGCCAAAGTCAGAGGGCACATCAAGCCATTCTCCGTTTTTCAGTTTTACCTGTAATCCAGGTTCGTTCGCGGCGGGTAAAATCGTAATGAGGTTGATGTCTTCATGGGCAGCGGCTCTTATTGCGTCAGGCTCCTCTCCTCCCGTCAGTGGAGGGTAGTGTAAAATTCTCAGCAGTGTCTGCTCAGAATCCTCGATCATTGACGACAGCGGGACACTGTATTTTGCGCTGATATCTTGAGGCGAATAGGACTCAATCCAGTTAAGTAACTCGGTCGCCAAAGACAGCGTACTTTGGTAGTACTCACTGATTTCTTGCTTCAAACCGGTTGGGCAACGACCCCATGGATAGTAGTGGTAGTATTCTTTGATGTCTTTCTTTGTGAACCCCTTTGCGACTTCGGAAACATTTTGAGAGAAAAAACCATCCTGCGTTTTCTTATCGTAAGTGAAATCGTACTTTTCCTGAGTATTAAAAAAGTCTGCCCAGTGTGTGTAAATATCCGTTACTCGTTGCTGCGAAATGGGATGATTCTTCAGGACCCCAAAACCCGTTAAATGCAACGATGAAACAAAGGCTTCAGCGACATTGGGCGATTGATAGTCAATAGCTTTCAGTTCCATAAGCATACTCATGTTATGTGCATTGGATGATTTTAAATCATTTGCAATGAAGAGCGCCAGTTTAAGTCACTATAGAAATAACTTGTGGTTGCAATAATGCTTATCCAATCGAGATAAATATCCCAGCAAGCGCTGCACTCATCAAGTTTGCAAGTGTGGCTGCAAATACGGCTTTTAAGCCAAGTCTTGCAATATCATGTCGTCTGTTAGGTGCCATTGCGCCGATACCCCCGAGTAAAATAGCGATTGATGACAAGTTGGCAAAACCACACAACGCAAAGGTAATGATTGCCTGAGACAGAGGGGATAAGTTCTCGCCATTGTCGATAAGATCAACATATGCAACAAATTCATTGATAACAAGTTTCTGACCAATGAAACTGCCGGCTAACTCCGCTTCGTGCCAGGGTATGCCAATCAGCCACGCGATGGGCTTAAATACATAGCCCAAAATTTGCTGGATCGTGAGACTGTCTGCCCCAAACCAACTTCCGAAAAAACCAATGATCCCATTGAGCATTGCGATAAGGGCGATAAAGGCCAATATCATTGCGCCAACGTTAACTGCCAAACGCATACCAGATGCTGCTCCGCCTGCAGCAGCATCAAGCACATTGGCATATTCATCTGCGTCTTCTTCTACGTTATCCAGCGTTTGATTTGGCTGCCCTGTTTCTGGTTCGAGCAATTTTGCAAACAATAAACCTGCAGGCGCGGCCATAAAACTTGCCGCCAATAAAAATTTGAGTTCAATGCCCATATTGGAATAGCCAGCCATGATTGAGCCTGCGACTGATGCCAGACCACCCACCATGATTGCGAACAACTCGCTGCGCGTCATCCTTGAGATGAAGGGTTTGACGATGAGCGGTGCTTCAGTTTGACCAACGAAAATATTGGCCGCTGCTGACATTGATTCAGGACGACTTGTTTTGAGCAATCGATTTAATGCACCACCAATGACATTAATTATCACTTCCATGATTTTGAGATGATAAAGGACGCTTATAAGCGCAGAGAAAAAGATAATGACAGGCAGCACGTTGAAGGCAAAAATAAATCCAAGAGAACGCTCATTTGCCGGATTACCCAGTGGACCCAAGACAAACTCCATACCGACGGTGCCGTAATTTATGATGTTTTGTACAAACAAAGTGATGGCATTGAGGATTTCAACGCCAGCATCGGTATAGAGCACAAAGCCAGCAATTGACGCTTGAATGGCAAAAGCGCCGCCAATCGTTCTCCAATTAATCGCCTTGCGATTAGACGAAAAGGCGTAGCCGAGCGTGAGCAGTACTGCAATCCCTAAAAAACTAACCATGAATATTCTCTTTTTTTATTGTTTCTTGTTTGTAATTTGGATGCTGTTTGCTTTTGTTATTTCGTCAAATACGCCGTCACAACATCAATTGCGAGATGATTCTCCCCACCTTGTGGCACAATCAAATCAGCAAAATTTTTACTCGGCTCTATGAATCGATGATACATGGGTTTGACGGTTTTTTCATATTGTTGAGCGACTGAATCCAATGAACGCCCCCGTTCTTGC
>JBCDMA010000054.1:0-16140 GCA_038744645.1 Pseudomonadota bacterium | reverse complement strand
CGTTGAAGCACTAGCTAAGGCACAGCAAGCGGGAAAGATAAAACATATCGGTCTTTCCAACGTGACTAAGGAACAATTGGTTCGTGCTTTAACTGTTGCACCTATAGCAAGCGTACAAAATCGATTCAATCAGGTTGAAACTGATGCCTCTGAACTCGTGGATTACACTCATGAACGTGGCATTGCGTTTATTCCGTACGGTCCACTTGGGGCACACCCTATGAAACAAGGCGCGAAACTGCCACCGAAAGAAGCGATTGCATGGCTTGTTCGCCGGTCACCGAACATTATCGTGATCCCAGGAACCACCTCTATCGACCACTTGCGTGATAATGCTAGCGCCTGGGATTTACATGCGCCATCAACACATTGCATCTAAAGTAACTGTCTTTGTTGATTTTCTTCGTGACAAGCACCCTACAACCTACCGGACATTGGGATCTGCTGTTCCCTAATGTGGTTGGTGTCAATTTGTTCTGTTTGTGATGTGAGTGTGTGCTTTCGAAACTGACCAGGTGTGCAACCTTCGATTTTTTTGAATGCGCGATTGAACGGGCCAACTGAGGCAAAGCCACTTTCAAGTCCCACAACAACTATCGGCCAATGCTGCTTGTCAGGGTCTTTGAGAAGCTGTTTGGCGTATTTGACTCTATAGGCGTTTATAAGTTGATTGAAATTTTCTGCCTCACAATGTGTGGCAATGATCCGACTGATGCGATATTCAGATACCTTTAACTGATGCGCGACATCTACAACTTTAAGGTTCGCCTGTAAGAACATCTGTTTATCCACGAGGTATTGCATAAGCTGTGCTTTAATTTTGCTGTCTTCAACTGATTCGTCCGATAATTGCGGTGTGTAAATAGTCTCTTTTTCCTTTTGATTGGCACTCTTGTCAATACTTTCTACTGTTTTTGAACGCCAGAGCAAAAGGCATTGCAACATAATAACCGTAAAGGTTGCGGAAAAAGTTGCAAACCAGTCTCGCGTGTTGGCACCCATAACCTGTTCTGGAAGCATGGGCGTAACAAACATTACGCTACATAGTGCTAGACTGTATGAAACAAGGAAGGTCAATCGCTGTCGTTTGCCGGTGTCAGTATCTCTCGACCAACCGTTGCATCCTTCCCAGAAGGTCATCAACAATATTGCAGAAGAGAATAGCGTAAGCATTTCAATCAAAACGGTTTTGCTTTGTTGCAGGAGAAGCGGAGATACTTGATAGGCTTCGCTATAGAAATTGATTGCCTTGATTGCGATAAGCATCACGGCAACAGATAGTGCAAATAGAACGTGTTTTGTGTTGATAGTGTTTTGGGTTCTGAACATTGCTCTAGATAGTAGCCAAGCACCATTGCACGTCATGGTAGCGCCCATTCCGATAAGGTAGTGGTAATACCCAAAGGGCTCTACAGAAAGCTTTGCCAACGCAGACATCGCAATTGAACCACACAAAATTGCGAACAGTAAATGTTCTAGCTTTTTATGTTTCACCGTAAGCTGGGCAAGCATCCCACATAAGCTAACTATCAATAAAATGATGTGGCCATCTTCAAGCTGCATATGCACTCCTTAACTAAAACCAGCACTCCTAACATCTAAGCAAAGAATGAATGTTTATTGGTATCAGCCTATCAATCACCACGGCAAACAGCGAGTGATTAATTGTGTCACTTTGTAAACTGAATCGATGTCAGCAGCGCTGCCATGTGCAATATCCGTTTTTCTTGCGCCAAATTCAGAGAACGGCGCGAATTACACGCGTTTTTTTGACATTTTTATCCTAAATATCAACAACACAGTGATAAGGATGTATCGATGCAATATGCATTTGTTAACAATGCACAACATGCGCAGACAGCATTAAATATAAGTGCGAAAACATGGTTTGTATTAGCTCTCGTAGGGCAGCTCGCGTTTGCAATCTACATTGGATTCAGATATGGGTTGGCACTTGCCTCCGGGCAACCTGAAAATATGAACCTCTCAATGCATATCACGGGTTATGTCGAAGATGATTTTGCCGGAAACATGATGCTTTATTTCCATATAGCTGGGGCGGCGATACTTAGCACGAGTGGTATCTTGCAACTGGTGCCTTCGCTTCGCCAGCGCTACCCGATATTTCACCGCCTAAACGGTCGGCTTTTTATGATAATGGGATTGGCTGGCGCATTGACAGGACTTTATCTGACCTGGTTGCGTGGTACCCGACTCGATGATCTTGGTGCAATGGGCATTTCCATTAACGGCGTCTTGATCATCGTTGCGATTTATCTTGCCTGGCGCTACGCCATTGAACGGAAATACGCGCAACACCAACGCTGGGCGATTCATTCATTTTTTCTCGTGAATGCGGTCTGGACGCTACGCCTTTTCGTCATGGCATGGTATATGACAACAGGTGGTGCAGGCATGACAAATACCATGGACGGACCCGCGGATTTCGCTATTTCTTTTGGCTGTTACTTGTTGCCAATGGCATTGGCTGAACTTTATTTTTGGGCAAAGAGACAAGGCCGGGCAAAGCGCAAATGGGCAGTGTTCTGCACAATGACTTTGGGTTGTCTGGTGACTGCCATCGGGGTAGGAGGCGCTTTAGCTTTCATGTGGTTTCCAAGGATCATAACCGCAATAAATGCGCTTTGATTGCAAGCTCTCTTTACTGTGCGCGAATAAATATGAACAAAAAGGCAGATTAATAAATTGAGTCGGTCAAATTTCCCAACAGAAAAGAAAGGAGGTTTCGACGGAAACCTCCTGTTTAAAATCTAAAGAACGCTATCTGCTGGGAGCAAGTTGGCCTTTGGAGCTTGGTAGCATTATTCCAAATAAGGTCGCATATTGCATGCGATAAACATCGGTGCTGTCAAACCGAGTTGAGAAACGAGATTGAAGCTGTTCCGCATTTGCGCCTTGTGCCCTCGATATTATTCCACCTGCAACATCTGCGCTCGATGGCCAGCTGATTGCAAAACGAAGTTGACCAACATTGATAGCATCATCAATACTTCCTTCTCCATCAGCCAAGGGTCTGAATTGAGACAATGCATCAGGTTCTGCCTTGAAAGGTGCAAATACTTCTCGACCGCCTAAACCATCCAAAAAGTTTGGCAAACGCTCTTCATCTGGAAGCTCTGTGCGATTCACAGCTACCGCACCTACCGGGTCGTCGATGTTATCTACTCTATTGCTCGATAATAGCTGCATAGCGCCACCATCACTGTCTGCAGCTGTCAATATTAGTGTAGGAAATGGGTTTTCATTTTCACTAAAAATGTCGCGTCTAAGTTCCAACTGGCGTAGCGTTCTTACCACATCATCTGCTCGTTTCAAGGCGCGCAGTGTTCCTATGGCATTCGTATTGTTTGGAAGGTTGTCAGTTGACTCGACTTCAATCACTAAGTGAAAAGGTTTATCTACTTGCTCACTGCGTCTATCCAGGATGATGGTTGCTATTAACGTAAGCTCTCTAACACTTGGTGGATTGACAGAATTTGGTGTGTCAAACGCCGTAGGATTTTCCATCGGTCCCCATTCACCCGCTGGTGTGCCCCAAATGACCAAGTCGCCGAGCTTATCCAGCGCAGCTGTAGGTGAAAATCCACGGACTTCATCCGGTAAAGGCGTTGATGGATTGCGCACCAGACCTGCTGCCCGGACTCGCTCTTCTGGCTGGTCATTGAATGTATCGTCAGCAGCAAACACACCCAAAACTTTCGGAGCGTATTGCGGGTCTTGTCTCAGCTTTCGCAATAACTGTTGATATTGATGCCTCGTTCTTATAACTACGTAGCCATCATCAACTGCTTCTTTGAGCAGGTTTCTCCCGTCTTCTCTGGTTGGACCGTTTTCGATGATCGCGTCATCAGGTGACGTGCCATCTCTAACATCTTCCGCTGCACTTATCGCATCGAAATGCATAAAACAATCCAGCATCGGGTTGTCCATTGTTGGCGTATCCGTACCGCAGTATGGTGTTCCTTCAGGGAGAAAAAAGCGTTCACCACCACCTAATACAACCACAGGATCTGGTTCGCCATCTTTGATATCGGGGTCCATCATGGGGTCGCCATCAAAACCATTAAATCCTGGTCTACCACCTAAAACTTGTAATGATTGAAACTCGGGCTGTCCTCTTGTTGAGGTTTCAGCGAAAAATGCTCCCGTACCAGGTTCACCGGCGATATCGCCATCGTTTACAATGCCGGTGGGATGTCCATTATTGGCAGCTTCCCTTGAGATAGAACCTGCATATCCAGAGAGTGACAAAATAGACCGACCGTCATCTGTGCCGTACGAATTTGGTCCAATGACTTTGTAGCCAAAGCCATGGACTGTAGCACCTCCATTTGATGTGCCCGTGAGTCTGTCTGCCATGTGACCCCTATACACGGCGATCCAGGGTAATCTATCCCATTGAAGCGCCTCGTCCGGCCCTTCCCAATACATACGTGCGGCATTCCACTGTTGCAGAGCGGCGCCATCAGGATGAAAGAATGCAACATTTCCAATTTCTAATCCAGAAGCGTTGGCTTGCTGAACAGAAGCGCTAAGTAGAACTGAAGCAGCTGCTACAGTCGATAGTAACGTTCGACGCATTACAATAAACTCCATTAAGGTTAATTATATTTTTGGTTAAATATCGGTAGGTTCTGAAACACAAAAGAACTTTTGATTACAACAACCTGAGAGTAGCTAGCGTTATTTACAATATAGTTACAAGTGTATTAATTCTTGTTTGCATTTATATGAAGGATTTGTGGTGATTAAAGCGGCCGTGAATACTGAGAAAGTCACTTTATGAGGAGGAAGTGTTCTTTTATTTTTTTGCGACTACATTATCGTAGCGAGTACCGCCATCACACTAATGTTTTCAAAGCTTATTTAGCTTCTTTTTCAGGCGAATCCACGCGGTAAGTCTGGAATTGCAAAAGTTGGCCCGCTAAAAATTAATTATAAATTAACAAAATATTTAATCTTATTTAACGATTAGAACAATCGAGTTTATGCGTTATACCGAATTTCACTTTTTTCCTAACCTGTAAGTGTCACAGATTAGTAAGAGAAAAAAGAATGAAACTCATCGACTTCACTATCGCGTTTGCAATCTTGGTTGTTGCTTTTAGTGTTAAGAGCGCAATAACGCACTACCACCTTGATTCAGAACATTCCAGCGTGTCATTCGCCACAATTAAGCTGTCTTACGTGGTTGAGCCAGCCTACATTGATTCACTGACTGGTCAAATTGATAAGAACGGCAACTTGAATATCGATATCCCGATTGAAGACATTGAGACAGGTGTTTCAATCAGAAATGAAAGGTTGAACAAGCTGTATTTTCTATCTGACCTTTTTCCAAACGCTACTGTGAAGGCGAAGTTACCCACCGATTTATTTAATGCAGAAACGCAGATCACTCAAAGGACTATTCCCGTTATCGTGGGTATTTTGGGTAATGAAGCAGAAATCAGTTTCAAGGTAAATGTCGTTAAACACAGCGATACAATTACAGTCTCTACGGTGTCACCAACAGTAGTAGAAGCAGCGAGCTTTGGCGTCCCTCCTGAAAACATGGAAGCACTTGCAAAGACTGTCGGTGGCATTTCTATTTCGGATAAAGTGCCGGTATCCTTTTCCCTCATTTTCCAAGCAGCTTAGCGTTTAAAGGCAATCAAACTACGCCATTTAAGTAATCGATTGCCATGGATTTCGCCTTCTTTGCTGCAGTTTTATCGGACATCACTTGTGCGTATACGGTAGCGCCCTCTAACAGAATATTAATCCTCTCCGCGACCAATTCGGCGTTGTTGATATCAGCCGCACGCAAAAGCTTTTCAATATAATCTTGTATAAGGCGTTTGTGATCGGCGCAGACGCCCTGTGCAACATTGCTTTCCTGCTTAAGTTCAGCAGCGGTCCTTATAAAGAAACAGCCGTTAAAGGCATCGCTGTTAAACCACGCATCATAAAAGTCAAAAATCGATAGGATTTGCGACACAATATCGTTGGAAGATTGCCCAACGTGCTTCATTAACGCATTTCGCCCGATTTCATCGTCTTTGCGTAGGGCTGCTAGTACTAATTCGTCCTTTGTATTGAAATGATTGTAGAGCGTTTTTTTAGAGACGTTCGCTTCATTTATTACCTCATCTACGCTTGTTGCCTTGACACCGTTTTGCTTAAACAAACGGATGGCAGCATCGATAACGACTTCTCTTTTTGAAACCTGTGGCATCCTTCAACCGCTAAATTTAAAGTAAACTTATTAGTTTATTTTAAATCTCGAATTATTTTTTATCAACAGTAAAAAATTTTGAAATATTGCAAATAAACAGCGGGTCTAGTTAACAAAGCACGATGCAGTCGAACATTTAAAGTAAACTTAATAGTTTATTATGATTGGAGTGCTACGACCTTGAATCATTAAATTAGCTCAGAGAGGACAATACAATGCGAGCAATCACTTTACTATTTTTGTTACTAGGCAGCACTTTTGCACTGGCGAATCCACCTGTTGAAACAGGCACCTTTAACAACAAAGCCATATATGGCTACGACACAGTAGCGTACTGGACAGAAAGCAAAGCAGTGAAAGGTGCGGATGATATTGTTTTTACCTGGCGCGGCGCGGAATGGCATTTTTCGTCTGAAGAGAACAAAGCACTGTTTGAATCAGATCCTGAAAAATACGCACCTCAGTATGGCGGTTACTGCGCATTTGGTCTGGCCAACGACAAGCTGGTAAGTATCGATGAAGATGCATTTCATATATACAACGGCAAACTGTACTTGAACTACAACAAAAAAGTAGCTGCGCGTTTTAAAGAAGACATCGATTACTTCATCGCGGAAGCTGACAAAAACTACCCGAAAAAAGTCGATTTATAAGCCCAACACCTGTCGCGTGGTTGCCATCATAAGGCCGCGCGACATACAACAACATTCACAATTTACACGAAAGGAAAACAACAATGTTCAAACGGTATCTCACTAAGAAAAATGCAACAGCAGCCATGGTTGTCTACATCAGCGTCGTATTTATTCAATCACTTCGGTTTAAATTTACCGACTCTGTAGAAACGCTTCACATATTCAGTACATTAAACGAATGGGCAGCGCAAACATTTGGTATTGAAGGTTTGTTTTTGCCTCCCGGTATTTTTAGCGCATATGTTATCGGAACAAGCGAACTTATTGCGTCCATCATTATGTTAGTCGGTCTATTTACCGCTAGAAAATTCCTAATACCTCTAGGTGCAGCGATGTCATTTGGTATTATTTCAGGCGCAATTTTTTTCCACTTGTTCACGCCATTAGGTGTTGATGTGCTCGGTGATGGTGGACTTCTATTTACATCGGCTTGTGGGATTTGGTTAATGTCAGTTGCGATTATGTGGTTGAACCGAGGTGAAGTATTCTCACTGTTCAATAGAAACGGTGCGAGTGTGCAAGCGACTGGAGTGACCTCTGCATAAGTAAACCTGATGTTGCCCTCATGAAGCCCATATGAGGTATTCATGAGGCACCGAGGCAGCATCTAAACCTTGTTTGTACTTACGGAACAATAATCTCTTCAATACCCAACCTCACTCGTCGATTTGCAAAAATCCGAGTGAGGTTCCTCTTTTAGTTCCCCAAACACCGCACTTATCCATTAGCTACAAAGCATTCAGTTTCACAGACGTTGTTTATGTACTATTTTATAGTCAGAACACAACGACTTACGGATGTATAAATGAAAGCAATTCAACTAAAACAACCAGGCGGCTTGGAAAATATCTTTGTCGGCCAACTCGATGAACCAGCAGCACCAGCTAGCGGCGAAATAAAGGTAAAGATCCACGCGGGTTCGCTCAATTATCACGATTACCTGGTGGCTATTGGTGCCTTGCCCAGCGATGATGGGCGTGTTTTATTGTCTGACGGCGCTGGAGTTGTGTTAGAAGTCGGTGATAACGTCACTGAATTTAAGCCCGGCGACAACGTTGTATCAACGTTTTTCCCACAGTGGCAATCAGGACTACCCAAACAAGATGCGGGCGATTTCGCCATGACACCTGGAGACGGCGTTGATGGATTTGCTTGTGAGATTGTAACCCGTTCTGTAAATGCATTCACGCTATCACCAAAGGATTGGACGCATGAAGAGTCGGCCACCATTACAACGGCCGGATTAACCGCTTGGCGCGCGCTGGTAGATGATGGCAAGGTCAAAGCTGGCGATACTATCGTCACTCTCGGCACAGGCGGTGTATCTATCGCTGCATTGCAAATTGGAAAAATGCTGGGGGCCAATGTGATTGTCACATCATCCTCCGATGAAAAACTTGAAAGAGCCAAAGCACTGGGCGCAGATCACCTGATCAACTACAAGAGTCATCCTAATTGGTCTGAGCAAGTGATGGAACTCACCGATGGAAAGGGTGCCGATCACATAATTGAGTTAGGTGGCCCTGGTACGTTGGAGCAGTCAGCTAATGCAATTAAAGTGGGTGGGCAGATATCATTGATTGGCGTTTTGACTGGGTTTGAAGGTGCGTTACCAACCGCTCAGTTATTGTTCAAGCAAGTAAGATTGCAGGGGCTGCTTGTGGGCAATAGAGACCAGCAACAGGCCTATATCAAAGCGATCGAAAGCAACAATATACATGCAATCGTTGATAAAACCTTTAACTATGAAGCGCTTGCAGATGCGTTTGACTATCAAATTAAAGGATCTCACTTTGGCAAGATTGCGACCGTTTGGTAGCTGATTTTGCCTTTAAGGCGAAGGTGAAGATGTTTGCATTCGTTGCTGTTTCTAACAAGTCTCGAATGCAAACCGTCATTCAGTCACTTTCCATGTATCAACTTCACCTGCGATATTTTTCTAATACGCCCGCATACGTTGTGGTCAACTTATAGTCCGCAAGTGCCTGATCAAATAGCTCGACTTTTTCTTCGGGTACGGATGCTTGGCTGAACATGACGTAGATGTCCCCCGTTTTTATTCGAATATTATGTGGTTCAATGTATTCTTCTAACGCTTTTCTTCGAATAATTGAGTCGCCAACAAAGCTGTCTTCAAGGTAAGCGTCAATATCCATATCCAATAGTCTGGCAACATTCATTTCTCCCATGATGCCAAACACGAACTGATCTGCGAATTGCTCGCCATCGAGTAAGTTCGACATCTCATCGCCATAAAAGTATTCGCTTACGATGCCTATTCGGCTGCCATTAGAAACAAAATCTTCAATGGTCTCAAAGTTCTGAAATTTTGGTTCATCTGTTCTTACATATAACACGAACTCTTCAGAGCGATAGGGTTGACTGAAATAGGCAAAGTCTTCTCTTGCCTCGGTTTTAGATGCGCCGAGCAACATGTCAACATTACCGTTCGCTAGTTCTTCGAGTAATGACACCCAGGTGCCTTGCACAAATTCCACATCACATCCCATCGACTCAGTTACGCTGGAGATGAGTTCTATATCTAAGCCTCTCACTTCATTATTTACATCGACATATTGATAGGGTTCCCAAACATCAAAACCCATGCGCAAAACACATTCAGGTGCTGGTGCAGGTTCTTCAGTGACGTCTTCAGGGGTAGCGGTGACGATTTGACTTGCAGTATCAGGGTCTGATACTTCTTCTTGCTGTTGCCTCTGCTCTTGACTACAGGACATAAGTGCAAAAGACAAAGCGACAAACAACACGGTGATGGGTGTTTTCATAGGCTGAGTCCTTTTAATTGAACAACGCAATTATATGGGTAAGTGTAGACGTAATCTACAAAAATTTTACAAAAAATTTACATATTTTGATATGTGTCAATCAAACATTTGTTAGCCGAAAACGTTTTGTAAGGAATTGTAACTTCAGAGAGTAAATCAAAAAGTAAGATTGACCCTTAGCGCTTTTTTACCATTTTTGTGGTCAACGTTATGACTAAAAACGTATACATGACGCATGAACATCATTGTCAAAAATATAAAACAAGAGAGCATTTCATCATTATATGAGCTGTCTACGCTGGCTGATTATTCGCTGCTAGATACACTTGTATGCGATCCTGGCGCGTCAGCAACGGGTGAGGACTATCAGCCAAGACAGGTTTTTTCTGGTCACTACGTCCCCGTTTTACCAACACCCATTGAACATCCTGAATATGTTGCGCATAGCCCAACGCTGTTTGATGAGTTGGGCTTTGATGCGTCGTTGGCACAAACTACAGACTTCATCCGATTGTTTTCAGGCGATGTTTCGCACCTGCCTGCGCCAATGTTAAAAACCGGTTGGGCTACAGGTTACGCGCTCTCAATCTACGGCACTGAATACATCCAGCAGTGCCCCTTTCAAACAGGTAATGGCTATGGTGACGGACGCGCCATTTCCGTGTTAGAAGTCGCCATTGGCGATAAACGATGGGAGATGCAGCTTAAAGGCGCAGGAAGAACACCCTATTGTCGCGGCGCTGACGGCAGGGCAGTGTTGCGCTCAAGCGTGAGAGAGTTTCTTGCGCAAGAGCATATGCATGCGTTGGATATTCCGACATCGCGATCGCTAAGTCTATTTGCCTCAAAAACAGAGCGTGTTAATAGACCTTGGTACTTTGAAGGTTCGACGTCACAAGATCCTGAGGTGATGGTGTCAAACCCCGTCGCCATTTCAACGCGAGTTGCCTCTTCCTTTCTTCGCGTGGGTCAAATCGAGCTATTCGCTCGGCGCGCTCGAAACAACGCACATCCTAATGCAATGAAAGAGCTGGAAATGATTGTCTCGCATCTGATTGATAGAGAATACAAAGACGAGCTAGACGACAGCAATATTGCTGCGGACAGCCTGCTATCCTTAGCGATTGCGTTTAGGGGGCGTCTGACGTCACTTGTTACTGATTGGCTTCGGGTAGGTTATTGTCAGGGCAATTTCAACAGTGATAATTGCGCGGCAGGTGGCTACACATTGGATTATGGCCCTTTTGGTTTTTGCGAACGCTTTGATCCTGTATTTCAACCTTGGACAGGTGGCGGTCGACACTTTTCATTTTTTAATCAACCCGTTGCGGCCGAAAAGAACTTCGACATGTTCTGCAAATCTCTGGCACCACTGCTTTCATCACAACCACAGGCGTTAGATAAACTCGAAAGTATCAGGCTTGGTTTTGCCGATGAAGTAGAGCATAAAATGCATTGCATGTGGGCATCTAAACTGGGCATTCATGCATATTCTTCAGGGCTGTTTGTCGAGCTAATGGAGCTAATGATTCAAACCTCCGTTGACTACACGATATTCTTTCGCGAGTTGTCGTCACTGCCTAGCGACGTATCCGCATTGCACAAGAGCTTCTATAAATCGCCCTCAGACGAACTGCTCCAGCAGTGGCAATCATGGTTTCAACAGTGGCATGAACGCATTGAAGAACATTGCGAAAAAGCATCATTAAGTAAAGATACATTGAGTGAAAGGATGAAGCGCGTCAATCCGAAATACACTTGGCGGGAATGGCTAGTCGCGCCCGCCTATCAACAAGCCGAACAAGGCGATTACGCATTGATCAAAGAGCTTCAGCAAGTACTCACGCGTCCATACGATGAGCAGTCTAAAGAGATAGAAGACAAATTCTATCAATTGCGGCCAGAGGCTTTTTCATTTGTAGGCGGCATAACACACTACAGTTGCTCTTCTTAACGATTAGTTTCTGATCGTCAATGCAATAAAACGGATACCATGTGATCTTCAATGAAGAGGACAATAAATGTTATATTATAACAATCGTCGTTATCTTTAATTGAAAACCCTATGAAAACATATATCAAAAACGCAGCGTGTACTGGCCATTTGTATGGACAAAAAAATGATGAGTACAGTGTCCTGCATCTTGTCGTCGAAGATGGCAAGGTCGCTGAGATAGCTAAAGAACCTATTGCTGGCGATTTTGATCGCGTTATCGATGCAAACGGACTTTTCCTCTCACCCGGATTAGTCGATCCACAGGTGCATTTTAGAGAGCCTGGTATGGAGTACAAGGAAGACATCGAATCCGGCAGTAAAGCGGCTGTCAAAGGCGGGTTTACTGCTGTGATTTCAATGCCTAATACAAGCCCAACAGCAGATAACCCCGACGTTGTTGCCTACATGGCAAAGCGGTCAAAAGAAGTAGGGATTTGTAAAGTTTATCCTACTGGCGCTCTGTCTGTTTCACTTGCCGGCGAGATAATGACCGATTTTGCTGCGTTGAAAGAAGCAGGCGCAATTGCAATCACTGATGACGGGAAAGGAGTCCAAGATCCCTCTATGTTCAAGAAAGCCCTCGCGCTTGCATTTGAAAATAATCTACCTGTGTTAGATCACTCCGAAGATGAATCACTGTCTAACTTTGGCGCGATTCACGAAGGTGAAATTTCGCAGCGCTTCGGTATAAAAGGCATACATCCAGACTCCGAATCTGTCCATGTGGAAAGGGGATGTCTCTTTAGTGAAGAGACTGGAGGTCATTATCACGTATTGCATGTATCTACTAAAAAGTCGATAGATGCGGTGAGAGCAGCTAAGGCAAAAGGCGTGAATGTCACCGTCGAAGTATCCCCTCATCACTTGTTGCTTTGTGATGAAGACATTAACGTAAAGTCTGACAACACACTCGACGCGAATTGGAAAATGAATCCTCCTTTGCGTTCTAAAGAGGACAGAGCTGCATGTCAGGCAGCATTGCTTGATGGCACGATTGACGCCATCGCCACCGATCACGCGCCACATGCACCGAATGAAAAAGCACAGCACATCGAAAATGCGCCCTTTGGCATTATTGGCTTAGAAACGGCGTTTCCGCTTATTTACACTCACTTTGTGAAAACTGAAAAGCTATCGCTAAGCAAATGCATCGACTTAATGAGTAAACAAGCTGGTGCGTTGTTTAATCTCAAATGCGGTCGTATAGAGGTTGGGTCTGATGCCGATTTGTGTTTATTCGATCTCGAAAATGCCTTTGTTGTTGATGAAGACTTTTTCGCATCTAAATCAAAGAACTCACCTTTTATCGGCGAGAGACTTTTTGGCAAAACGCGCCTGACTATGATGAATGGCGATGTTGTTTATGAAGATCTATAAAACCTAATAGCTGAGTTTTTAATTTAGAGTCAGCTCAAACTGCTGAATAGCAGGCTTCAGAACAGTACTTGTAGTTTTTATATCAGCATCAATTAAGCCGCTACATTATCGGTGTAGCGGCTTTTTTTGATACATAAGCTGACAAGACAAATGAGCTAGAACTTTAAACAACTAACCGCGTTCTTCCGCCTCGAAATTTGCAAGTGCCTCAGCTAGACCTTCTATGTAGTCAGCCCCAGCAGGTACTTTTAAGCTTGAGCCTGCTAGGTCATCGCCAAGTGGTTCAGTTCTGCCACCGAGACAAGTCGCAAGAAAACCTTCGGTAACTCCAAAAAACGCAAGTCTGTTTTCAGGGCGTGCAAATCCATGTCCTTCGTCAGGAAAAAGCGCGTAAGTCACCGGGATCTCTTTTTCTTGCATCGCATTCACGATTTGATCAGATTCAGCCTGTTTAACGCGAGGATCATTAGCGCCTTGGCCAATAAGCAGGGGTTTGCTGATCATTTCAACGCGGTTAAGAGGCGAAGCTGATTCTAATATCGCCATGCCTTCTTCGGTATTTGGATCGCCGACTCTCGTCTCTAGGACGCGACGAAAACTTTCCCAGTAAGGTGGCACGCTGTTTAGCAATGTGACTAAGTTTGAAGGTCCGACAATATCGACACCACAAGCAAATTTTTCGGGTGTAAACGTAAGGCCAGCAAGGGTTGCATAGCCACCATATGAACCGCCCATGATTGCGACCTTGTCATCTGTTGTTATGTTCTCTGCAACGGCCCAATCGACTGCATCAAGAAGGTCGTCATGCATCGTTAGTCCCCACTGAAGATCACCAGCATTCACAAACGATTTGCCAAAGCCTGTCGACCCTCGAAAATTCACCTGCAAAACGGCATATCCTCTATTCGCAAGCCATTGCGGTGTTGATCTGTAACCGTACGAGTCACGAGCCCACGGGCCACCGTGAACATTTAGCACCATAGGCAACGGTTGCTCGGGACGGCCGTCACCATCTGTATCCGTGCCAGGAGGCAGTGTTAGATAGGACACCATCATAAGACCATCTCTTGCGCTGATAAATTCCGGTGTCATCAAGGCCAATTGTTTGCCTTGTAGTTCCGGACGCACTGCAAAAAGCTCGGTAAATGTGTCAGCTTTTCTATCCCAAATGTAATACGTAGCCACTTTGTTTGACTTAGAATTAAGTACAATCCATTTAGACCCATCGGCGGTGATGGATACTCTTGATGCATTGCCATCAAATCGCTCATTGAGTTTCTTGAGGATATCTTCGCCTCTTTGGTCCAGGGAATAATAGCGTGTCTTGTCATAATTCACTGAATACACGTAAGGTTTACCCGTTTCTATATTACGCCATGTACCGCCGACATCCGCTAGATCGCTTTCTGCAATCAAGGTTTCCTCGCCGGACGTTAAATCCATCGCGAATAGTGCACTTGTGTCTCTGTCTATACTTTGGCGAACGTAGAGCGTTTGATTATCTTCACTGAACCCAGAAAGCCCTGTTGTATATAAGTCTTCTGGCGCGACTTCCATGAACAATTCCCAGCCATCAAAGGTTTTTCGATAGTATTCCGAGCCACCCGCATTCGTTGATTTCGACCCAAAGCGCATCTTCAAATCATTATCGAATGTGAATCCTCCGAAGTTTTCGGTATTCTCATAGACTAGCGTCAGCTCACCGCTGGTAATGTCTAGTTCATAAACATCGTGCCAGCGAGGGTCTCTATTGTTAATACCAATGATTTGTTTGCCTGGGATATCTTCATCGCTGGCAAAAAACAGCACGCGTGTATTTTCAAATGGCGTATAGAGGGTCTCTTTGCCCGTCACAGGGTCTACGCCATACAAAAGAAAGTTTTCATCACCGCCTTTATCCTGCACATATAGCAGTTGCTCCATGCCGGACACCCAACCGTAACCGCGAATGCCGCGACCCGTATCTGAAGTGACTGGTTTTGCTGATGCTAAATCATCCAACTTAGCAACCCATATATTCATCACGCCATCCAAAGGCGCTAAATAGCTGAGCATGGTGCCATTGGGGCTTATCTGTACGCTGCTGTATGTGGGATTCCCGAAAATCAGCTCTCGCGGAATCAGTTCGACTTCTTTCGATTCTGCAGGAGTTTCAGGTTCGCTAACGGCTACTGTATCTTTTACCTCACTTTCTTGGGGGCGATTGGCGTCACTGCACGAGAAAAGTAAAAGCAACGATAAGCTAACTAAAAGCGGTATTGTCCGGTTCATTGTAGACATATTCCTTGTAATAGAATTTTCTGTGATTTTAAGACTAGTGTAGTCGAAACTTATCAATGAGTGAGGACTAAAACACATAAAGCTGACGGCCCTTAGCCTGAGAAGCTGAATGCCTTTACTTTGAAAAGCTGAGTGCCCTTTTTTAAAAAGCTGAGGGCTCCTAATTTGCAAAGTTGACAGCTCTTGATTCGAGGTGTTTTGTACTAATAATGGGTTTGGTCTACACTGAAAATTCGATAAAGCAGTAAGTTCGATATACACCCCTTTTTTATTCCCCTAGTTATCACAGACGCGTTGAAGCCAAGGTTTCGACTGGAGAAAAATACAATGAAAAATCACCCCCAGTTATCGCCATTATCATCAGACAAGACGATTTTTGGATGGCGTACACAGTTGATGCAATCATCTCTATTGCAATTATCCTTTCTATTAGCAGCCTTTCTTTTTACTTCATTGATTGCAAATGCAGTAAGCGCAAAAGAGACAGAAGAAGAAACATTTGTTATTCCAGCGGAGACAGCAGAAATTGCGCGTAAATTACGAGATTCAGGTCTGCAAAGCGACCATGCCTACAAAATTGTTGAAAGTCTAAGTACCGAGATTGGGCCGCGATTTGCCGGCACACCTCAAGATGTTAGAGCGAGACAATGGGGCGTCAAACTGTTGAGCGAACTTGGGTTTTCTAATGTGCGTGTTGAGGAGTTTCCGCTAGATCTGTGGACGCGCGGCGATCCAGGTGCCGAAGTCGTGAAAATAACAGCGCCATTT
>JBCDMA010000053.1:0-16279 GCA_038744645.1 Pseudomonadota bacterium | reverse complement strand
GACAAAAGTATCGCGATGGCCATTATTGATTCGATTGACGATTCTGGCTATTTAACGGTTTCTTGCGATGATATTCTCGAGTCAGTGGACAATGAAAACATCGAGTTAGATGAAGTTGAGTGTGTACTTAAGCGCATTCAAAATTGCGACCCGATAGGCGCTGGTGCACGCAATGTAAAAGAATGCCTGTTGATACAACTCGCTCAATATGCTGAAGACACGCCTTGGCTAGAAGAAGCACGCGATCTCATTAAGGAATATTCAGACCTACTTGCAAGCAAAGATTATCGCACGTTAATGCGAAAAACGCGCTTGAGAGAAGAACAGCTAAAAGAAGTAATGAAATTACTCAAGCGGCTTAACCCAAGACCGGGCAGCACCATTTCATCCAAGGAGCCTGAATACATCATTCCGGATGTTAATGTTTATAAAAACAAAGGCATATGGATGGTAGAACTCAACAACGACGCGCTGCCTGCACTCGCCGTGAATGACGTTTACGCCGATCTTGCTAAGTCCTCTAAAAACAATGAAGAATCTCAGTTTATAAAGTCACACTTACAGGACGCAAAATGGTTTATCAAAAGCCTTGAGAGCCGCAACGAAACCCTCTTAAAGGTGTCACATTGTATCGTTTCAAGACAAAAAGAGTTCTTTGAAAAAGGCCCGGAAAAGATGGTCCCAATGGTGTTAAATGATGTTGCAGAAATGGTCGATATGCACGAATCGACGATTTCACGTGTTACTACGCAAAAGTATATGCATACCCCACGAGGGATCTATGAATTGAAGTATTTCTTCTCAAGCCACGTTGCAACAGATTCCGGAGAAAATGCATCTTCAACCGCAATACGTGCACTCATCAAGAAACTGGTTGCAGATGAGCCACCTGCAAAGCCATTGAGCGACAGCAAGATTGCACAAATGCTCGCTGAACAAGGTATTCAAGTCGCACGGCGAACCATTGCAAAATACAGAGAATCGTTAAACATTCCACCATCAAACCAACGCAAGAGTCTCATCTAGAGGCTTATTCACAAGAGGACCAAACCATATGCAAATAAACCTAACCGGTCATCACGTCGAAATCACCGAATCTTTGAGAAATTATGTGGATACAAAGTTTGAAAAACTTGAACGTCATTTTGATCACATCAACAACGTGCACGTAATATTAAATGTTGAGAAGTTGAATCAAAAGGCGGAAGCGACGTTGCACTTAAACGGCGGTCAAATTTTCGCAGATTCAGAACACACTGATATGTATGCGGCAATCGACTCGCTTATTGATAAACTCGACCGGCAAGTGATAAAGCATAAAGAGAAATTAAAACGTCATTAAAAACCGAAAATGAGATGATAATAACTGACATAATATCGCTCGACCGCACACAATGTGCGGTCGAATGTCATAGCAAGAAACGCATTTTAGAAGTAATATCCGAAATCGCAGTCAAACAAAATCCCGAATTAGACCAAGCTGAAGTCCTCAATGCGTTAGTCAATCGGGAAAAAATGGGAAGCACAGGTATAGGTAATGGAATTGCTATACCGCATGGACGAATAAACGGAATAGAAAACATCATCGCTGTGATCCTAACCAGCGAGCATGGCATCGATTTTGATGCCATTGACAACCAGCAAGTTGATGTCTTTTTTGCATTGTTAGTACCCAATGATGCAGGTAATTCTCATTTGGAGTCCTTATCCGCTATTGCAAGGAAACTCAGTAATAAAGACATTGTAAAAGCAATCAGAAACGCAGAGAATAAAAATCAAATCGTCGCAGCGTTAGCCTAAGGGGCATTTTTCTACGGGAATTGGATGCCAATATGAAACTACTCATCATCAGTGGTCGTTCTGGTTCGGGCAAATCCGTAGGGTTGAGAGCGCTTGAAGATCTTGGGTATTACTGCGTTGACAATATACCCATTGACCTGTTGCCGACCCTAGTTAATTCAATCACTGATGAATACGACCAAGTTGCTGTTAGTATTGATGTGAGAAATCTCTCTCGCATCAAAGGTGAACTCAACGAAGTGTTGGAATACCTTCCAAGTGTGTGGGAAAAAACAATTATATACTTAGACGCGTCTGACGATGTACTGATCAAACGATATAGCGAGACGAGGCGACTCCACCCCCTCTTTAAACAAAGCAATTCTCTAATTGAAGCGATTCAGATGGAACGAGAGATACTCGCTCCGATAGCAGAAAGAGCAGATCTTAAAATTGATACCGACCAATTGTCCGTGCATGAATTAGCAGAGCTGGTGCGCGAACGCGTGCTTGGCAAAAAGACAACAGATTTGGTATTGGTATTTGAATCATTTGGCTTTAAATATGGACTGCCAAAGGACTCAGACTACGTATTCGACGTCCGATTTTTACCCAATCCGCATTGGGACCATGATCTGAGGCCACTCACTGGTCTTGACGATCCCGTTGAAATCTTCCTCGCAGGCCAACCGTTAGTGATGAAATTTATATGGCAAATCCAAAACTTAATCAGTACCTGGTTGCCGCATCTTGAACGCAACAATCGCAATTACGTGACGTTTTCGATAGGATGTACGGGCGGAAAGCATCGCTCTGTCTTCGTCGCACAATCACTTGCAGATGCATTTGCTGCAACACGACAGGACGTACAAATAAAGCACAGAGAACTTAAACGCTATATGACGGATAAAGCCATCTGATGTTGCTAAAAAGAAAGGTTGAAATTGTGAACAAGTTGGGATTACATGCGCGTGCTGCAACTAAACTAGTCCAACTTGCAAACCAACACGACGCTGATATAACACTTATTCACGGAGAATCTAGCGCACCTGCAAACAGTGTGCTTGCGCTAATGATGCTCGAAAGTTCGCAAGGCAAAACCGTTGAAATTGTCTGCAAAGGCAATGATGCTGAAGCGGCAATGGAGGCTATTACAGCGCTAATTAAGAATAAATTCGATGAATCAGAATAGGCGCATTTAACGCTTAAAACGAAAAAACTCGCCGTTTATCACCCGCAAAAAACATTGATTTACTAAAACATAAAAGGGAGGCGCTATGTCAGACGCAGTTGACGTGTTAACGAACACGCAAGAAAGACTTAACTATATCTCCCAATCACTTATGGCTGGTGCGTTTGTCAGGGTGCGCAAGATGTTGCTTGAACTCCCCTCCAGTGACGTGGCATTGTTACTTGAATCGAGTCCAACAAAAACCCGCGATGAATTATGGGAACTGCTCGACGCAGATTTCCATGGTGATGTACTAGAAGAATTATCCGAAGATGTTCGAAATGGCATCATTAGTAAAATGATGCCAGCAAATGTTGTCGATGCTCTTGAGGACATGGATACGGATGACTTAGCTGAAACGCTAAACTCCCTTCCAGAAAACGTACTTCAATCTATCCTCAAGTCGATGGACGCTCAAGACAGGCATCGCGCAGAGAAAGCGCTTTCTTATGGAGAAGACACCGCCGGGTTTATCATGAATACCGATACGATCACACTGCGTTCAGATGTCAGTGTTGACGTTGTTATTCGATATCTACGTTTAAAATCCGAATTACCTGAAAATACTGACATGCTTTATGTCGTCAATAGACAGGACTATTTACTTGGCACCGTGCCTGTGGCCAGACTCTTGACGACACATCCAGATGTGAGTGTTGAAGATATTATGGATAGTGAACATGACGCTGTTTCGGTTGATATGCCAGAGCGTGACGTCGCTGGCATGTTTGAGCGCTATAATTGGCTGTCCGCTCCTGTGGTGGATACTGACAACAAACTAGTCGGCAGAATTACGATAGATGACGTTGTTGATATCATTCGAGAAGAAGCTGAGCACTCAATGATGAGTATGGCAGGTCTTGATGATGAAGAAGATACTTTTGCACCTATCGGCCAGAGCACAAAAAGACGTTCTGTGTGGTTAGGGGTTAATCTCGTCACTGCTTTGTTAGCTGCAATGGTCAGCGATTTATTTGAAGCCACATTATCACAACTTGCCGTTCTAGCAATTCTAAATACGATTGTGCCGAGCATGGGAGGCGTTGCTGGCAATCAAACGCTTACGCTAGTTATCAGGGGTATGGCATTGGGGCATGTCAACCCTAGTAACTCCCTCTGGCTTGTGCGCAAGGAATTGGCCATTGGATTTTTGAATGGATTGATTTGGGCAATGTTAATTGCCGGAGTAATTGCGCTTTGGAAACAAGATACGATGCTGGGGGCCGTTATCGCTTTTGCAATGATGATGAATATGATAGCTGCTGGTTTGGCAGGCGCGTTTCTACCCATCGCAATGAAAAAGCTCAAAATAGATCCAGCCCTGGCTGGCTCTGTTATATTGACAACCATCACCGATGTTGTTGGCATTTTCGCTTTTCTTGGCACTGCAACAATATTTTTACTTTAATCCTAAAAATCTGTTAATCATCAAACTGTTGCCCCTTAAGCCACTCGACAAGTGCTTTTAGGTCTTGGTCAATTGCCATTTCCAGTTGCTCAACCCAATCGTGAATGTTTTCCCACCATGCTGGGTGATCGCCTTGCTGTATTTGATTTGCAGTTGCTTGAACCCGAGACAAACCAATAGACCCTGCTGCACCTTTTATTTTGTGGCCTTGTGCGCATACTTCATCTTTGTCTTCGGCTGCAAGCGAGTCCTTTAAGTGTTCTAGATAGTCAGGGATTTTCTCGCTAAAAACGTCTAAGCTAGTGAGCACCATGGACTCACCAATGGTGTCAATGAGCATAGTCAACATCTCTGAATCAATGACTTTAGGAAGTGTCTCTTTAGCTTCAACTTTATCTACAATAGAATCGGGGCCATCGAGTAAACTATCCGACGCAAACAATTCATTAAAAACAGCAATAACTCGGCTCTTCTTTATGGGCTTAGCAATGACGTCATCCATGCCGTTTTTCAAATATTCTTCACGTGTTTTGATGACATTTGCGGTAAGGGCAACAATGGGCGTATGCAGCACTAAATCTTCATCAAGTAGCACTTTCGACACATCAAAACCAGTCATGTCCGGTAATTGAATATCAAGCAGGATCAGGTCGTAGTCATGCTCCCTGACCATATCTATAGCTGCTTGCCCCGTCATTGCGACGCTTACGTGCTGTTCAAGTTTTTCTAGCAGTGCCTTGGCGACCATAACATTTAACTCAATGTCTTCAACGAGCAGTATATTTAACCCTTTGATTCTAAGTTCTTCTTTTTGAGCACCTCTGTTGGAAATACTGACAGGTAATACAATTTCGAAACAGGAACCCTTGTTTACTTTACTATTAACACTGATATCCCCACCCATTTTGTCCACCATTTGCTTGCAAATCGCTAAACCTATGCCGGTGCCAGTAGCAGACTGAAAACCCTCGTGTTTGACCTGATAGTACATCGCAAAGATCTTATCCAGTTCATCTTCAGGTATCCCTATCCCCGTATCTTGAATAATGAATTTCAGTTCTGCCTTGCCATGTTCCAGCGTCCTTGCACTGACACTAAGGCTTACCATACCGCGTTGCGTAAATTTAACTGCGTTGTAAAGCATGTTCCACAGTACTTGTCTTAATCGAGTTCCATCAACTTCAAACGCTGTGGGTAACGGGTCAATAAGTTGATGTTGAAACTGTAAATTTTTGTCTGATGCGAGTAAGCGGATGATACTTGCAATTTCTGTTATAAAGTTTTTCGTGTTTACCGTCTTTGATTGAAGCTCGACTTTGCCCCTGTCCAACTTATCCAAGTCCACAATGTCATTAAATATATTACCTAGGGTAATCGCACTTGCGTAGATTGTGCTTACCCAGTCAAACTGCTCTTTTGATAAATCAGTGTCTCGGAGCATTCGACTGAGGCCAACGATCCCGTTTAGTGGCGTGCGTAATTCGTGTGAGATAGTGGCAATGAATTTCGTTTTATCTTTACTGGCCTGCTCAATTGCTTGTTGCGAACGCATACGATCGGTTATGTCTCGACCAAATGCTAATAATCCAAGCCGGTGGCCATCGGCATCGTAAAACGGTACTTTGCGCATTTCAAAGAACCGCTTCCGACCGTCGGCAAACTTCAACCAAAGTTCTTCGGTCAAGCTTGTATTCTTTTCAAGCACTTCATGGTCAGAAGCAACCACTTGAGCTGCCAGCCCTTCGTCATACACTTCATGGGGCGTCAGACCAAACAGCTCTTGCTCCGTCTTTCCGGTCAATTCTTCAGCGACCTTGTTGCAGCCAGCAAATCGCCCCTCTTCATTTCGGTAGTAAATCAAGTCTGGGGACGCATCAATGATTGACCGCGTGAGCGTAGATAAACGCCGTGCTTGCAATTCTTGTTCAGACTTTTCTTTGATTTGCAGTTCAAGCTGAGAGAACATTTTTTCTCGCTCAAATTGCGCGTTTTTACGCTGCTCAATTTCATAATTCAACTGACGAATATTGTTTTGCAATTCACGGTTCAAAATCACATCGTGCCGTCTCAAGCGCTCTAATTGGGTGACTGCTTCTCCCAGATGAACGCGGGAATGCTCTAATTGCCGGATAAGTCGGCTGAAAAAATACACGATCAGTGGTGCACTAAACAGCGTCATTGCTAACGATGTTATTACGTCAACTGATTCAATATTGCTATCCATAGCCAGCCGTAATAAAAAACTACCGGACAGTGTAAACAACAATAACAACAAGACAAAAAAGACGCTTACCTTCGTCGTTCCCATCTTATCTACCATTTTGGCAAACTTAAGTTCCCAAGTTTCTGGCGGTTGTTTGATGATCATAAGAAAGGTCTTTTAAGAAAATGGTGGTGTTAAGAAGATGCTAACAAGAAAACAATAAGCCAGACAAGGTTTTGCCTATATTTGAATATTTATCCACTTTAGTGATTAGTTGTTATGACAACTTAAATTAACGTTTTAATTACGTGTGAAAAAAATTATTTACAATACTACTTAAGAATTAACAGCGCCGCTTATGGATTATAGATCAATAACTTAAACAACATCTTTACGTTGAAATCCGTTTGTAAATACAGCTTAATTTGATTTCTGTAGAACAAATCTGTATGTTTTATGGCCCGCTTGAGGAATGAATAAAAATTCGAAGCGCATTTAGTGCTCGATCGTCTGGGTTCACACATAACAAGCTAACCACCAAAATGTATGTACTGCACATCGGTATAGGGGTTAGAATTGAACAGTTAAAACAACATTTAGTGTGATTGGTATACGTTTAGCCAATATGGCTGGATGGGGAGGAGTAAAAGATGAGTTTATATCATCAAACAGATGCTCGCGATAATTGTGGTTTTGGCCTCATAGCCAACATACATGGTCAAGCAAGTCATCATCTTGTTCAGACCGCGATACAAGGTCTCGATAGAATGCAACATAGAGGTGGTGTTGCTTCAGACGGCAAAACAGGTGATGGCTGCGGCTTGTTATTGCAAAAGCCTGACAGTTTTTTTCAAAAAGTAGCAAAACAAAACGGCTGGCAATTATCTACAAACTATGCAGTCGGCATGATCTTTTTGAATCAAGATGAACACTTAGCTGCGAAGGCTCGATCGATCCTCAATGAAGAACTCGAAAAAGAAATGCTTGAAGTGCTTGGTTGGAGGGCAGTTCCCACAGATCTTTCCGTACTAGGTGAACTTGCAAAATCAGGTGTACCTATAATAGAACAAGTGTTCGTAAATGCGCCCAATGGGTGGATTGCTCCAGATTTAGAACGACGCCTTTATATGGCTCGACGCAGAACAGAAAAACGCCTTGTTGCTGATACCGAATTTTATATTGCTTGTTTATCCAGCTTTGTACATATATACAAAGGCTTGGTCATGCCCAAGGATTTACCTTTGTTTTATCACGACCTTGCTGATGAAGATATGCAGTCAGCTATTTGTGTGTTCCATCAGAGATTCTCGACAAATACATTACCTAAGTGGCCGCTTGCTCAACCTTTCAGATTCCTAGCACACAATGGCGAAATCAACACCATTAAAGGCAATAGAGAATGGGCAATTGCGCGCACAGCAAAATTTGCAACACCATTACTACCTGACCTGAAAGAAGCGGCGCCCTTTGTCAATCTCGAAGGTTCCGATTCAAGCTCTTTAGACAACATGTTAGAGTTGTTCTTAGCCGGCGGCATGGATCTGTTCAGGGCAATGCGCTTATTGGTGCCACCTGCTTACCAAAATAATGACACCATGGACCCGCGCTTAAGAGCGTTTTACGAATTCAATTCAATGCACATGGAACCATGGGATGGCCCGGCGGGTATTGTATTGACCAATGGTCGTCATGTAGCGTGTAATTTGGACAGAAATGGACTGCGACCTGCGCGATATGTCTTAACAAAAGACGGAACGATCACGCTGGCATCCGAAATCGGCATCTGGGACTACACACAACAGGATGTTTTGGAGAAAGGCAGAGTGGGTCCCGGCGAAATGTTTGCGGTCGATACGCATACAGGCAAGATTTGGCGAAGCAATGAAATCGATGAAGATTTGATGCAACGCCACCCCTATTCTAATTGGCTTGATGATCACATAAAGCGTTTATTACCGATTGAGTCATGTGATGCAGACCTTATTGGGAAACGCATCTTCAATGACGATCAGCTTGCTATCTATCACAAACTGTTTAATTACAGCTATGAAGAAATTAATAACGTAGTCAGGGTTTTGGCGAAAGACGGTCAAGAGGCTGTTGGCTCCATGGGTGATGACACGCCAATGGCAGTTATGAGCTCGAAAAACCGAACGCTATATGATTATTTTAGACAACAGTTTGCACAGGTAACCAATCCACCAATTGATCCCCTACGTGAGAATCACGTGATGTCCTTAGCAACCTGCATCGGGCGAGAGCAGAACGTATTTAATGAAACAAGCGGCTATGCGCAACGCGTTTTATTTGATTCACCTGTGCTTGTTTATACAGATCTTAAACAATTAAAAGAATACGATGCTGAGCACTATCATCATGAAACTATCGATTTAAATTATTCTCAAGATGAAGGTTTAGAAAATGCCATCAAGCGCATTTGTAATGAGGCTGTATGTGCTGTAAAAGACAAGAAGGCTGCATTCGTAATACTGTCTGATCGAAATATCGCAAAAGACAAATTACCGATACCTGCCCCCATGGCGGTCGGCGCTGTTCAAAATAGACTTGTTGTTGAACAACTGCGCTGCGATGCCAACATTGTCGTAGAAACCGCTTCAGCACGAGATCCGCATCATTTTGCTGTATTGGTCGGACTTGGCGCAACAGCAGTCTACCCATTCCTAGCCTATGAGACCATCGAAAAACTCGTAGAGAATGACGATGTTGATATAACTGCTTTAGAAGCAATATTGAATTACAGAAAAGGCATAAATAAGGGCCTTTACAAAATAATGTCAAAAATGGGGATCAGCACGGTTGCAAGCTATCGAAGTTCTAAACTCTTCGAAGCCGTTGGCATCAACGATTCTGTGATGGCATTGTGTTTTCAAGGTGTGACTAGCAGATTGCAAGGGTCAAATTTTGAAGATTTTCAACAAGATTTAATCAATGTTTCGAGAATAGCCTGGTTAAAACGCAAACCAATCAGTCACGGTGGCCTTTTAAAGTATGTGCATGACGGTGAATACCATGCATACAACCCTGACGTTGTGAAAAGCCTTCAAACTGCTGTTGTAAGCGGAGAGTACGAAGACTATCAGGTGTTTGCAGACCTAGTAAATAAACGCGCCCCTTCTCACTTCAGAGATTTGATGGGTTTAAAACTCTCCGACACCCCTATCAGCATTGATGACGTTGAGCCTGCTGAAAACTTGTATCCGCGTTTTGATACAGCCGCGATGTCAATTGGTGCACTTAGCCCAGAAGCACATGAAGCGCTTGCCATAGCAATGAACAAACTCGGCGGACAATCAAACTCGGGCGAAGGCGGTGAAGATCCAAAGCGCTTTAATACCGAGCGCAACAGCAAGATAAAACAAGTAGCCTCAGGTCGATTCGGCGTAACGCCGCATTACCTGGTTAACGCAAGTGTTATTCAAATCAAGGTAGCACAAGGCGCAAAACCTGGTGAAGGTGGTCAGCTTCCTGGCGATAAAGTCAATAAATACATTGCCGAATTACGCTTTTCAGTGCCTGGTGTTACCTTAATATCACCACCACCGCATCACGACATTTATTCAATTGAAGACCTTGCTCAGTTGATATTCGACTTGAAAGAAGTAAACCCTATAGCGCTTATTTCGGTAAAATTGGTCTCTGAGCCTGGCGTGGGCACCATTGCAACGGGTGTGGCCAAAGCATATGCAGATCTCATTACTATATCTGGATATGACGGAGGCACGGGAGCAAGCCCGCTAACATCAGTTAAGTATGCAGGTAGTCCTTTTGAATTAGGATTGTCGGAAACGCAGCAGGCGCTGGTAGAAAACGGCTTGCGTCATAAAGTTCGCGTACAAACAGACGGCGGACTGAAAACGGGATTGGACGTAATTAAAGCTGCTATGTTAGGGGCGGAATCCTTTGGATTCGGTACCGGACCCATGGTAGCACTTGGATGTAAGTATTTACGCATATGCCACTTAAATAATTGCGCGACCGGTGTTGCTACTCAAGATAAGAAACTCAGAGACAATTATTTTATCGGTCTTCCCGAAATGGTGACGAACTACTTTACCTTTATAGCAAGGGAAGTGCGCGAAATCATGGCAAGTCTGGGCATAGCTAAGTTCCAAGATTTAGTTGGGCGCACCGATCTATTGGAATTGCTTGATGGCTATACGTCCAAACAGAACAAACTCGACTTGTCTCCATTGCTTGTCAAGCCACAAGCAGGAGAACACACATCACTGTTTTGTTCGGAAATAACAAATTCACCCCTTGATAAAGGTGTTTTGAACAAACAAGTTCTCAATGATGCGAAAGCGGCTGTTGACCTCAAGCGCCCAATAAAATTGTCGTATCCAGTACAAAATACGAATCGCTCTATTGGCGCCACACTATCAGGCTATATCGCTGGCAAATACGGAAATCAAGGAGTTGATGATAGCCCTGTTCAAATCACCCTATGCGGAACCGTGGGACAGAGTTTTGGTGTTTGGAATGCCGGCGGTGTCGAAATGACATTGATTGGCGATGCAAATGATTATGTCGGAAAAGGCATGGCTGGTGGCAAGCTGACCATTAGACCACCTGCCGACGTTTCGTTTGACATTCACAACAGTGCGATTATGGGTAATACCTGTCTCTACGGTGCGACTGGAGGAAGGTTATATGCATCTGGTCGTGCAGGCGAGCGATTTGCGGTTCGCAATTCAGGTGCAATTGCCGTAGTAGAAGGTATTGGTGACAACGGCTGTGAATATATGACTGGCGGGATTGTCGCGATACTTGGCTGTGTTGGTGTTAACTTTGGCGCAGGTATGACTGGCGGCTTTGCCTATTTGTATGACCAATACGATGATTTAAATGATCGGATAAATTACGAGCTTGTTGAGATGCTCAGCATTGATGACAAGGTCATCTTATTAGAGCATTTACGCGGCTTAATCAATGAACATTATGAAGCGACAGGCAGTGCTCACTCTCTTACGCTATTGACCAACTTTGCTGAAGAAGTGAAACGTTTTAAGTTAATCAAGCCGAAAACGTCCGATGTTAAAAACCTGTTAGGCCATATCAGTCGTTCAAGCGCAGAATTAAGACTGCAGGCGCAGTAAGAGTAGTAAACATGGCAAAAAATGTATATCAATTTGTAGACGTAGCACGGATCGATCCGCCTAAAAAGCCAATAGTAGTGCGCAGAGAAGAGTTTGGAGAAATCTATCACTCAATGACGCAATCTCAGGCCGAAGGCCAAGCCGATCGTTGTCTGGACTGCGGCAACCCTTACTGCGAATGGAAATGCCCAGTGCACAACTACATTCCCCAATGGCTGCAACTAGCTAACGAAGGAAAGATACTTGAAGCAGCTGACCTCTGTCACAAAACAAATAGCTTACCGGAAGTATGCGGTAGAGTGTGTCCACAAGATCGGCTTTGTGAAGGTGCATGTACGCTCAATGATGACTTTGGTGCCGTAACTATCGGCAGTATCGAAAAGTACATCACCGATACCGCGTTTAAAATGGGATGGCGTCCGGATATGTCCGATGTCACATGGACTGACAAAAAAGTTGCTATCGTTGGTGCAGGACCGGCAGGCTTGGCATGTGCAGACATATTAGTTAGAAATGGTGTCAAGCCAGTAGTATTTGATAAATATGAAGAAATCGGTGGTTTACTTACCTTTGGTATACCTTCGTTTAAACTTGAAAAAGAGATTATTCAATTACGCCGACAAATCTTCTCTGAGATGGGTATTGAATTTGTTCTTAACACCGAAATCGGTAAAGACGTTCCATTTCAAAAACTCATTGATGATTATGATGCAGTTTTCCTCGGTATGGGCACATACACTTCAATGAAGGGTGGATTTACAAAAGAAGACGCCGAAGGAGTGTATGAAGCGCTACCGTTCTTAGTGGCTAATACACGTAAAGTCATGGGTACTGAAGTATCATCTGATGAGTTCATCGACATGAAAGACAAGCGTGTCGTTGTGCTGGGTGGTGGTGATACTACGATGGACTGTGTAAGAACATCAATCAGACAAGGTGCTTCATCAGTCATTTGCGCCTATCGTCGAGACGAAGAAAGTATGCCTGGTTCGCGAAGAGAAGTCGTGAATGCGCGGGAAGAAGGCGTTGATTTTCAGTTTAATATGCAACCAATTGATATTGCCGTTGATGATAAAGGTAAAGCAATCGGTGTTCGCATGGTAAAAACTGAGATGGGCGAGCCAGATGCGGCGGGCAGAAGACGACCAGTCGAGGTGCCAAATTCAGCCCATGTATTAGAAGCTGATGCAGTGATCATCGCGTTTGGTTTTTCGCCTAGCCCAGCATCTTGGTTCGCTGACTATGGCATTATACTCGATGAAAAAGGTCGTGTGAGAGCACCTGCGCAAGGAGTATTTCCATTCCAGACAAGCAATCCCAAAATCTTCTCTGGCGGGGACATGGTGCGAGGTTCAGATTTGGTTGTTACTGCTATCGATGAAGGCAGAAAAGCAGCAGAAGGCATGCTTGATTACATGGAAGTTTAAAGCCCTATATCAAAGGTGTGTCAATCAATAACTATGGACAGCTACATGTACCTTTTATGGGTTGTAGTAAAAAGGCTTCGCAGGTATTCTCCGTGTTGGCGAATGTACAAAGTTAATGTACGTTTTCCATTACCATGTGAGAGGATATTAACGTGACGCAATTGACAACACCATTGACAGGACAAAACGCTATTCTAGGAAGAATAAATCAGCTTGTCGCAATAGGCATTTTATTGAGCGCTTTAGTTTTTGTTTCAACCTCGTCAGAGGCCAACGATGCATCGATTAAAGCCGAAACAAGAGTATGCCCTTCAGATTTTAATAGCGTAAAAATTCCTGATGACGGCAAATTTTGTCAAGTTTTTGCCGCAGACTTTCCCGCATCTATGGTATTGCATATCCCGCAATCACCCGCAGCGGTGATTGATTACTATTCTGCCGAGTACCCAATTGTGAAAGAGATAAAGTCAAGAACGTTATTGCAGACAGCAGACAAAAACACCACGCTTATTATCTCTGAAGACGGTGAAGGGACACAGGTGGACATACTTGTTAAGAGCATTTGATACAGAATAGGTTTAAATCTTTAAAGTATCAATAAGCTAGATAAATCATCTATCTCAGTCGTTTTCAAAACATTTTTTACATAAATTTAATATTTAACTAGTCAACCGGCCCCTGAAGTAATCTATAATTAATTCAGGGGTTTACTATCTATTTCCTATCACGCCACTCATCTTGCAAGAATATCTAGTATCGTTATTGTTAACGCGAGCAGTTGCAGACAAGACTTTCGTCAACTACGTTTAAATTGCTGCTGTTTATTAAATTCGACATTCAAATAACTATAAATTCAAGATTGGCATATGCTTTGCTCAACCTGTTTACCAAAGCGTATCGTCATTTTAGGGGTGTTCATGGAAATCGCTATAGTACTCATGGTTTTATTAATCACTATTGCAGTAGTCGCGTTAAAACTAAGCGACAATACAGTATCTTTTCCCTTCTCAAAAAAGCAACAGTTGTTCTCTGCGGCCGAGAGGCAATTTCTTCAATTAATCGAAGCAGCAATAGGCGATGAATTTCGAGTATTATGTCGCGTCAGATTGGTCGACTTGGTATCGCTAAAAACTAACACAAACAAGAAAATCGCCAACAGTGCCCTACTTCGCGCCGAAGGAAAAAAAGTGGATTTTGTATTGTGCGATCGCAAAGACCTATGTCCTGTCCTCGCGATAGATTTAGTGTACGGACAAGGAAAAGAATCACATAAGGTGCAGCGCGACTTCTTTGTTACAAGCTCTCTAGATGCAGCGTCAATTCCACATGCTAGGATCCAGGTAAAGGCAGGATATACGTTACAACAAATGAGAGAGTGTATTGAAACCAAACTGATCCCGCTAAGACGTCAACAAGGTAAACTGCCACTTGATCTCGCGATTCAAAACAAAGCATTAGCCACGAAGAAGAAACGCCTGACAAGACCACTTTCTCCTAATCGAAGTGCCATGCTGACATAGCAACTGAAAACCATTCGACATTCTAGCTCCTGTTGGTTTAACCTGCTTGATATCACGACGTTTTTTCAATAAAGGGTAATAATGCTAATTGCTATCATTGGTGCTATGGAAGAAGAAGTTGAGTTGCTGTCTTCATCACTTACTGCAAAAAAGACTAGCGCGATACGGCATCTTACGGTATTCGAGGGGAAGCTACATCAACACGATGTTGCTTTAGTGCAAAGTGGCATTGGAAAGGTCGCATCGGCTATCGCGACGTCACTGATAATTGATAACTATCAACCTGATCTTGTTATTAATACTGGTTCTGCGGGCGGATATGATAAATCCTTAAACATTGGCGATATTGTTGTCGCTGACCGCTTGATTCATCATGACATTGACCTTACGCATTTTGGGTATGAGCTAGGGCAAGCATCACGTATGCCTTTATCATATGAAACAGATAAAGAATTCACTCAGCTTGCAATTAATGCAGCAAAATTTATCGATGGCATTACAACAAAGATGGGGCTTATTTGTTCAGGTGACAGCTTTATTGGTAGAGAGGACCAAGCCGAACTCGTTAGGCGAAACTTCCCGACAATGAAAGCGGTGGAAATGGAAGCGGCATCTATCGCACAAGTCTGTTTTATGATGTCGACGCCGAGCGTTGTTATTCGAAGTTTGTCTGATATCGCGGGCAAAGAATCACCCATCACATTTGAGCAGTATTTAAAGGTTGCTGCCAAGAATTCAGCGAATTTGGTAATGCACCTGATCAAATCGATACAATCATAAACATTGGAATTTGCTTTTACCCTGCTTGATGCAAGCCAACCATTGCTTGTGTGTTTGATTATCATTGTCATAGGGAAGCGTTGGCGTAGGCAAACACCACTGTTTTTTATTTCGTTTTGGCAATTGCTTTGCCGGCGCATATCAGAGAAGGTACTGCCCGACAATGTAAATAGTCAACAAGCTGTCATATCGGGTGCCCTTGCACTATCTATATTATCCTTTCCGATAATAATCATTCTTTTCATCCTATATTATTTTGCACAATACAAATGGGCGTTCGATGTTCTCATTCTTTTTGTTGCGGCTGACTTCGCATTTGTAGAGACGGTCACATCGCAGTCCATGGTGGCCCTCAAAAATAATAAGAAACAACTTGCAAAGGACCAATTACAGAAAATTGTCCTTCGAGAAACAAAGGCACTAAGTGAATTGGGCATCATCAAAGCAAATATCGAAACTTATGCACTGCGATATAGCTACCAAGTTGTTTCCGTCCTGTTTTATTACTTATTATTTGGCAGTGTGTTTGCGCTATTTTATCGACTCTTACATGAAACGGCGTTGACCAATAATGTCAAGTTGACAAGATATCGACAATACTCACTCGTCAACTATAAGATAGTACGTCTATTGGTTTATCTGCCTGTGCAGCTTCTCAATGCATTTCTACTTGTACTGTATGCAATCAAAGCACCAAAACGTGCAATCTCAGTGATGCGTAGCAAAGTGTTTTGGGCATTAGAAGGTTCAAGCACATTTACTACAATCGGACTAATTATTAATAGAAAAATTGGCGGTCCAATCATGCTCGATG